>PLRK01000076.1:73003-73183 GCA_003163875.1 Acidimicrobiaceae bacterium | reverse complement strand
GGTGGCACCCTGTGATCCGTTGGTGCCCGTCGAACCCGCTGCACCTTGCGCGCCCGCTGCACCTTGCGTTCCGGTGGCACCTTGTGATCCGTTGGTGCCAGTAGCGCCTGCTGCACCTTGCGCGCCAGTTGCACCTTGTGATCCGTTGGTGCCAGCAGTGCCCGCTGCACCTTGTGCGCC
>PLRK01000076.1:199-72922 GCA_003163875.1 Acidimicrobiaceae bacterium | reverse complement strand
TGAGGTCCAGTGAGACCGGTCGAGTCCGCGGCGCCTTGTGCGCCGGTTGCACCTTGTGATCCGTTGGCGCCCGTCGAACCCGCTGCACCTTGCGCGCCGGTGGCACCTTGTGATCCGTTGGTGCCCGCTGCACCTTGCGTTCCGGTGGAACCTTGTGATCCACCTAGCGAACCTTGGGTGCCGGTTGAACCGGTAGCGCCGGTTGAACCGGTGGCGCCCGCAACTCCCCTCACGCCACTCGGCCCAACGACGCCATCGCTACCAGTCGCCCCCTTGAGTCCGTTTGAACCGGATTTGCCCCGTGTTCCTTGTGAGCCCTGTGAGCCCGTTGATCCTGCCGTTCCGTTCAGTCCAGAAACGCCCGCAGGACCCTGCGGGCCTGCCGGACCCCTATCTCCTTTCGGCTCCCGCGGCCCACTCAGACCAACGTCCGTGTTTCCAAATTTGTCAGAGAGCCCTTGAGCTCCAACTGCACCCGGAATTGCTTGTGTGTGCTTAGCAGTGTGTGGCGCAACTGCAGGGGTCCTCGCCCTGATGACGAGTTTTGTCGTGCCTGAGGCACTTGAGTTTGGGCGCCTTGAATGTTCTTCTTGCAACGCCGAACTTGATGCTTTCGATGTCAACGGTAAATTTGACAAGAGAGCGTCTCGAAATTGCGAATTGTCCGGGTTCACCGTACTGGTTGTTGCGCCAGCATTCCCAAAGGGAGTCCACAGCATCGCAACTATTGCGGAAAACGAAACGAAGGGTAACAACGCGCGATTGCCATTGCGCGAACACCAGCGCGAGAGACCCACTGACGTTCGTTGCGGCTTCTTGCCCCTCGACATTTCTAGACCTGTCTACGATAACGAGACGAGGTGGGCGACGCTCGAGGGTTTACCGATGAATTCAAAGAAGTAGTAAAATTTGCCTGCTTGAAGAGAGCACACAAACTGCCGCCTACTTGACCTTATGGTTGCGAAACGTATCCCACGTTCTTTCGGGCGATTGTCACCCAAACGTCACTTAGCTTTCGTGTTCGGCTTTCAGGCATTGGCGAGCGAACGCCAAATTTCATAGCAATTGGTGGGTACGAGTTCGTGATCTCGTCGACGACACTTCTCGGACCACCAGTGAATCCTTCGTCGCCGCGCGACCAACAAACCTAGATAGAGAGTTCGACTCGTCCCTCAATCCTTACGTCATCTGAGAGTTGGAATTCCGATGCAGCAGAGACGGGCCGCGAAGCGCGGACCCGACGTGGTCGATCGTGACGAAACCAAATTCATCACCTACGGAACGACAGTCGGTAAAGTACAGCTCGGTTGGCGAAAATGTCCTTCGGCCTATTTCGCAAAGGACTTCAAATGCGCGGGAACACAGCGCCTAACTCGAATTGTTGACAGATTGCTGCACCATTCAAATGAAGCTTGATTGGGAAATATTTGAGCAACGTCGTCGGTGCACCCCATTCCGTTTGGTTCAGGAAAGGTGTTCAATTTTCGTTGGGCGCAATGTGGCGTTAAGCGGGCACGCCGTTCCGCTTGAGATTTCCCTTTTGGACGGTACGGTGGCAGAAGCGACAAGCCGAGACCCTGCTATAAGCGCTTTGCACCGTTGGTTCCCCGTAGCAGAGAGAAGTCTGATGGGTTTAGCCGAAATCATCCCTCGAGGTACTGCCGTCCTCGGCAGCGCCACTTTCGGACAAAATTTACTCGGAACCAACCAAAAGAGCACAAGTGTCGACCTTAGGCCAGCGGTTTGATGTTGATGGTCGTCGACGTCACTTGAGTTGCATAACACGCAGCATTGGGCCAGCACCTCGATTAGCTCCGCGTCAACGCTGGGATGCGCAGTTGTTCGATCAAAAAGTGATTTGCATTGCACAAACGATTTCTACAAAAAGAGGAGTCAGTTCATGTTTATCTTTGGCGTAATTTTGATGTTGATTGGATTTCTGCTGGCGTTGCCCTTCCTGTGGTCGGTCGGCATGTTCTTCTTGATCGTGGGCGCCGTTCTTTGGGTGTTGGGCTCGATGGGACGGATGGTCGGTGGAAGGCGTCACTACTACTAGAACTAGGCAAGCTGCAGTCAGGACGTTCCCCATCCGATGTGGTGACGCGTCCGGTGGATTTCTAACTTGAATTGTTTTCCAGTTGAAGCAATTTCCTCGATTCGGACGTCGAGCCATATCTGAGTAGCCAAGGGGACTCGCGCGCCAAGTCTGCAGCTCGCTGGCAAGAGGTTCATGTCGCGCGAACTCTAATGTGGGCCTATGACATCGAAAAAGGAAATGGTCCAAAAGATCCTCGAAAAGCTCATTCCACTCGACGTGAGTGCGAAACCAATGTTTGGCGAGTATGGGCTTTACTTCCGGGGCAAGTTTTTCGGAGTTATATGTGATGACACGCTCTTCATAAAAGTGACCGGCAAAGGGACCAAGCTGGCTGGTCGAATTGCCCAAGAATCTCCCTACCCTGGCGCAAAACCTGCGTTCAAGATTTCTTCGGCAAAACTAAACGACCGCGACTGGATCAACCACTTGGTCGAAGTCACTGCAGACGCGCTTGCGACGTCAAAAGCGAAGAAATAGACCGTCCAATCCTTGGCTGAACTCCCTCCGTCAGTTAACCCGCTGACGAAGGGAGTTCAACGTCACATCGACTGAAGGTACAAAAACGGACGGCGTCCACCAATGACGTGAGCCCCATTACATCGTTCGTTCTCGGGGATTCGTCATCGAGCGCATGGGTAGGAAGTAAAAGTAACTGAGCACCGCGGCAGTGGCGAGCAGAGTGTGCATTGCCATCAGTGAAAAGACCCGACTTAGGTGGTCACAGTCTCCGCCTAAGCGATACCGATTGCTACGTAGATAATGAAAATGAGCCGTAGCACGAAGGGCACGAGGCGAGGGACAACTCGACTCGGATTGGTCGCCCTGATACGAACCATTTCCCATCCAATGGCGCCACCAATAACGGCGAGCACGATGAAGACAGAGAACGTCGCGAAGTGAAGAGGAAGGAACTGGTGACTGGCACCTGCTCCGCGGGCGATCGCCGCGATGACGACGTGCGCGAGATCCCCTACGACGAAGGCGCAGACCGCGGTCGCGCCGAGAATCGACGCACCTATCGTCGCGATTGCTATGGGCGCCGGTTACTTGCTTGTGCCAACGGCGAGTCCGTCGAAGTAGATCGCCGCTTGTCGACGCGCGAGCGACTTCCAGTCGGGAGCATTCGGTAACGGTTGCGCCAACAGTGCACCAAAAATGATGACGTCTCGCGCAGTGACGTCGCTACGAATCGTGCCGTCGTCGTATCCTTGACGCAGGATCTTTTCGAGGGCGGTACGAACTTTTCTTCGAAGTGCGATGGTGTCGTGGTCGAGAGGCACGGGACCCCCGTGCAAAGGAAGTACCAAGTCGGCACCGTGTTCGATGGTTTGGTCGATGAAACTCCGCAGACAGTCAATCGCTGTGCCACCAACGTCGCTCGCCCGGCGCGCCGCCTCCAGGACCATCTGGAACGACCGGTTCGTGAGCGCGACAAACAATGCGTCGCGCGACGAGTAGCGCCGATACAAGGTACCTGCGCCCACCCCCGCATCAGCCGCGATGGTGGCGAGCGGCACGCCGGGCCCTTCACGACGTATCGCGGCCGCGGCTGCGGTCAACAAACGATCACGGTTGGCAGCGGCGTCGCGGCGTAAATCACGGTGTTCATGGCGACGAGCACCGGCCGACCCTTGAGATTTCCTCTTGCTAGCGGCGTCAATCTTTGATCCACTCATATTTGATACGTTAGTGTAAGCGGAGTAAATCACCCGCTTATGAAGTCGGTTTACTCGACGTCAGGATGGATGAGGAGGGTGGTGCACGCGTGCAAGAATTTCTTGGGCTTGAAGACGACGTCTTGGCGTTGCGCCTAATGCACGATCAAATTTCCTCCAGAAAGCACAGCCTCGCGGCTGAGGCGATTTCGACATCAGCGGTCATCACGCGACATTCGATAGGAACCGAAGGTCGCGAGCCGAGTGGCAAATGCCCACACTTCAATCGATGTACGACAAGGAGCCCACAATGACCAACGTCTCAGAAGCACCGATGCCGCCATTGCCACCAGACGATCCGAACCGGCACCTGACCGTCGCGCGGCCGAATCAAGACGAAACACTTCCGCACCTTGGTCTCGTCGGCGACACGTACACAATCCTCGTCACCGGCAATGACACCGACGGTAAGTACACCCTCATCGACATGCACGTCCCACCCGGAGGAGGTCCGCCGCCTCACCGTCATGACTTCGAAGAGATGTTCAGCGTGCTCGAGGGTGAGGTCGAAGTCACGTTTCGCGGTGAGAAGCTTGTTGCCAAAGCTGGCGAGACCATCAACGTGCCGGCCAACGCACCGCACGCTTTTCGTAATGCCGCTACAGAACCTGCACGACTGCTGTGCATGTGTACTCCTCCCGGTCAAGAAGAATTCTTCGCCGAAGTCGGCATCCCCGTTGACGCTCGAACTGAGCCACCCGCACCCCTTACGCCCGAGGCCCGCGATGCGTTCATCGCCAAATCAAAGAAACTGACGCCGAAGTACCGAACGGAGCTCCTTTTACCGTAGAGGGGTCCACCATCACGAGCCGTGCGCAGGTTCGATGACGTCGCTCGTGGGGTCTCGGCCGATTGTTTCTGGTCAGAACCCGTTCAAAGATTGAAGTTCTACCAAGAAAAATCAACGCAAATCACGAGTGCCGTGAGCAATTCAATGTCCGACACGGTGTCAAGACCTCGAGTAAGTCAAAAGAACCACAGGAATAAGTCTTGAAACTTAGAGCCAGTTAGTCGCCGGGTCGACAGTAGTAAGCCGACAACGTAAGTGAGGTCGCTTGCTGGCCCGACGGCGAAGGCAACGTGTTGCAGTTCTGTGCGATCCACTTGAGCCGTGGGTCGAGACTGTCAGGATTCGCGAGGACGATGTGAAATGCATCCTCGTTGATGAGCTTTTGGAGTCTCTTTAAGGTCGGACTTGGTACAAGTCCGGTGAAGCCGCCAATGGGTAAGACCTCGAGTCCGGTCTCATAGATAAAAGGGCCCGCAATAGCGGAGGACTGCGTCGCCATTAGATATGGCGCACCGTTCTGCGCCATTTCTAGACTGGGCAGCACTGCTTCAGTTGTTCCCGTACCGAGGAGATCCGAGACGGCCAGCGCGGCGCCATTAGGTTCGAAAGGCGTGTCGAAGGCTCCGAAGCCGTTCACCACGAACGTCAACGCCGCGATGCTCGGGAGTATGAGCATCGCACAGAGGACACCCGACGCTGCGAGTGCATTCGTTCGCGCGCTCGCGCTTCGTGATCGCCACGCAGCCACCGTCGCAGCGACTGCAGTGATAACGGCGAGTGGCACTATCCACGAACCGACTCCTTCGCCTGTCCCCGGCAAAAGCATCAAGCCATAGATAACGGTGATCAGCGCGGTCGCGAACACGAGTGATCGCGTCAACGCTTCGCTACGGTACTCCCAAGCCAACAATGCTCCCGTCGCCACGATGCCCGCGACGGCGGGCGAAAGAGCAGCAAGGTAATACGAGTTCAGACTTGAACCTGAACTGAACGAGACACCCAGTACGACCAACCACGCACCCCAGAGTACGAATGACGCGCGCCAAGGATCACCTCGCGCGCGTTTGCGTGTCGCAATGAGTCCAACGAACACGATGAGTAGTGCGGCGGGGAGCAGCCAACCACCGTCGCGACCCCAGGAACCTCGAAATAGCCGATCCCACGACGGCGCGGGCGGGGTGGGAAGGCGAAGTCCCAGCGTTTGGTGCAGTACCTGGTTCGGAGAAAGAGTGCCCACTCGATTGATGCCGTTGTACACGAAGACCTGATGAAACTCAGAATCATTCGAACTTCCGTCGACGTAGGGTCGCGACGACGTTGGAACTAACGACACGACGCTCATCCAACTAAGCGACACGAGAACGGCGACGACGCTCACGGTGCCGATACTCACGACGACTTTCTTCCAGTGCGATGTCGAGAGCATTATCAGCAGCAGCCAAATGGCGGGCAACACTAACCACGCCTCGAGCATTTTCGCTTGGAAGGCGAGGCCCACCCACGCGCCCGACGCCGCCATCCACCCCTTGGAATGGGTATCGACAGCGCTGATCGTCGCGTCGACGGCGAGCAACAGGCACAGCACCATCAAGGAGTCTGAGATGTTGCCTCGATCCAGCGCAACGTTGGCGGGTGAGACGACCAATACGAGCGCAGCGATGATTGCCACACGAGCACCGACAAGACGTCGTACGACACGAAAGAGAACGAGCACCGACAAGACGCCTTCGAGAATCTGAGGAAGGACAATCGCCCAAGGATGGACGCCGAATACTCGAACGAATGTCGCTTGGACCCAAAACGAGCCCGGAAGTTTGTCGAGCGTCACCGTGGCGTCTGGATCGAATGAGCCAAAAAAGAAATTGTGCCAGTTCATCGACATACTGCGTACCGCGGCGGCGTAATACGTCTCGAGATAGGGAGCAGTTCGATAGGAGTACAGAAGTAATGCAACGGCAGAAAGAGCGAGCAACGTCGGACGCGCCCACCGCGGTTGGTCCAGAGGAGATCGCCAGCAGTGCCAACGCTTCCTTGGCTTGTCAGTTGTCATTGACGTCATCGACATCAGTTGCGCCCGCCACGTCGGAGAGCAGCCCGTCGAAATTGTCGCACGCGAACCTGTTGAATGCATAAAGAATATGTTGCGACACTCGTGCAAGACGGACTTCGCACAATTTTCTAAGTGACGAACGTTGATGCGGCATCTTCTTGACCAAGGTTGCGGTGCGTCGGTGGTTGCTCTTCGCGCAAGCTGCCGCGAAGGGCGTCGCCAAGAATCATGACATTGACCAGGACCGATTAGTCCTTTGATTCAAAAACGTCACACGGTCTTGCACCATGAGATCTCTTCAGAACACTATTCAGCATTGCTCATTGATGCGCCGCCCAGCAAGGCGCACAATGTCAACGTCGCGCGAGGACACTCGTTGCGAGTTTTCTGAGGAGGGTCGTGTCCGGCGTCGCGGCTTCCACTTCGTCGTCAAAATTCGGTTCGATCAAAAAGACAACGACGGTGGCACCATTTGATACCGCCGTTCCTTGGTCGTCCGAAATCTCATCGGAGAGCCGTCGCGCGTCAGCTTCCGACTGAAGCTCAGCGACGTAGACATCGAACGTGGTGCTTCCTCTCATGGCATAGCAGTGCAGACAACCCAACGTAGGAACAAAGGGCGTTGAACCCGTGGATAAACGCGAAAATGCGAGTGCGGTCGTTTGAGTTCCGGCAAGTTGATCGAGCGCGTCTGCCACGTCGACCGCCAACTGCGCAAGGTTGATCGTTGGCGAGTAGGTGGCGTCATCTCTGTCGATGATGGGCGCTCTGCTCCAACTGCGGGCGGCAACATCGTGGGGTAGCGGAAGCTCGATCATTCCAGCGCCATAGGTGGTGTTCACTTCTCTTAAATGGCACATGTCGAGTGAACCACCGTGTGCAAGTGACGCCTGGATCGAGCGACAAAGACTTCCCCCGGGTGAATCCGGGCCCCCATAAAGGGCGACGACATCAGAATCATTCGAGTACCCACCAAGGAAGACTGCGGCGAGGAGCCATGTATTCCAGGGAACATCCTTCACCTTTGGTAGGAGCGAGAACGCTGCCAAAGCTTGACCGAAGTACGTGGCATTTGAGGTGCGGCGACCGAGAAGTATTCGACGTCGCGCGAAAAGTGCCAAAATCTCTTTGGAGTTGCTCGTCAAGAGCATCCGCAGAGCTGCTCGCGTTTCGTCGTCGTAGAGTTCAGAGGCTTGCACCATCGCCGCGACGGCGTTATCTCCGTCATCGGCACGGAACCGGACTAAATCGTCGCTGCCCAGGTGCGCTGATTCGAGTGAGTCAACGAATGGTTTCAGACGAGGATCTTCAGTCATCGTTGCCACAGTAGGCAATATCTCGTCACTGCATTATCGCAACGTCAAAGAAGGGAACCGTATACGTCAGGACGTCGGGTCGCAAGGAATGGGAAGAGTGTCAACCAGTCGTGACGTTGCTCAAGATCAAGATCGGCGACCAACACGGCGGGTTCGTCACGCGGCGCTTGTACGAGTATTCGTCCATAGGGATCCGAAATGAATGAACTCCCATAAAAAGTCAGAAGCCCTTCGGAGCCGATCCGATTAACGGCCACCATGAACGTACCGTTCGCTATGCCATTCGCGGTGATCACGTTCTGCCACAAGGGCTCAGTGTCAAAGTCCGGGTGGTCGGGTTCAGAACCAATCGCCGTTGGGTAGACGAGAACCTCCGCTCCCGCAAGTGAGTACGCGCGAGCAAGCTCAGGGAACCATTGGTCCCAGCACGTTGGAAAACCGAATCGTCCCTGCTGGAGTTCGACGACGGGGAAAGCGTCGCGCCCGGGTGGACCAGGTCGAAAATACTGATCTTCGTAGTAGCCAGCTGTAATAGGTATATGGAGTTTACGCGTACGCGCGATCAGCGCTCCGTCCGGGGCGACGACGATTGCGGTATTGAAGCCGAGTGGATCGTCACTGTCGGTTCGCTCGTAAAGCGACGCGTGCACTGCGATACCCAGGTCCGCAGCAAGTTGCGTCGCGAAAATTCTCGTCGGACCATCGTCAATGCTTTCTGCGAACTCAGACGGCTTTGAGTTTGGCTTCGCGTCAGCGAAATAACTCGAAAGGGTGAGTTCTTGAAAGCACACGAGCTGCGCGCCCAAGTCCGAAGCAGCAATCGCGCCCTCGCGCAAGGCGGCGAGGTGAATCGTTGGGTCTGGATGCCAACGCTGTTGAACAGCCCCGATTCGAAACGGTTCTCGTTTCGGTGCGTTGACGCGAGCGGGTGACGATGGAACATCAAAGCTGGTAATCGTTAACATGACGACCATGTTCCCATCATTTGCGTGCGTATGACGCGTTGGCGAATGCCCGCGGAGTGGGAGCCCCACGAACGCACGTGGATGGCGTTCCCTCGTTCCAACGCCACCTTCGGTACCGAAGACTCTGCTTCGTTGCACAACGCACGAACGGCGTGGGCCCACGTTGCCAATACGATTGCTCGCTACGAACCCGTGACCATGATCGCGAACCCTAATCAAGGAAGATTTGCTATCGAGCTCCTGCATTCCGACGTCAGTGTGATTGAACTTCCCATCGATGACGCCTGGCTCCGCGACAGTGGACCTACCTTCACGCTCGGCGCCCAACAACTTGGGGCGTCCGAGTGGGTCTTCAACGGTTGGGGAGCCCAAGATTGGGCGACATGGGACAGCGATGCGCTCCTCGCCTCATCTATTGCCCACGAAAGTGGCGCCGAGGTTCGCCACTCTGCTCTCACGAATGAGGGCGGAGGGATTCACGTTGATGGGGTGGGCACCGTACTGCTAACGGACACCGTCCAATTAGACCCACGACGAAATCCCCAATGGAGTCGCGAGCAAGTCGAAGTAGAGATTCACGCGCAACTTGGCACTACCCGCGCAATCTGGCTGCCACGCGGCCTGACGCGTGACTACGAAGCGTTTGGGACCAGTGGGCACGTTGATATCGTGGCCACCTTTGTCCGGCCCGGGCTCGTGGCGGCCCACAGTCAACGAGACCCAAATCACCCCGACTTTGAAGTCACGAAGGAACTCATAGCTCTCCTTCGTGCCAGCACTGATGCCAGCGGCAACGTGCTTGAGGTCATCGAGGTCCCCGCTCCGACGGTTCTCGTAGTTGATGGCCTCTGCGTGGACTACTCCTATATCAACCACTACGTAGGCAATGGTTTTGTCGTAGTTGGCACCTTCGACGACCCACGCGATGAAGAAGCGATTGAAATCGTCTCTCGGCTCTACCCGGGTCGCACCATCGAAGCCGTCGATGGTCGGGCCATTTTCCGCCACGGTGGCGGCGTGCACTGCATTACGCAACAACAACCTCGGGTCTCCCCTTGATTTCGTGTTCATAGGCGTACTAGAACGTCCTCTAACACCTCGTCCAAACGTGGAGGAAACCGTGAATTTCGATGATGTGCCTGGAGTCCCCATCTTGCTGTATGAGGCAAGAGGTGCCTTCGCGGTGCAGATACGCAACTACGTGTCAAACGCAGGACTCGCACCGCTTCCGGTGAATGGGGCACTTGTCTTGGGGGGTCTTCACGAAGGCATTCCGTTCGAACAACTCGTACGCCGGCGAAAGCGTTCGATTGATGCATTTCAGACGATTGAGCGTTTGATCGTCGACGGTTACCTTGAAGGCGACGTCGATGCACCAGTGCTCACGGAGAGGGGGCACGAGGCAGCCCACCTCTCACACGAAGCGGTGACGGATTTGACCCAGGCGCTCGAGAACCAACTGGGCGAGAAAGGTATGGAGAGTTTCATCGAAGGGTTGCTCTTCTTGATCAGCAAAAAGGATTTCGCTGAGGAACCGCAACGTTCCTAACCAGAGCGAGTAACGAGACATCCAGAACTCGATGCTTTGAAAATTCTCGCGAGGAATCTTTGAATCGTTTTCGCTGAGCATCGGTATGGTAATTGACGGCAGCGATAGTCCGCCACACCCAAAAAGGAGCCACCATGGCAAAAGTTCTCTACACCGCGCAAGCACACGTCACGGGTGGTCGTGATGGGCACGGCCAAACGACTGATAAGCAACTCGACGTGGATCTGCGGATACCCACGGAAATGGGAGGCGCGGGCGGGGGAACAAATCCCGAGGAACTTTTCGCCGTGGGCTACGCCGCGTGCTTCGAGAGTGCACTGATGAATGTCGCGCGCCGACGCCACACGGATGCGGGTGATGTCGCCATTGACTCGAAGGTGAGCCTTCTTCCCAATGGTGAAGGAGGTTTCCAGTTGGCGGTCACCCTGGACGTGACACTTGCCTCCATCGCCGACCGCGACACCGCCGTAGCGCTCATAAAGGAAGCCCACACGGTCTGTCCCTATTCGAACGCCACCCGAGGGAACATCGACGTGGAGCTACTGCTCGCGGGTGCTGCCCTGTAAGGCTGTTACGTTTTAGGTCAACGTGATTGCACTCGAGTATGGCGCAGCATACGTCCGTCACGGTGCTTGATACACCTGTCGTAGTCGCGCCAGAAGTTCAACGGATTTGAAACGCAGCGGCACATAGCCTAATGACCGATTGGTGCGCAGGCAAAGGGGACACTGGTGAAGAGAATCGACGTCGAATCAAAATTGAACGAGAGCAGAAACCTTCTGTTGGCGAACTTCGAGAAATTGACACCAGAACAGTTGCGACGCCCCATCACGCCAAGTGAGCACGACCCCAGGAACCACTGGAATGCACTTGACCATTTCTCGCACCTTGCCCTCATCGAGACGACCTTCGCTGCAATGATTCGACGTCACGTGTCGGGACACGAAGACCCGGTGGGCCTTCTCACCTCTGCGGACGGTACGCCGAGAAGCCGCGAGGAAATTTTCACGATTGTCCATGCTTCGAACGAAGAGTTCCAGCGCGCCCATCACGACGAGGAACTGACCCAGATCATCGCGCTCACAGGAGTTGCTCGTGGCGAGAGCTTAAAGTTGCTGGGCGAACTCACCGATCAGCAGCTTGACGAGATCCTCGAAGGAGCGCCGTGGGCTGACGGCACACTGGGTGGTGTCATCGGTGCCAACGCTGATCACGCGGGGATGCATTGGAAGTGGCTGAAGGAAGCAGGTCTTCTTCATGACCCTGAGTGAGAACGGTGGGCTCACGCAACGGACAGTTCCGGCGAAACGTTGGTCGTGCCACTCGCCCGAAGTGGCACCTTCCCATCGATAAATACTGTGCATCGTGCGCGAATGCCAACAAAGTCGTGAGTGCAGCACATTAAGTTCCAAGATGTGGAATAAACCAATTCACACAGAATTCTTGCGAAATCTCAGTTTTTACTACTTAAATGGGGGAAGATTCAACGAAGCACTGCTGGTGACCACCGAACGTCACCATGTCAGGAGGCTCGATGCAAAGTGTCCAACGCCCGAATGATTCCCAATTGGCACAACGGTTTGACCCACGCGAACGAGGGACTTTTTGCCCCGTTAGCGTAGGAGCCGTTCTCGGTGAGCGTTCCCGCCTACGTGAAAAGACGGTGAGAACATGAGCGAAGACATCCTCACCTACCCACGAGTGATCCGAAAAGCGTCTGGCAACGAAGACTCTCTCGTGACAACGCGGCGCCGAGACATCCTTATCCGAGTGCTCTACGGAATTTTGGCTGCCTGTCTGGCGGCCTACGTGATCTCCCTCATCGCGCGACGCAACGACCAACAATGGTTGTGGCTGGATGGTTGGTCCGTGTGCGGCTTCGAGTGTGTCGCGTCCTTGCTCTGTATCAGTCGAGGGCTGGTTCGTGGTCCCAATCGCGTGGTACCGATGGTGCTTGGTTCGGGACTCTTGGCGTGGGCAGTAGGGGACCTTTTGCTCACCGCCGAATCCCTAGGGCACGCGCGCGCCCCCAACGTCTCGGTCGCAGACGTCTTCTATTTCCTTTTCTACCCCTTGGCGTACATTGCGTGCGTTCTCATTTTTCAAAAGGGTCTCAATCGCATCAACCAGCCAAATTGGCTTGACGGCATCGTTGCGGGAGGTGGTGCGTCGGCACTTTGTGCCGCATTCGCGTTTCACAGTATTCATAACCTGACCGGCGGCAGCGCCCTTTCGACTACGGTGAACCTCGCCTTTCCCATTGGCGACTTCCTGTTGCTTCTCTTCGTCTTTGGGGGCACCGCAATGATCGCCGGGCTCGGCACGACGCAATGGTTCTTAATGACAACGGGACTCATCGTGATCGTCTTTGGCGACACCTTCAACCTTTTTCAGACCTCGGGTCAAGCTTCACGTTTTGGAAGTGACATCAATTCCTTCGCGTGGCCCCTCGCTATTCTCTTTCTCTCCTTTTCCGTCTGGGCGAAGACAAAGCCCTTTAACCCAATAAAACGACCTCGACTTCAGGGATTCATGATTACGGCGCTCGCAACAGTCGCAAGTCTGGGCGTACTCGTTCGCGGGACGCTCGACGAAGAAAGTCGTGTTGCCATTGGTCTTGCGGTTGGCACGATTATCATCGTCGGCGTTCGACTGACCATGTCGGCGAGGAGCCTACGCATGATCACCGAGGATCGATATCGACAAGCGAATACCGATGAGCTCACCGGTCTTGGAAATCGCCGTCAACTCGCCAATGTTCTCGAGGTGTTCTTCAGCGAAGAGCAAGGGTCGGTTCGCGACCAGCGACAATTGGCGTTTCTTTTCGTCGACCTCAATCATTTCAAGGAAGTCAACGACTCCTACGGTCATCCCGCCGGTGACGAACTCCTTCGTCAATTGGGACCACGTTTGCGGGGTGCCATTGGTAACGCCGGACTCGCGGCTCGGATGGGGGGTGACGAATTTGCCGTGCTGCTTCTCGACGCGGACGCGGCACTCGCTGAACAGGTGACGCAGAAAATTATTGATGAAGTCGTAAAACCATTCGAACTGCACAGAATGACGGCGAACGTGGGCGCCAGCGTGGGTATCGCCCTCGTGCCTCACGACGCCAAGAATGCGTCCGACGCGATGTGGTGTGCCGACGTCGCGATGTATCGAGCAAAGATGGGAAATGTCCCTTACGTCTTCTACGACCAAGATCTTGACGGCGAAGAGGATCAACTGAACTTGATCGATGCGCTACGCATCGCGGTGACTCAGGGAGACTTGACGCTTCATTACCAACCACAGCTGGACCTTCGCACCGGGGAGATCACAGCGGTCGAGGCCTTGGTGCGCTGGCCACATTCGACCCTTGGACTCGTGCCCCCGATGAAATTCCTACCTCTCGCCGAGAAGGCCGGCTTAATGTGGCCACTCACGACGTGGGTGTTCAACGAAGCGGTCGCTCAGTGCGCCCAGTGGCATCGAGGCGGCAAACGAATTGCGGTCTCGGTCAACGTCGCGACGACCGAATTGCTCCAGCAGGGTTTCGTTGAATTCGTGGCCGCTCTGCTGACTCGTCACGACCTGCGTGCCGAGTACCTTGTGGTTGAAATTACCGAGACGACCATCATCACCGACTTTGAGAGTTCTCAAGACGTCATCAAAAGACTTCGCGAATTCGGCGTCCTAGTATCGATCGATGATTTTGGTGCGGGTTTCACATCGCTGACGTACCTTAGAAGTCTTGACGTTGGCGAATTGAAACTCGACCGAACATTCATATCTTCGCTCGGCTTGCACGAGAATGATAGAAGTTTGGATATTGTCCGCGCCACCATCAATCTTGGACACGAGATGGGATTGCGAGTTGTCGCAGAAGGCATTGAGGATGTCGATACGTTAGAGATTCTTGATCAACTTGGTTGTGACATCGTCCAGGGCTACTTCATCAGTCGACCGGCGCCACCAGAGCGCATGACATTCAAGAAGAATCTGGCGACCTCAGAAGCCTTGGACGCGCGGTCGCTCGTCGACTAGTCCCTCCAAGGAGACCACACGCGCTTCGCTCGTTCGACTCCCACAACGAAGTCTGCGCATCATGAGTTCGCACCTCCCAGGCATCATTGAACACGAAGACCATTCAAGAGGCGTAGGCGAATCTCGTCAAGTGTCTCGACGTGAAGAAGCTGGCCGTCTCGAAACACCACCCGCAATTCGTCGCCCGGAATCAGGTCGCCACTCCCAAGTCCGTCAACAGCGCGTAGTTCTCCCTGTTCTCGAACGACCGCTACGCGCCCTCGTAGCGACCGCTTCATGTGTCCGGTGTCAGTGACGGGATCCTTGAAGATCGCCTTCTCCACGCCGTCGATCGTGACCGACGTCGACTTGAACGCGTGACCAAAGGTATCTCGATTCGTCTGCTGGTACGTGTGCGACCCAATGCCGAAGACGACGTTCGTGCTCGCAAAGCCTTTGTCTCTCAATCGTTCAAGAATCGACGTCGCCGTGTCCAGACTGATTTGGTCGCCGTAAATGACTCCAATGTGCGGATCAAGAAGTCGATAACCCTTATCGGTAACGCTGCCCCCAAATACATCCCACAGCATTGCGACGAGACCATGATCACCATCCATGCCCAAAGGCGTCGAACGACCGGCAATGATCTCGATCGGATCGCCAGAATCAGGTCTGATAACCACGCGACCGTCGCGCGAAAGGATTCTCTCGCGAAGCCTCGGCAGGTACTCCCCAACAACTCTCCAGAGATTCCACGTGTCAGAGACAATCGAGATGAATCCTGAAGGATAGAGCTCCGTGATGAGCCGCTCGTAGGTCCTGAATTCGTCATCGGGATGATCGTTGCCGTACGCCGACATCACACTGTGTTCCGTCGCGGGAATGGACGCGCCAACAATGTTCTTTTCGACATCGGCGGCGTAGTACGCCTCGAGGTACAAGATTGCCGGTATCGTGTCGGTCCCAAGGAACGACAAGAGATGTCCAGCGCCCGACGATGCCGCGGATTCGACACTCCCCATGCCTCGAAACGAGAAATCGTGGCCCTGGAACGGTACCGCTCCGAGATCGGCGCCCGTCTCGAGTGCAAAATCCTGAAGGAGTTTGCGGTACTGGTACGCGATGGTCGCGCTCGTCGAGGGTAACCATGTCTCAGTACTGAAGAGGGTCTCAACGAAATTCGTGAGCCAGAAGAAATCAGGATGCGTGTTGACAAAGGTGACCGAGGGAACGCGCAGCGGCACGAGGGTTCCTTCGGGGAGTGCTCGCACTTCGAGAGGTATATAACCGAGATCCCAGAGTCGTTCCAAATGGTCCGTCGAAGGATTTGGCTCGCCCAAGGTATTGCGAATGAGCCGGACATAGCGCGCGACCATTTCTTCGCGGGGTCGTGAGAAAAAATGCTCACCAAAGTAGTCGATGAGATAGCGCTGGATGAAGGCTTGGACGCCGAAGACGACGACGTGGTCGATCCCCGCAATGTTGCTCTCTCGTGCGGTCCACGTGCTGTAGACGGTGGCCGTTCCCGCCGGGTACTGCAGGCGGTGATTGATCTTGTAGAAATCCGTGAGAAGCGCTGGCGAAAAGTTCACGTCAAGGTTCTAGCGTCTGGCACCAGTTCGCGTCGACACGATTTCCCTCGTTTCATTCGTCGCCAACGCTGACGCCACGTGCTCGCGTCCACTCAGGTGCACTCGTTTGCTGAGTCCGCTGTCCATCCCAGTCGACAACGACGCAACACCAGTGGCGGAGAGATCAGACTTCTTTTCCTTCGTTCGTCGCCTCGGTGACGGTTGATTCGTAACCGGCGCTTGTCAGCATCCGGCGCAAATCGACGACCATTTGGGTGTCGATATCCTTGTTTCGCGGTCGCTCCAGGAACTGCTCCTCGTCGCCAATGACCACACGGAACTTGCCGTCCGCCAACTCGTCCACGTTCCCGACGACATTCAACAGTGAGAGCACCGCCTTCCAGTCGATGTTGTGACTCACCGGGTGCTGAAAGATGGACATCAAGGTGTCGCGGTGGTGATTATTCAGATGTAGTGCGTCATGTGCGTCGGTCATAAGAATCCCTTCCTCTCGTCACCCTAGTGACCAGTCCTCTGCACCGTGTGGTCTCTCGAACGACGGGTGTTAGACGGTGGAAATGGCGAATCGCTATTTCTGGTGACCTGTGGGATGCTGCAAAGGTGGGTGCAAGCGGCGACAAGCCAAGAAAGTTTCGACGACGAATGCCAAAGGTTCCTAAGGGCGCCGAACCAAACAACATTCACTTGGCGGGACTCTCCAGCGAAAGCGGAGGCACCTACGGTTCTCGAGTCGACCACGAGGCTGCGCACGGGCGAAGCGAGAATATCGGTCGATTTGGCAAGTTCTTTTTGTGGTGCCTTGGTCGACGACCAAAGGACCCTACTCGTCCATAGCCCGACGTCGAGCGCGACGATCTCTAGTGGACCGAGCGATCATCCCCGGACAACAAAGCGCTGGCTAAGAATTCGGCACTGCTGAGCGTGCTAATGCCCGCAAGCTCTTGTGCTTGAAGTTGGCAACTGAAGCCATCGAGAATCACGGGACCAATTGCCGCCGATGTATCGAGCATGGGCAAAAACCGATCCGCGGCGATCTTCCTCGACAAGTCGTCGTGGCCCTCGTGGAAACCGAATGATCCAGCCAGACCGCAGCATCCCGCGTCAAGCACTTCGACCTCAAAGCCCAGCATGGACAACACACGAACTTCTGACGCCGTTCCCTGAACCGCATATTGATGGCAGTGAGGATGAATACTGACGTGCCCACTCATCGGCGCCCCGACGTAGCGCCACGAGACCCGGTCCAGATGCTCCGCAAGAGAACAGCTGAGCTGAGAGAGTTTCTTGGCCCTCGGGTCGTCGGGAAGGATCTTGAGGAATTCATCTCGAAACGTCGCGAGACAACTCGGTTCGACGACAACAATCGGCACGTCATTCTCCAAGAACTCTTCTAACGCGTACAACGTCCCCCGTGCGGCAGAACGTGCCAAGTTCAACATCCCCGAGTCGTAGAGCGGGCGACCACAACAGGCCCACGCCGTCGGCATCGCCACGGTTTCACCAATCGCCTCGAGCACACGTGCGGTGGCGAGACCCCGGGAAGGGAGATATTGATCAGTGAAAGTGTCGGACCACAGAACCACGGTGGGTGAACCTTGCAAACGAAGTCGCCGTCCGACGGCACTACGACGAAGGGGGGATGGAGCGAAGCGCGGAATGTTACGTCGAGTACTGACGCCGGCCAATCTCTTCAAAAACGTACTGGTGAACGTATTCGATGCGATTGCGTTCACGGCGCGTGGCGTACGAGACGCGACTCGCCCGGACCATGCGATAAGTCCCAGGGCAAACGCCGATCGGGGCCGGAGTCGTCGTGCGTAATAGTGATGAAGGAACTCAGACTTATAGGTCGCCATGTCCACTTGAGTCGGGCAATCACTTGCGCATCCCTTGCACGAAAGGCACAGTTCGAGGGACGCCAAGACGTCGTGATTTCGCCACGTCGACGGTGTCGTCTCGCCTTGGAACATCTCGCCGAACAGTTTGGCTCTGCCGCGCGTCGAATGGAGTTCGTCGCGCGTGGCGCGGTACGAGGGACACATCACTCCGGCGACGTCGCTACGACATTTCCCGACACCAACGCAGCGCTCCACCGCTTTCTGCATCGAACCCGAATCATCAGCGAACGCGAATTTCGAAGCGACCAGCAACGATTTTCTGTATTTGGGACCGTAATGAATATTGCTGTCCAGTGGATACGCGTCAATCACTTTGCCTGGATTCATTCGACCCTCAGGATCCCACGCGGATTTATAGCGACGAAACGCTTCCATCATTCGAGGGTTGTACATCCGACTGAGTAATTCACCACGACTTTGGCCGTCGCCGTGTTCGCCCGAAATAGACCCGCCGAGTTGGACGCAAAGATCGGCGGCACTCTCAACGTACGAACGGTATTTCTTCAGTCCTTCAACACTCGATAAATCAAAATTGTTTCGCGTGTGTACGCAGCCTTGACCGAAGTGCCCGTACCAGGCACCTTCATAGCCAAACTTTTTCCACAGTTCGCGAATTCCGCGAAGGTACGTACCGAGTTGCTCGGGCGCCACCGCGGCGTCTTCCCATCCCTCGTAGTTGACAACGCCGCCACTGACCCGCGACGTCGCACCGAGTCCCGATTCGCGAACTTTCCAGACCATCTCTTGTTCGTGGGGATGACGAAGAATGCTTGCCCTCGCACTTCGGGGAAGCTGCGTTAGAAGCGCATCCGATTTTGCGACGACCTCGTCGTCGCTGTCTGCTCCCACTTCAGCTAGGAGCCACGCTTCGCCCGGGGGAAGCAATTCGAGGTTCTCAAGATTCATTCCCTTCTCACGCATCTGCGCGACGAGTCGCCCATCAAAGCCTTCAAGGCCAATCAGTTCGTGGCGGAGGATTTCAGGAACGTTGTCGGCCGCTTCGTAGATGTCTTCGAAGCCAATGACGACCAAATTCCGATGTCGCGGCCAAGGGGCGAGGGAGACCACGATCTCGGTAACGAGCGCGCAGGTCGATTCGGTGCCTACGAAGGACCTCGCGAGATGAAAACCGTGCGAATCTTGCAGCTGGTCGAGGTTGTAGCCCGACACGCGACGTTGCAACGAGGGATAGCCAGACGCAATGTCGAGCGCGAACTCGTCTCTGAGTTTGCGAAGTTCGCGCACAATGCGACCTTGATCGCCGTCGTCACTCGCAAGCACCGCGAACTGGGCATCGTCGCACGCCCCCAGCACAAAGCGCGCCGAGCCGTAGGTCACGACGGTGAGCTCCTCCACGCAATCGACGGTCTTACCCGTATAGAGGCCGTGAGTCCCGCACGAATTGTTGCCGACCATCCCGCCAAGGGTGCACCACGCGTGCGTCGCTGGATCGGGGCCAAAGGTAAGGTCCATCGCTCGAGCTGCGGCGTTCAATTGATCCAACACCACGCCGGGTTGGACTCGTGCTCGACGCGTCGTCGCGTCAATGGAGATGATGTTGTTCATATGTCGACTCATGTCGAGAACAACAGCGACGTTGCACGCCTGCCCCGCAAGACTCGTGCCCGCGCCACGGCCCAAGATGGGGGCGCCGAATTCTCGACACACCCCAACTGCTTCCAAAACGTCGTCTTCGTCCAAAGGAAAAATCACGCCCAATGGGACCTGTCGATAGTTCGACGAGTCCGTGGCGAAGACGCTCCTCGTTGCATCGTCGAACTGGACCTCGCCTCGAACTGTGTCGCGCAACGCTCTTTCGAGTTGGAGGCGTGAAGATTCGTCAACGTTTGAGCGATCAATGACGTCGCCAGGCTCAAAGCTCACTTCGTTACAGTTCCTTTCTTGGTCATAGCGTCTTCAATGAAGACGAAGTGAATGAACCAACCTCTAGTGCGACTCGCGCGTCACCTGGTCGCCGCTCGAACCTCGAAGAAAGTCCAAATCAGCACCCGAGTCGGCCTGAAGGACGTGTTGTACGTAGAGATGCTCCCAGCCGCGATCCGGTTTGGCGAACGCCTCTTGCATGGCGACACTAGGCCGACGCCCGTTGAGTTCCTCGTCGCTCACTTCGAGCGTCAGAGTCCGACCAGGAACGTCAAGGGTGATGTAGTCACCGGTTTGAACCAATCCGAGCGGACCGCCCGCGGCAGCTTCGGGCGACACGTGCAGCACGACCGTCCCGTAGGCCGTTCCACTCATTCTTCCGTCACAGATCCTCACCATGTCGCGTATCCCCATCTCGAGGATCTTCTTTGGCAGCGGCATGTTCGCGACCTCAGGCATGCCGGGGTAGCCCCGGGGTCCACAGCCTCGCAGGACCAGTACCGAGTCAGCGTCAACGTCCAATGTCGGATCATCAATCCGCGCGTGCATGTCTTCGATCGAATCGAAGACGAGCGCTTTTCCTCGATGACGGAGTAGGTCTGGCGATGCCGCCGCGGGCTTAATGACTGCTCCCGTCGGCGCCAGATTCCCACGTAGAACTGCGACGCCGGCTTCTTGGGCGAGCGGCGAGTCGCGCCGTGAGATTACGTCGAGATCCCAAATTTGAGCATCGTCAAGGTAGGACACCAATGGACGACCCGTCACGGTAAGGGCGTCCGGATCCAATAAGTCCTTCACCTCTCGCAGAACCGACAACAGACCGCCAGCACGCTGGAAATCGTCCATGAGGAAGCGACCGGCAGGTTGCAGATTCACGAGTAGGGGCACTCGCGATCCAATGCGATCAAAATCGTCCAACGTGAGCTCGATGTTAAGTCGGCCAGCGATAGCGAGCAGATGCACGACCGCATTCGTGGAACCGCCAACCGCAGCGAGCGTCACAATTGCGTTGTGAAACGATCCGCTCGAAATGATGTCGCTCGGGCGACGACCTGCGTCAATCATTTCAACTATGAAGCGTCCCGTCTCGTGTGACTTTTCAAGTAATCGGCTGTCGACCGCCGACGTGCCGGCAATGCCCGGGATAGTCATGCCCAATGCCTCGGTGACGAGCGCCATCGTCGACGCGGTACCCATGGTGTTGCAATGGCCGCGGCTACTTATCATCGACGATTCAGATCGCAAGAACTGCTCTTGGCTCAACGTACCGCCTCGGGTCTCTTCGCTCAGACGCCATACGTCGGTGCCACAACCGAGTGGAACTCCTTGGAACGTGCCGGTCTTCATAGGCCCACCGGGCACGACTACTGATGGAAGATCCACCGACGCTGCCGCCATCAACAAGGAAGGAATCGTCTTGTCGCATCCGCCCAGCAACACCACGCCGTCGATTGGATTAGCACGGATCATCTCTTCGGTCGCCATCGCTGCCATGTTGCGCCAAAGCATCGCGGTCGGACGAACCTGCGTCTCGCCGAGCGACACCACTGGAAGATTGAGCGCTACGCCTCCGGCTTCGAAGACGCCCTCCTTCACGCTGTGCATCACCTCGTCAAGGTGCGCGTTGCACGGCGTCAGGTCCGATGCGGTGTTCGCGATGGCGACGTGGGGACGCCCGTCGAACGCATTGTCGTCCAGCCCTCGTCGCATCCATGCTCGATGGATGTAGGCGTTTCGATCCGAGCCGGCGTACCACTCGGCGCTTCTGCGTTTGGCCACGATTCTCAGTTCCGTTTCTCGAAATCTATGACTACTATATGGAATATCATGACCACGGAACCTGATTCGCTGACGATTCATGGCAGCGAATCGGGGCGTGTCGTGGGCTCTGACCGGGTTCTTTACGTCTTGGTCGAACTCGCCAACCACGCCAACGGCACCACGCTGGACGAAATTGCGAAGGCCGTTCGCAGCCCAAAACCAACGGTGCATCGAGCGCTCGCATCCTTATGCAGAGCGGGACTGGCCAACAAAGACGGGCGGGGACGCTACATCCTCGGCGACGAGTTTCTTCGCATGGCGTTTACGCACCACGAGTCACGACCCGATCACGTCCGCGTGCAGCCAATCCTGCGTCAACTCGCCGAACGATACGAGGAGACCGCGCATTATGCGGTCCTCGACGGACATCACATCATCTATCGTGCCAAAGTCGATCCGATTGGCGGTTCCATTCGCCTCACGTCGACCATCGGCGGACGTAATCCAGCGCACTCCACCGCTATCGGGAGGGTACTGCTCTCGTACAAACTGTCGAACCTCGAGGACGTTCGAACCTGGATTGGGGATCGAATGTTGACGCCTCAAACTCCCAACACCGTGACGACGGCTGAAGGCCTTCATCAACGACTCGAGCAGGTTCGCGAACTCGGCTACGCCGTTGACGACGAGGAAAACGAGCTCGGCGTCAATTGCATCGCGTTCCCTTATTTCCTTTCATCGCCGAGAGTCGCGAGCGGTGCCATCAGTGTGAGTGCCCTTAGTTATCGAACATCGTTGCAAGACCTCGTCGACGACGTCGCGACATTGCGCGCCATCGTCGCGGGCGGCTACGAGGACTAATGCGAGCGGTAGAACTTCTGGAGCCATTTACGTGTGAGGTGCTCGATGTTCCAGTGCCCGATGCACGGCGTGGATTCGTCGTCATCGACGTGCAACGCGTAGGTCTTTGCGGCACCGATGTCGAGTTCTTTCGAGGCGAAATGCCGTATCTCCTCGACGGCCACGCCAATTTTCCGATGCGTTTGGGCCACGAGTGGATGGGTACCGTCTCTTCGATTGGCGAAGACGTCGATCCGCACTGGTTGGGACAACGAGTCACGGGCGACACGATGCTCGGCTGTGGTTCGTGCCGACGCTGTCGCTCGGGACATCAACACGTATGCGAAAATCGTAATGAAGTTGGTGTCCGGGGCGACGTCCCCGGGGCGCTCGCTGAACAGTTGAGCGTGCCAGCGACGTCACTGCACGCGCTACCCGCCAACGTCGATGACGCGCTCGGAGCTCTCGTGGAACCTGGCGCCAACGCGTTGCGCGCCGTGCAGGGGACGGGACTCGTGGCGGGAGGGCGTCTTTTGATAGCGGGACCAGGAACAATAGGGCTCCTCGCCGGGTTCATCGCAAAAGCTCAAGGTTTCGAAGTGCACCTGGCCGGCATCACGTCGCCCAGCATTGACTTCGCGCGATCGCTCGGTTTTGCGGGCGTATGGCATCTCGAGAACCTCCCGACACTCGAATGGGACGCGATCATCAACGCGACCAATGACGCCACGCTTCCCTCTACGGCGCTTGAATTGGTTGAGCCGGGAGGCCGAGTCGTCTACATAGGCATTAGCGCCAACGAGAGCAACATCGATAGTCGCTGGCTTACGCTAAAAGATGTCACCGCCGTCGGCATTCTCAGCGGTTCACCTGCACTGAGCGAGACCATCTCGCTGTTTGCGTCGGGACGCGTCGATCCGCGTGCGCTCATTGGTGCGACGGTTGGATTCGCTGAGGTCGCGAGCGTCCTTGGGGGCGAAAGGCCCGCGAAATCCGGTCCAGGTCCAAAAATTCAAGTCGATCCAACGATTGCATAATCGTCGTCGAGGTGACCTCAACCTTGTGCGACCACCTGACGCTGGCGTCCCAAACCCGAGACCTCGAGTTCCATCACGTCACCCGATTTCAAATAGGCCACATCGTCGTGGCCCAGCGAAACCCCCGCTGGCGTGCCGGTGTTAACGACATCGCCCGCCTCGAGCACCATGAACTGACTTATGTACCACAACACATAGTCAACGCTGAAGATCATGCTCTTGGTCGAGTCGTGTTGACGCTGTACTCCATTGACGGACAAGCTCATCTCTAGTTCCTGAGGATCGGGCACTTCATCGGCGCTAACGAGCCACGGCCCCAGCGGGTTGAAGGTGTCGCAACTCTTGCCCTTGTCCCACTGTCCTCCTCGCTCTAACTGGAATTCACGTTCTGACACGTCGTTCGAAATCGCGTCGCCCGCCACGTACGACAATGCCTCGCTCGGCGAACTGAGATAACTGGCTCGTTTTCCAATGACGACCGCGAGTTCCACCTCCCAGTCGGTTTTGGCCGAGGACTTTGGGATCAGCACGGTATCGTTCGGACCAACGAGCGTGCCCGGCGACTTCATGAAAAGTACAGGTTCATCAGGAATTGCCTGACCGCTCTCTCGCGCATGGGTCACGTAATTGAGCCCAACACACACAATTTTCTGGGGTTCGCGAAGTGGAGCGCCAATACGCCGGCGCGCCATGTCGAGCTCGGGCAATTCAGTCGCTTCGATTCGTCCTTTCAAATCGGCAATGCCCCCAGCGCCAAAGAACGCTCGGTCGAAGTCGTGGCACAAAGTGGAACAATCGAGGACACGACCATCTGAGGTCATTACTGCCGGAACTTCTCTACCACTCTCACCAACTCGCATCAATTTCATTCTCTCTCCTACATTTCATCGAACTTTGTCAAGCGCTGGCGCGTTTTGTCACGCTGCACCCAATTGGTAGAAACGACGAGCGTTCTGGCTCACCACGTCGCTCATTTCAGATTCATCGAGGCCAAAGAAACAGTCCCGCGTGAGTTCCAACACTTCGTCGAACGTCGCGACGACGAGACACACGGGCCAATCTGATCCAAACATCAGCGACGACGTACCGAGAGTCGTGACGAGAAAATCAACAGTCGGTTGCAGGACCTCTTGATTCCATCCGGGTCCCGCCTCGTTGGCCAACCCGGCGAACTTCGCCGCGACTCTTCCCGTTAGCGCCATAGCTCTGATGTTCGCATCCCAGTCGTGCGCGCTCAGATCACGTACGTCGGGCTTGCCCGCACGGTCCAAAACAATGCGCAGATCGTCGCAGCGTTCAAGCACGCGTCGCGCTGACGAAAGTTGGTCCGCTCGTCCCATGAAGTCAAAACTCAAACCTCGCTTGGCGAGGGCGCAGAGCCCTCGAAAGACATTGGGTCGCTCCAAGAAGTGCGGATCAGGTTCGCCTTCGAGCAGGTGACGAACGCCTACGAGCAAGTCGCCACCACGAGAATCCTGCAACGCGTCGAGTTGGTCCTCCACGTCGCGGGCGGTCAGATCGACCCACCCGACGACACCTTGTACGAGGGACGATACGCTAGCGATCTCCAAGAATTCACGTGTTTCCTGGATGTCATTTAACACCTGTATCAGAATCGCGCCGTCAATACCCAGTCGCGACGCTTCGTGCTCGTAACGGACGATCCCGTAGTGCTTATCAAGCGTCGGCACCGCCGCAAGCCATGAATGCTCGCGTACGCTTGCGTCCCACACGTGAAAATGCGAATCAATCACGACGGTGTCTTCAAGGAATTTCGTTCGATGAGGCGTCGACCTCTAAGTTCGTCAAATAGTGCCTCGGGTGCCGTCATGTGGAGACACGCCACGTCGCGCAACACTTCATCAGCGCTGCGCGCACCGATGACGACACCGGCAACAGCGCGGTTGCGCAAGACGTACTGCATCGCTGCAGCGGCAAGACTGACACCATAACGTGCACAGACGTCGCGAATCTCATTAACTCGGGCCAATAATGAAGCTTCAACCGGTCGATAGTCGTAGGTGGCTTCGGGAAAAGGATTGGCGAGCACACCACTGTTGAAGACGCCGCCGACGAGTACCGCGACCTGGCGCTCCTCGCACAATTCAAAAAATGACGGTTGGGCGTCGTCATTCAAGAGTGAATACCTCCCCGCGACAAGTACGCAATCAATCTCTGTGCGTTGAACGAAACGCTCGAGCATCGGAACTTGGTTCATTCCGAGGCCAATAGCCCTGACGACTCCTTGTTCACGAAGCTTCGCCAACGCCGGATACGACTGGTTCATCGCAATATCCTCAACGTCGTCTGGATCGTGAATAAGGACAATGTCGACATTCTCGAGGCCCAATCGTTCACAACTCTCTTCGATGGATTGACGCACGCCGTCGGCACTGTAGTCAAGCACTCTTCCGCGACGTGGCGTGTCATAGAACCCCTCCACGCCCGACACGTCGTCGTCTGCTGGGACGAGCAGACGTCCCACTTTCGTCGACACCACAAACTCGGATCGATCGCGTCCCTTAAGGAACGCACCTAGTCGTTCTTCGGAGAGTCCTACGCCGTAATGCGGCGCAGTATCAAATGCGCGAACTCCAGCGTCCCACGCGGCTTGGAGAGCGAGGAATGCGTCGTCATCACTCACCGGGGCGAAGAGGTTGCCAAACGGTGCACATCCCAGCACGAAGCGACTCCGAATCTCGCTCGTTCCAATGCCCAGCGTCGTCAATGTCACGCGCGTCAATGATCCTGTCGAATGTGCCTTGCGAGGGGGCTACTCACGCTGGACCTTGAGGAAGCCGCAGTCCCACCAACCCTCCATCGACGTTCAACGCAATCCCTGTCGTCGAACCCGAAAGAGGACTCGCGAGATACGAGATTGCACCCGCAATCTCCCCGGCGGTGACAAGACGTCGATGGGGCTGACGAGCCGAGAGTGCCGCGAGCTCTTGTTGGGGATCCGCTGCCTGACCGAGTAGACGCTGCACCCACGGAGTGTCCGCCGTTCCAGGATTCACACAATTCACGCGAATGCCTTCGCCAAGGTGGTCGGCGGCCATTGCTCGGGTGAGTGCGAGCACCGCACCTTTGGTCGAACTGTACAACGCGCGCCGCGGTAGCCCAACGTCAGCAGCGACTGAGCACGTGTTGACGACCGCCGCATGCTTGGAGAGGCGTAGATAGGGCAACGCGCTGCGCGTGACGCGTACAACACCGTAGACGTTGACTTCGAAGACCCGGCGCCATTCCTCGTCTGAATTCTCTTCCACCGTCCCTTGTGCGCCAATGCCCGCGTTGTTGATGACGATGTCCAGCCCCCCGAATTCCTCGACAGCGCCTCGCACTGCACTCGTGACGCTCTCAGCGTCCGATACATCGCATCGAGCAGCGAAGAACTCAGCGCCTACGCCTGAGATGTCGAGATCAAGGATCGCGACACGACAACCTTCACTTTGAAGGCGTTCGGCGACCGCGCGTCCAATACCCGAAGCGCCGCCGGTGACGACCGCTCGGAGCCCTTGAAATTCCCCTGCGCCATTATTCTCCATCACGTTGTTCTCACTTTGTGTCATGTTCACTCCATTTAGTTGTCGCGGGAGAATTGACATGGAAGACCTCTTCCATGCTGGTCCAGCATTCGCCAGCGACTGCGCTCTCGAGTGGGCGTTGGAGAGGTTCGGTCAACTTCCACCAACGTTGCGTCTCCTCGTCCAGTTCGATGAATGATTGCACGTCATCGAACGAACCGCGAAATTCCATATAGGAGAACAGGAGATCGCCGTGCATGTAGATCGAATACGACGCAATCCCTGCATCAAGGAGTCGTCGCTGTACGCCGGGCCACACATCCTGGTGAAGGCGTCGATACTCGTCGCGAGCACCGGGTTGCAACGCAATGACCCAGCCACGTCGACCTAGCGGCGTGCGCGGATGCGTGTCCTGTCCCATCGTCGTGTTCATTTGGCGGCGCAACTCCTCATCAGAGGGGCCTTGCAAAGGCACCGACCCGTACAGCGCCCGTGCGCACGATGATCTCCATATCGAACCTTCTCATTCACTGAGCGATGAACCATTGGCTGGATCGAAAAAGAAGAGTCGCTTCGGATTCACTTGAAGTCGAACTCGCTCACCAAGAACCAATTGAGTCTCTGGCGGCACTCGTGCGACCCCTTCGCCACGTTGGGCAATCGAACCGGCGTTGAGCCCTTCGGCGTCGTCGCTGTACATTCCCTCCGCTTCGACACGGTGGGCGTCGGTAGAAAAGTGCACGAGTATCTCGGATCCCAACGCTTCGACGAGATCAACGTCACCTTCGAAGTACACAGAATCCTTGGCGCTCTCATTCGTGTTGGTGCCGGCGATCATGAGACTCTCGGGTCGGATTCCCACGACCACCTCCTTGTTCGAAAAATCCGCCAACGACGGCTTCGCAGTAAGGACCGTGGCTGGCAATTCGACCTTTTGGCTTCCCAAGAATAAGGTGCGAGCCCCCTCACCGAGATGAGCCTCAAACAGGTTCATCGACGGTGATCCCATGAATCCGGCGACAAAAAGGTTAACGGGATGGTCGTAAATCGTTTGGGGCTTGTCGCATTGCAGCACGACTCCAGCTCTCATCACCGCAACCCGGTCGCCCATCGTCATCGCCTCAACTTGGTCGTGCGTCACGTAAATCGTGGCAACGCCCAATCGGCGCTGAATTCTTGCCACTTCGGCCCTCATTTGCACGCGAAGTTTTGCGTCGAGATTCGATAGTGGTTCATCCATCAAGAAGACCTTGGGTTCACGAACAATGGCGCGACCCATCGCAACACGCTGGCGCTGCCCTCCAGAGAGCTGGCCTGGTTTACGATCAATCCACTCGCTCAGCCCGAGAATGTCTGCGGTCTCACGAACTTTCTTTTCGATCTGGTCCTTGGGCGTGTGCTTCATTTTCAAGGCGAACCCAATGTTTTCGCCCACGGTCATATGCGGATATAGCGCGTAGTTCTGAAACACCATGGCGATGTCGCGGTCTCGAGGTGACACGTCGTTCATGATTTCACCGTCAATACGTAGGGTTCCGCTCGTGATCTCTTCGAGCCCCGCGACCATCCTCATGGCCGTCGTCTTTCCACAACCAGAAGGTCCGACGAGAATCATGAATTCGCCGTCGGCGACCTCGAGATCAAATTCGTGCACTGCCTCAAATCCGTTCGGATAGACCTTCGTCAACTTCTCAAGAGAGACGGGAGCCATCGATACTTCCTTTCATGCATCCTTCTTCGACGAGCGAGAAGGGCTCGGGGTAGTTGGTGATTGGTGAACCAATCGAGTCGTCTCGCATCTGGCCACACTGGGCGGGTGTTTGAGGGTGGAGTTGTTTTCGTCGCACGTTGACCGCTATTCCTTGGTGGATCCGGCGAGCAGTCCCGAGACGAGTGAGCGCTGGGCAAAGAGAAACACGATCATCACGGGCGCCATGGCAACAATTGTGGCGACGGCGAGTTCGGGGCGGTAGATGCCAACTTGACCTCCCTGCCCGGGATTGAACGCTGGCGTCGTCGATAACAAGTCCTGCAAGCCGATTGGAAGCGGATAGTTCGTACTGTTCGGCAACATGACGAAGGGAAGAAAGAAATTGTTCCAATTCGCCACGAACGCGAAGAAAGTCACGAGTGCAATGATTGGTCGTGCCAATGGAAGCGCGATTCGGCGAAATACGTTCCATTCGTTGCACCCGTCAATGCGCGCCGCCGCCAACAGATCTTTCGGCACTGACGATGAATAAAAGATGTACGCCAGGTAGACGCCAAACGGAAAAAATGAAAACGGAAGGATGACCGAGAGCGGCGTGCCAACAGCGTGAACCGAGTTCGCTTCAAGAAAGAGAGGAAGGACGAGGGCGGTCGCGGGCATGATCATGACGAACAAGGTGACGCCGAGCAAGGTTCGCCGACCGATGAACTGTGTATGAGCAAGGCCGTAGCCGGCCGGAATCGAAAAAATCAAGGCGATTGCAATCCCGCCGAAGGAATAGATGGCGGAGTTCTTGAGCCAATTAAGAAGCGAGTAGTCCTCAAAGGTGAACATCACGCGTACGGCGTGACCAAGATTCTCCAACGTCCCCAGTGCAAAAGGATTCTCAGTCACTAACTGATGATCAGTTTTGAATGGTGAGAACAGGAGCCAAATCACCGGAACCATGAAGAATGCGGTGAACGCCAACAACACGATGTACGAAAGCGTGCGGGACCAAACACGATTGAAAATGCGCATCGTCACTCCACCTCGAAGAGTTTTGTACGAAAAACGAGTACCGCCGCGCAGAGCAGCCCAATCACCAGTAGGTCAACCGAAATCGCGGCGGCGTAGTTGAAATTATTGTTCTGAAACGCGAAGTAGTAGGCCAGCTCATTTGGAGACCACGTCGGACTAATCAATCCGAGACTCGCTTCTCCCACGAGTTGCGGCTCGACAAAGAGTTGCGTGCCGGCGGCGAACGCGAGGATCAACATGAACGTGATCCATTTCTTTATGAGTGGCAACTTGATGCGTAACGCAGTCTGCATCGGTCCCGCGCCGTCGAGTTCGGCTGCCTCAATGAGTTCATTCGGGATGTTATTGAGGGCGCCGTACGTGACGACGATCCAACCGCCCGCACCAGCCCAGAAGGCAATGATGGCAAAGATGATTGGTAGGTGACCCGGAAGGATTGTCTGGCCCAGATTCTTGAAATCGAAGATTCCAAGGAAGAGTCGCCAAGGACTTACAGTCGGATCCAACATGAACAGCCAGACGAGGACGCTCGCCGCTCCAGCCAGCGCTCCGGGCAGATAGAAGATGAATCGGAATGCCGCACTTACTTTTCGCGAAATGCTGTGCAACATGAGCGCGAGACCAATCACAATTACGACGAGCGACGCCAGCCAAATCGATAAGTACTCGGCAATGTTCTCGAATGCGGGAAGGAATCGAAAATCCTCCCCCGTTTTAATAAAATTGGAAAGCCCAACGACATGGCCGCCAGTGGAAGTGAACGCTAAACAGATCGCGTAGACCGCGGGGGCGATACCAAACAGTGCGAGCAGAATGAAGTAGCCGGACACGAATGCGTATCCGGCTACCCCATTCTTCCTCTTACGTCGCAACTTAGATCCCAATGAATCGGTCGTGCCTTGAGGGGTTGAGGCTTGATGAGACACGACCGATTTCATTGAATCTTCCTACTACTACGGAGTTGTGACGACGGTGTAACCATCGCTCTGGGCGTAGTCCGCCAATTGCGATGCAAACGCTGAGAGTTGGGACGTCAGTGTCTGTCCCGAGTTGATTCCAGTCACCACCGTGCTACCAAAGACCGAGTCAGTACTCCATGGCACGGGTGACCATCCAGACCACACTTCGGTCGCTGCTTTCGCAAACACCGGCGCAATCTGGTTCGAGTAGAGACCGGAAGCTTGCTGGCCCGCAACCCACGCTGTTTCGTCGGCGACGTACGCAGGATAACCGGGCGAAATGCCCTGGCTTCCATAGGACGTCGACAACCACGTGAGAATCGACGCCGTCAGTGCCTTCGTCGCACCCTTGAGGTGTGAGGACATGAACCAGAGTCCGCCACCGACTTCACCGGTGACGGTCGGACCGCTACCCCAACTCAGTGGGTCAGCGACCGCGAGGTCACCATTCGTGACGATGCCCGGGAACAAGTACTGCCCGTACCACGCCGGACCAACCATCATCAGGATCTTGTTCTTGTAGGTCGTACCGAACGTCGACGAGAAAACGCTGTCGGTCGTGACCGAGCCATCCTTGACCAATGGGTCAATGAGTTGCGTCGCTCGCGTGCAATTGGGGTCGGCGCCGTTGATAACAATGGTGTCGGTCTTGATCACGTCGTTGACGTGACACTCACTCGGCCAGAGGTAGATGTCGTCATCCCAGTTGTCGCCAACGCTTCCCACGATGTAGCCGGGGTGTTGAGTCGCAACCTCTGCGCCGAGTGCCGCCCAGCCTTGCCACGTGGTGGGCACGGTGTAGCCAAACTGAGTCATCAGCGCACTGTTGTAGAACAGGAGATTCATCGCCAAGTCGTTACGTAGGCAGTACACCTTTCCATTGACCGTGCAACCAGCGAGCGTTCCCGCGGCGTAGCCGCCAAGGACCTTGCTTGGCACGGTGCCGTTATTCAGCACCGCTGGATAGTTGAACTGTGAACTCGCCAATGAGGCGGCGTCATTGTTCTCCTCACTGAACACAATGTCCGGCCACCCACCGCCAACCCGATTATCGAGAGCGATTCTGGATTGGAGTGAGCCAGATCCGTTGGCGTTGCCGTTGTAGGTCACCATGTCAATCTTGACCGTGGGGTGAGCCTTCTCGTACGCCTTGACCTGCGGCACGCGAGTTGAGTCAACCCAGATGGTGATTGTCGGCTTCTTCGCGGCAGCCGCTGAAGCGCTGGTCGCAACGCCGAAGGTTGCGACGGCCAAGGCCGAGGCAACAATCGCCAGGACCGAGGATCGCAACTTCGGACGAAGCCGCCTACGCCCTTCCTTACTTCTTATCGGTGAACTCATACTTTCTGTTCCCTTTCTGTCTGTTTGCTGTTTGTTGTTTTCTTGATCGAATTGCATCGCGGTACTTCCCCTTTCGATTACGGCACGACCGTCGACGAAAGGTCGACGACATACCGTTCCAGTTCGGCCGGATAGTGGGGACCCATCGGTAGACCGACTCCTGGACCTGGTGGCGCCGCAACGATCCCTCGTGCGTTGATGCCGACTTCTCGCCGAACTGGATTCGAAGTCACCAAGGACTCGTAGTACGTGCAGTTCGGAATCGCCATGCAAAGGTGGCGAGCGTAAATCGTGTTGCCGTGCGGTTCAGCTCGAAGCCGAAAGGAATCCGCCAAGTGGGCTATTCGCATTGCGCCGGTGAAGCCACCACGGATTTCTGTGCTCGTGCGAACAAAGGTCGCACAACCGCTCTGAATAAAATCTGCCGTGTTCATGTGCACACCGTCTGATGTCTCGGCGACATTGAGAGGAACTCGAACCCTTTCGGCGAGCCACTTGTAGGCAGTGACGCTGAATTCGCGAATTGGTTCCTCGTACCAGAGGTACTGCGCCTCTGAAAGCGCGTCGCCAACGTAGACCGCGTCGGCGAGATCAAAACCAGCCGATCCGTCGTACATCAACGCGATGTCGGGACCAACGTGTTCTCGAAGGGCGAGGCAGAGTGCGGCGTCACGTCGCGCGTCACCCCACGCATGGAGCTTGATCGCCGGATACCCCAACTCGATGCACTGACTTACCACGTCGAGGAATTCCTCTTGCGTGGGAAAAGTCGACGTCGAGGCGTACGCCTCAATCTCGGTACGGTAACCACCAAGAATTTCCCACGTTGGCGCGCCGTAAAGTCTTCCCGCAAGATCCCACAGCGCCGTGTCGACAAGACCCAAGATGTTGATTGGGAACTCCATGACACGATCAAGTTCCCACATTCGGTGCCACAAGCGCTCGCGCTGGAGTGGGTCTGTTCCAAGAAGCTCGTCGCGTAATACTCGTTCGAGGAGATCGGCGACGACGACGCCACTTCCCGGACGCGGCGCAATCGCCACGCCTTCGACGCCATCATCGGTGATGATTCGAAGTACTGCAACGTGGCTGTCGCCAGAACTTCCGGGAAGTCCGTTACGCCACGCGAAGGGTGGATTCGCGCCCGGAGCGAGCACAGTGAAACTCTCGACGTTCGATATTTTCACAATCCCCCCAATAAGTAATCTGAACGCGAGTCTTCAACGAAGCGAACCCCCGCTGCGCTGTCCAACCAACCGCTAATTCATATCACAACATTCGTATGATAACATATGAATAATGAAGCTGTAGACGGGCCACAAGAGTGGACGTACGTGGCGCGAACGTAAGATGTATAAGGAGAAATGACCTGTACTCCGTTTCTCGGCCCGGAGGTTTTGTGACAGACATCGGCGATGTTCGGCCAAAAATGGCCTCGAGTTTGACGTCGTTGGTCGCGAACCCAGCTCCGCCGCGACCAACCAGTTTGGGCGTCGCCGTGCTGCAGACGCTGATCGACAACATCGTGGGAGGCGAACTCGCACCCGGGACCACGCTGCCAACCAATCCTGAGCTGTGCGTCGCCTTCGGTGTCAGCCGCACTGTGGTACGGGAGTCCTTAAAATTGCTTGAAGAAAAGGGTCTCATTCGAGTCCGCCAAGGTCAAGGAACTACCGTCGCACCGGCAAGCCAATGGAACCTATTAGATCCTCTCGTCCTCGAAGCCGCGGTTCGTTTCGACGAAAAACTCGAAATCATCGATGATCTGGTCGACGTGCGAGTTGGACTCGAAAGTCTCATGGCTCGCCGGACCGCGCAAAAGATCAATGACGAGCAACTAGCCGAACTTCGCGAATCGCTCGCCGTCCTCGAGTCGCTCTTGGATCGACCTGACGAGTACCTCCTCGCAGATATTGAATATCACGACGTGATCCTGCGCAGTTCTGGCAATAAATTGGGACGCTCAATCATCCGTACCGTTCACCCGTACGCGCGCGCGAGCGCTCGTTACAACCCACACATGCGATTGGCGGAAATCGCCCTCTCACACGAAGGTCATCTCAACATCTTTGAGAAAATATCCTCGCACGACGAAAATGGCGCGTATCTCGCCATGTACGACCACATCACGAGTGGTTGGCTACGACGCAAGCAATCACTCAGCGAAAATCAACAATAGAAGGCCTGATCGCACACCACACGACGCTCGTTGCCTGTTGCGGGTGTAAATGTCGTTGCATCTACAACAGCGCGAGATAGATATCGCAGAGATTCCAACCAGTATGCGCTCCCGGCAGGAGTTGGTCTAGTGCGGCGAGAGCTCGATGACTGTCGTTGGCACGAACGATGTCGAGCCAATTCATACCCTGGGCCTCAGATTGGACAAAGGTGTGCGTGTCAACCCAGCCACCTCCGACGCCTTCAATGAAGTCGCGACCATCAGAACTCGATGCGACGAAAACAGTCTCACGATCGATATCGCGCAGTTGCTCAGCCATTCTCCAAGCAAATTCCTGACATCGCCCTCCACGCCCCGTCCCCACAACTTCAACCGTGACCTCACCCGTTCCCACAATGCACAGACGACCATTGAATTGACGGAAGCGCTGCACTTCGCGGCCCCATTCACGGGCGATCGCACCAACGTCGCCTTGGACTTGCGATCCCATGTCGAGGACTTTGTAGCCAGAGCCTCGCGCGTGGTCTGCCACATTTCGCAGCAACAACTTCGAATCTGCGAGCACATTGTTTTCGTGACGTACGTGGATATCGCCCATCAAGGATTGAGCGCGAAATTCTGACGCCTTGAGGAGTTTCACTCCGAGCGCGGTTCCCTCGAGGCGCAGTGCCGAGATCAACGAAGCGACTTCGCGGGCACCAGGTGCGTAGTCATACGTCAAGGCTGAACCGACCCAGGGGGCACCCGCACCAACGTTATCGACCATGATCAGTGACTGAGACCACACCGAACGCACGTGGCGCAAGATAGCGCCACCCGCAATGCGCGACGTCGCTGCTCGAATTTTGTTGTACGTCGTAATGTCGGCGCCGACGTTCACCACTGCGTCCCAAAGTTCTCGAAGGTCCTCGAGCTCGAGTGGTTCGATGGGAAGCGTGCATAGGCTTGACGCTCCACCTGAGACCAGGAAGATGGTGCCGTCGGCCGTTTCGTTGGCGTCGAGAAAGGCGACAAGATCACTGCCGGCGGCCAAACTCCCGCTCCCGGGCACCGGATGTTCTCCTGTGCGTACATCCTGATCGAAAGGCTCAATTGAGGCACTTTCCTCACCGCACACGATAAATCGGCGATTGACCTGAGCACCGAGGCTGATTTCTGCGGCGCGGACCATTTCTCGTGCGGCCTTACCAATCGCGACGAGATCAATTCGAGAGACCCCGTCTCGAAGCCCCTCCAGTTTCTTGTGAGTCAATTCATTCACGTCCATCGTCGTGCGCCACTTACTGCTAATGGCGATGGCGTCGTTCACGAGCGTGGAATGGACGCCGTAAAACTCGTTGACACTCACGAGAATCTTCTTGGGTCGCGTTGTGGGCTGGGATAAATCTGGCTGCAGCGATAAAACTGCGAGCGTATTTCACGGCGAACGTGCATCGTGGCGACATTACCGGATGCGGTCGAAACTGCCGGTTTTCCTTTCGACACGCTTGGTGAATCATTGAGGGTGAACGCGGCAGTCGCGCATTCGACGCACCTCGATCGCGACTGACGCATCGAATTCAGGGAGCGACAGTGAACAGACCAAACACCGCACTTTGATGATGATCTAGACATCACATCGTTCACGACTGCGTGGCCAGTACATTTGCCACTTCGTCGAGGCGACATTACGACAGGCGATACATCACCCAGCTGAGGTATGCACACACGAAGCGAACGAGACATAGTGTCATCGTTCGCATCGTGCGTGCATACGTAGGTGCGGGACCTCGCAACGGCACGTTGCCATCGCGAGAGGTGACCACCCGAACTGCTACTGCTTGGGAGCCTCAATCGTCTCCGCCAAAAGCAGGTACATCTGTCGACGAAGTTCAGTGATCAGTTTTTCAGCTCGAACCTTTTGTTCTGGCGTCCCAGCTTCAGCGACTTGACTCACTGCCGTTGCCACTTGTCGCAATGCGACCCGTAGTGCGAAGTCGTCCGGATTGGCACCTCGTACCATTGACTCCCAGGGAGCAACCCTCTTGGGTACTGCTTCTAATGCGGCTCGACCTTCATCGGTCAACGTGTATTGGCGTCGACCATCAGCGGTCTCGGAACGGACCAATCCTTGGTCTTCGAGCAATTGCAGCGCGGGGTACAACGAGCCCGGGCTTGGGCGCCATAGCCCCTTCGTTCGATCAGCGAGTTCTTGCATCATTTCATAACCGTGCATCGGTCGTTCCGCGAGAAGTGACAGGACGGCGAGACGAACATCGCCTCGACGACTGCGTCCCCCTCGTCGCGGTGATTCAGCCCCTCGCGGATCACCGTGGTGCGAGCCCGGGTGGTGCCCACCCTCGCGTGGCATGTCGTGTCGCCCGTGTCCGATTCGGTCCCCGAATGGGCCGCCCTCAGCATTGTGTGAAAACTTCCGTCGCCATGGTGGCGACTGGTCAAAGTCTCGATTTCGCATATCTTTTCCTTTCGATATTTACGTTGTATTAACGATATATCGTTATACGTCGTTTGTCAAGTCATTTCTCCAAGACTTTGAAATACCGTATTTCCGGTCGCCCCTACTTGTGGGGGAATTCTGGCTCTGGAATGGTCGGCCGCCCTGCCTGGTCCCACGAAATGGTGTTGGATTGCGGCAATATGGCACCGATAGTCTTCGCCTATGACTGACTTCCCGTTTCGGCTGCGACCAATCGATCCGGCGGTCGCGAACGATTTACGCGCGAACGCCACGGTGATCCAAGTCGCCGATGAGAAGCCCGGCTTCCCGTGTCGCCAGTGTCTACGCGACGCCGAAATAGGCGAGGAACTCGTCCTTGTTTCCTACGATCCCTTCACGAAGGATTCTCCCTATCGAGGGCGAGGCCCCATCTTTCTGCACCGAGTGCCGTGTGAACCGTGGCACGACGACGCAAAGATCCCTCAGCAACAACTCGGACGACGACTGTCGTTTCGTGCGTTCTCATCCGACGAGATGATGATCGAGGCCGAGGTCGTCGAGGGTCCCGCGTTCCAAGCCATCGCGTCGAAAATGTTGCTCGATGAGCGAGTCGAGTTCATCAACGTCCACAACGCGAGTCCTGGATGCTGGGCGCTTCGCGTCGAACGACCCTGAGCAAAACTGCTCAGACAATGGTACGTTCATCACAGTTCTAAGGAGTTCGAATGACGTCTCGTACGAAGTCGCCCCTAGGGGCACCGTGTTGGGCTGATCTTTGGACCAGTGACGTCCAAGGTGCGAGGAAGTTCTACTCAGAGCTTTTCGGTTGGGAGGCGAACGAACCAAGTCCCGAGTTCGGTGGTTACTTCATGTTCACGAGGAATGGAATACCCGTCGCCGGTGGTATGGGTGACATGGGCGACATGAAGGCGAACGACACCTGGAAAATCTATCTCGATACCGACGACATCAATCGCACGGTCGATGCGGCACAGCACCACGGTGCCCAGGTCCTTTCCCCCGCGACGCCCGTCGCTGACTTGGGCACGCAGTTCGTCTTCGCGGACCCGAACGGCGCGAATCTCGGAGCATGGGAGGCGGGAACCTTCCCTGGTTTTACCGTTATGAACGAGCACGGCACGCCGAGCTGGTTTGAACTTATGACCCACGATTTCAACAAGGCGGTCAATTTTTATCGCGACGTGTTTCACTGGGACACATCGTCGATCAGCGACACGAATGAATTCCGCTACACCGTCATGCGTGATCCCTCCGGTGAAGGCGAGCTCGCGGGCGTCATGGACGCGTCACACTTTCGTAGTGACGACGAGGCGGATGCATGGTCCGTGTACTGGCATTCCGATGACACCGACGCGACGGTGGCGAAGGCCCTGTTACTTGGCGGGTCCCTCGTCATGGAACCCCGCGACACTCCCTACGGCCGTCTCGCTGCGCTGCGCGATTTCACCGGTGCGCGTTTCAACGTGCGGGCGACGTCCTAGATCGTTCAAAGCAAGCGACCGGCATCTAGCAACTCCCCGGAGGTCCGGGCACGCCGGGACCATACTCGAAGTCGTAGATTTGACCCTTGGTGCCCGTCGCGGTGTACTGGCCAAGATGAATGAAGTACCACGATCCACGCCACGAGATCATCGAGAGAACACCGACCGACGCGACGGTCGAACCCCAGTGAAAGACGAACCGTACGCCTGGTAGATGCCAATAACCGATCTTGTTGAAACACGCGTTGGCGGGGATCCATTGCGCGTCTCGGGGGCTCGTCACCACACGCAACAGCACGGGCGTTCCCTTGGACAGAAGAAAGTAGTGGTAGGCGCCAACGTCGAGATTGAAGAGGTAGACGAGCCTATTGACGTAATCGTCAGCCGGATACGCAATCGACTTCAACTTCTCGTAGGCCAGTTCCGGGAACATCATGGCGTCCGCGCGACGAGGATTATTGCTCACGATGTCGGTCCATAACCTGCTCATCAGACGAAACAGTTCGCTGCCCGGCGCGGTCCCGAGGGGCGGTTCGACAGGCGTTTGAGGGAGCGACTCAGGATTGATAGTCGTAGTGGTCGATCGTTTGATGGTTTGGAGCGTCGTCGTGACACTGAAGGTCGTCGTGCTCGAGAAAATCGTGGACGAATCGAACAATGATGACGTCGTGGTAGTCGACTGCGCAAATGACGAGTCGATGGGCATCATTGCCAGAATGCCCACCAAGAAGCTGATTGCGGTCCGGCGTATCCAATGCACCGCACCGACCTTAACGTCGACGAACGCAGTCGACCTATTGCTCGATCTACTCCGAAGTGTCTTCGCCTCGCCCGGCGCCGTGTAACTTTCAATCAAGCACCGTGATCGTCCCTAAATTGATTTGGGCACCAGGAGGAGGATCATGATTCCTCGGTCGTACTTTGACTTCATGGTCGCATCCACCAGTGCGGCAGCCGCGTTAATTGGTTTGCTTTTCGTTGCGATATCCATGCGAGCGGAACTCATCTTCGGTCCTGGCGCGCTGCCTCGAACGCGTACTCTCGCATCGAGTAGTTTCACGGGCTTGGTGAACGCGTTCGTGCTCGCACTTCTCGCGGTGATCCCTCATTCAAATCTCGGCTTCCCCACAATTCTGATGGCCGTGGTGAGCCTCTATCGCAGCGTCCAACGCCACCAACGCGCAGAGGAAGTTCAGAATTACTTGCTTCTCTTAAGTTGTGGAGCGTATCTCTTTGAACTTGTCGTAGGCGCAATTCTTGTCGTCCAATCCCACAACACGTTTTGCCTTCAAAGCATTTGCTATTTAATCTTCACGTCATTCGTGATTTCGCTCTCTCGAGCGTGGAAATTGATCGCGAGTGAAGTCCCCGAGAAGGCGACTCCTTAAAAGGTCACTCTCGATGGCAAAGTACTTCGAGTCACCACTTCAGAAAAAGTTGGGTATCGCTGACGGCGATAATGTCGCCCTCTTGCACGCACCAGGCGACTTCGACATCGCCCTGCTTGGTAACGTCACGCTACGTCGAAGTGCGACTGGCTCAACGAAGGTGACGATTGCATTTTTTGGCTTAGCGTCGCGACTTGAGCGCCAAGCGAAGAGCCTTTCGCAACGCATCGAAAAAAGTGCGGCACTCTGGATCGCGTGGCCGAAGACGAACTCCGGTGTCTCCAGCGACATAACCGATCATCTCGTGCGCGAGTTGCTCTTGCCGTTCGGGCTCGTCGACAACAAGGTCTGCGCAATTGACGACACGTGGACAGCCCTTCGATTCGTCTGGCGAAAGGAAAATCGCTAACCGCAACGGTCATTGCCCACTCTGCGGTCGACCTCATTCGAATAGAAAGTCTTCTTCACAGATGGAATGACGCCGTCATTGATCGCGTCGACTTCGATAATCCTAGATAACTCACATGCAGAAGCTCTTCTGTCGTTCGCAGAAGTGAATAGTGAGTAAACGACTGGTTGACTTTTAAGCCTTTGGGAACGCTGGGTGCAACAACCAATGTGGGCACCCGATTTACTGCTTGACTGTCATTCTCGTCAAATGTGATGAACAGCACGAGCGAGCTACTTTGATATTGCTGGCTCTTTGTGATAAGCGGCACGTACTTTCGCAGCCATGCATCGCCAATTGATACGGCACAACTGTGCATATCGTCACAGATGTTCGGCACGATCATCGTGAACGCAGCACTGAGGTTAAGCGGCAGTCTCAACGCCAGATCCTCTCGTTCACACTTTGCACTGATATTCGTGTAATACACGGCGGGATTGTGCCGAGCCGCGTAGACGTTCGTCGTGACTTTTCCGCACGGCGAGGGCATGGATTCGGCGTACGTTCGCCAATCATCCCCCAGCTCCGAAAAAATGCTTGGTACCCGCAGAGGGTGGACACTTGGCTCACCATCGTCAGTGATCCCTTGCGTCGATCCAGACGTCAGAGCAATGTAATTCGGCAGACTCGGATGCGAAACCGCAAGGTAGTTCGTGGCAAGACCGCACTCATTGGCGAGACCGTTGAGATAGGGCGCACTCGGCGAATTGATGACTGAATAACCTACATTCTCCAGCATGATCCAAACAACGTGTGTATAGGTCGCTGATGTTGTCGTACCGCAGGGCGACGCCGGAATTGGCGAACTGGTTCCAGCGTCCGAGGAGGGCGCGGCGCTCGAGGCCGCAATAACCACGACAAGGATCGCGCTCAATCTTCGAAGGTTGTATCGCGTTCGTGCCCGCACGATCAGAATTTTCTTTCGACGTGCGACGCGCATTCAACTGCGTTGACTATTTCTGGATTGTCAACATAGTGATATCTCGACAGGGCACGCACCTTGGTGAGTGTATGTCGTCACAAACGAAATTACCGAGAACTACAGTCATGACGAGCACGCCGTCGCCCTTGCTCTCTGCGGTGTGCTCGTGGCCATGAACTTCTTTGCGGCTTTGGGTGACATTCGTCACCATCTACTTGCGGTTCAGACGCTCAGCCGCTTCGCTTTTCGCAAAGATTTCGAGGTTTGACTTGGCGTAGCGATGACTTTGGCAGTCATTGGATTACTCGTTGGTCGCGGTGGTGGCCCAATCACTGAAGTCACGGCAACTGGACTCATTGGCTACTTCTCGACCGCTTTGTACTTCCATTAAACGATCAAGAATGAATTCATTCTTGTGCTTCCAGCGATTGGAATGTTGGCGCTCTCAGCTGCCTTGGCAGTCGTCGCGTAATAGTTCCTTCGAACCCTCACTTCGCCTCGCGTGACGTGAAGATGCCCGCAACGCTTCGGCAACCAAATCTCCATTCGGAAACCCTTCTAATTGCGTGGGTGCGTCGCGAGACACGACGAGACCGTCAAGCATGATTGTGAGATACCGGCGCCACAAATCTGGAGCCAACTGACTGGTCACGCAGCCAAGCGAACTGATCATCATTTCCATGATGGGAAAGTCCGCCTCGACGACGTCAGTTCTCAGATAACCATCGTGTTGCGCACGTTCGATCAGTTTCTGAAGGGCGGGGCTAATGCGACTCTTGGCGCTGTCCTTTAACTGTTCTGCGTACGTCGTAGAAATCACGACGTCACGAAGACCCTTATTCGAGCACTGGCGTGACAGTGCCTCTCGCATAAACCAAACCAAGCCCTCCCACGAATTCTCTGATTCGTAGGCACTAAGAGCCAGCGTTGCAATCTCGTCGATACTGTTCTCGAAGAGGGCTGCCACGAGCACGTCTTTGTCAGGGAACCGACGATAAACAGTGCCAACGCCGACGCCCGCTTCAAGTGCAATTTCGTCAAGTGTGGCATCCAAGCCCCGGTTGGCGAACACCGTTGCTGCCGCGGCGAGGATCTTCTCTCGATTTCGTACCGCATCGGCCCTCAGGGGCCGCATAGAACTGACTACATCCGTTGTCATCTCACTCCTTAGGGCAATAGTACAGGTTTTTGAAATAAATGGAACGATTGTCTCCATTTATCGCTATAGTGGTTTGCAAGTGGAGAAAGTAGCTCCGTTTATCCCCCCAAGGAGATGCCATGGCAATTGCAGAACTTCCAGATTTGATAGTCCCAGCCCTTGATCAAGAGGATGAGAAATACCACCAACGACGTTGGTGGATTTTGGCCGTGCTCGGGATTTCACAATTGATGGTGATCCTCGACGGCACCATCGTCAATATCGCACTTCCTACCGCACAACACGCGCTTCACTTTTCGAACTCGGACCGCCAATGGATCGTGACTGCATACTCATTGGCGTTCGGGAGCCTCCTACTTCTTGGGGGACGTATTTCTGACTACATCGGTAGGAAGAATGCGCTCATCATCGGGCTCGGGGGGTTCGCTCTGGCGTCAGCTCTTGGCGCTGCTTCGGTGAACTTCATGATGCTCGTCATCGCACGTACGGTGCAAGGAGCCTTCGGTGCATTGCTCGCCCCGGCGGTGCTCGCCCTGCTGACGACGACCTTCACGGATCCGAAGGAACGCGGCAAGGCGTTCGGAATCTACGGCGCCATTGCAGGAGCGGGCGGTGCCCTCGGCCTCTTGCTCGGTGGCATCCTCACGTCATACGCCTCATGGCGCTGGACGCTGCTGGTGAATTTGTTCTTCGCCGCGATTGGCATCACCGGGGCCGTGTTCATGCTTCGTCGTGATCGAAGCGTCGACCACGATCCTCTCGACTGGCCGGGTGTCCTGACCGCGACCACCGGTCTCTTCGCCTTGGTGTTCGGTTTCTCACACGCTGAAACGACGTCGTGGATGAACCACTACACGTTGGGTAGCTTCGTCGTCGCAGCCATTCTGTTGGGTTCGTTCGTACGAATTCAGCGTCGCGCAAAATTCCCTTTGCTCCCGCTTCGCATCGTCATCGACCGCAATCGTGGTGGATCGCTCTTCTCCATGCTCGTCGCGGGCTCGGCGATGTTCGGGGTCTTCTTGTTCCTGACCTATTACTTGCAGGAGACGCTGGGCTTCAGCCCCGTGCTGACCGGTATCGCGTTCTTACCAATGGTCGCCTCGCTCTCGATCACCTCGCAACTCTCGAACATCGTCTTTCTCCCGCGCGTCGGACCCCGCCCGCTTATCCCCTTAGGAATGCTGATGGCCGCCGGCGGATTGTTCTGGATGACGAAACTAGGCATCAATAGTTCCTACGTGATGGACGTTCTACCGCCACTGGTGGTGCTGGGACTCGGCATCGGTCTCGTCTTCGCTCCGGCCATCAATACCGCGACGGCGGGCGTTGAGCCCCACGACGCGGGCGTGGCGTCGGCGTCGGTCAATACCGCCCAGCAGATTGGCGGATCGATTGGAACAGCACTTTTGAACACGTTGGCGGCCAGTGCCGCGGCGTCATACCTCGTCGGACGTATCGCAACGAAGACCAACGTGGCGCAGGCGAACGTGCACAGCTATACCTCGGCCTTCGGTTACTCGGCCTACATCTTGCTTGGGGGTGCGGTGATCGCGGCGCTCGTCTTGCGCTCAGGGGCACCAAAGAGCGCGGCAACGAATTCTGAAAGCGACCGCGAAAAGGCTTCAATCAGTTCCTAGATCGTCATGCGAGAATCGCCCGCACGACGAGTTCGTGCGGGCGATTCTCGTCGTACAGGCCCATATCGCGTCGCCAGGGCGCCACCTAACGTTTGCATGAATTTCACCCCTTCGCTACCCGCGTTGACTACGATGGTGGCTCGGGTTTCTTGGACCCGTTGGTGGCTATACTTCAACCCCCTAGTTAATTCCGAGCGATTCTGCCCGACGCGAGCGCTCCCTACCGAGAGGAATCGGCGGTGAACCCATTCGAAGAACTTGAATCAAACGTGCGCTATTACTGCCGACGCTGGCCCGCCGTCTTCTCGAGCGCCTCGGGATCGACGATCACCGACGAGAACGGCGTCGAGTACCTGGACTTCTTCGCCGGGGCTGGTGCCCTCTCCTATGGCCACAACAACCCAATCTTGGTTGACGTTGCCATTGAGCACCTTCGCGCGGGCAAGCTCCTGCACAGTTTGGACACGTTCACCGTGGAAAAGCGCCGCTTCCTCGAAGCAATGCAGCGCTACGTCCTCGACCCGCGTCAACTCGACATGGTGATCCAAACCGTGGGTCCCACGGGGGCGACGGCCGTCGAAGCGGCATTGCAGCTTGCCCAGCGCATCACGGGAAATCGGGCCGTCGTTGGCTTTGAAGGTAGTTACCACGGCATGACCTACCGTGCTGCATCGATTTCCGCATCAATGGCGGGACGAGCGACGAGCGCTCACTTGAAGGATTTCGTCGCCCTACCCTATGTCGCGAACGTCACCGACGACGACGTAAAACTTTTGAAGGACACCTTGCGTGCAACGGTGGACGGCCAGAAAATTGGTGCGGTCATCATCGAGCCCACCCAAGGTGAAGGTGGGGCGCGCCCCTTCGACCCCGCGTACCTGCGAACCATTCGTGAGGAGTGTTCGCAACTGGGAATCCTCGTCATCGCCGACGAAGTGCAAGCGGGAGTCGGTCGTACCGGTCCGTTCTTCTCGTTCGAAGGTTCTTCGCTCGACCCCGACATCGTGTGCCTCTCGAAGTCCATCAGCGGCCTGGGTCTACCAATGGCGATCAACCTGGTTCGTCGCAGTCTCGACACCTGGGCGCCCGGCGAATTCTCCGGCACGTTCCGCGGGAACAACCTGGCCTTCGCCACCTCCGCAGCAATGCTCGAGAACTACTGGGCTGACTCGGAATTGGAGAAAGGAACCGAACAACGAGGTCTGCTCGTGCGCGACGCTCTCCAGCACATGGCCGACGACTATGGTCGTGGCCGCTTCGCCGTTCGCGGCAACGGACTCTTGTGTGGCCTCGACGTTGGTTCGACTGAGGTCGCCGAGACCATTGCCCAAGGTTCTTTTGAACGACGCTTGATTGTCGAAACCTGTGGCGCTGGTGACACGACTGTCAAACTCTTGACGCCCATCATCATTGAAGAAGATGAGTTGCTCGACGGTCTTGATCGATTGAACGACGCCGTCGCGCACGCTGTCTGACGTTGGGCACGAGTTGGCAGAACCTCGTCGTCGCCTTCGACGAGCAAGGTCTACAAAGCCTCGCGATTTCAGCATCCGACGCGGTCCAAAGTCTCTCGCGTCCCGACGGTCCACGTTCGAACATCACGCCGACGCAGTTGCACGATCTGGTGTGGTCCATCGACATCTGTCCCGACTCGGGTGAAGAACTTTCGCTCGTGTTGCATGAACTGGGCGCCACAGTGTGGTCCAACGGTGTCGCCCCGCGCGATCCAGCGTGCGTAGCGCACCTGCATCCACCCACATTGATCCCTTCTGTGGTCACCGAACTCGCAATCGCTGCGTCAAATCAATCGATGGATTCATGGGACCAGGCGCCCGCGGCAACGGAGCTGGAGTTACATCTCATGGGCTGGCTTGCCCAACTCGCTGGCCTGCCTTCGATCGCGAGTGGCATCATGACCTCCGGTGGCACGGCTTCCAATGTGCTTGCGCTCACGCTCGCGCGATCGTTGGCGGGTTCGACCCAAGGCGTCGACGTCCTGAAAACTGGTTTGCCCGAGGTCGCGAGGTCCTGGCGCATTGTGTGTTCGGATCAGGCGCACTTCTCCGTGCAGCGAGCGGCCGCCCAACTGGGACTCGGTCGCGACGCCGTGATCACCGTGGCGACCGAGGAGTCAGGGGCCATGAGTGTCGCCGAACTCGATGCCGCGCTCGATGAGCTCAAGCGCGCCGGATATCGCGTCTTCGCGATTGTCGCCACCGCCGGCACGACTGATCTCGGGGTCATCGATCCCCTCGCGGAGATCGCCGAACGCGCTGCGCGTGAAGGTGCGTGGTTCCATATCGATGCCGCCGTTGCTGGCGCCTTTCTTCTTTCCCCTGAACTGCGCGGTCGTTTATCAGGTATCGAAAAGGCCGATTCGATAACGATCGACTTTCACAAACTCTGGTGGCAACCATTTAATGCCAGCGCCCTGGTGATTCGTGACGCCGGACTCTTTGAACTGTTGCGGGTGAAGTCGAGCTATCTCGACCGTGGCGACGAGATCGAAGGCATGGTCAACCTCGTCGGTCGCTCGCTCGATACCTCGCGTCGATTCGATGCCGCGAAAGTGGTTGCGACACTGCGAACGCTTGGTCGTCTGGCTCTCGCCGAGATGCTTGAGAGCGTCGTGGCGTTGACTCAGTACGCGGGTGACGTCATCGAGGCTCAACCAGCCTTGCGGCTTATCGCCCCTCCCGCTTCCGTGATGTGCGTATTTGATATACCCGGACTCGGCACCGACGACATTCGCGCCATCCAACAGCGCTTACTCGCTCGAGGTGACATGGTCCTCGGTCGAACTGAGATCCACGGTCGGGCCGCCCTCAAATTCACCTTCTTGAACCCACTCACGACTCGTGCGGACGTCGATCGCCTCGTCGCGATGGTGCTTCGCGAGATACCCAGCTGAAACTGTCCGACGTCGTCGGCATCTTTCGGTTCAGCAATTTGATCAACGACCAACCGACACGCGGGGAAATAACCCGCCGCGAACGAAGTACGTACAGTGACGTAACCCGATCAGGTTCCAGCTTCGAGCGAAACTGATTTATGCCGCGAAACCGATATTGCCGGTTGAAGAAGCGAAGCACTTGATTGCCAACCACGCCAAATTGGTTCGGGTCGCTCCACTGCTCGTCCGGACGCCAGAACGGGAGTGCGCCATTTGACACGAAGCGGTAGCCGTCCTTTTGAAACGTATCAATGGCGTGCGCCATTGCACCTTCCAGAGCACCACGTGGGGCGTCCCCCGCTCGAACGATGTCCTGCAAATACCAACCCTCTTCGTTCACGGGCGTGCACGTCACGAAGGCAATGATCTCACCGTGCTCCTCCGCGACGAAATAACGGCGGAGATCTGCGAGTTCTTCGAACGACGTTCGAAGAAACGAGTTGGTTCTTCGCTCCGGACGTTCGGCCTTCCATAACTCCTCCACCCGAGTAATTCCCACCCGGTCGTGGATGTCTGAGAATGGGAAGGCTTCGCGCCATTCGATGCCCAGTGCGAGCGCGTGGCTACGCGCCCAGCGAATCTTCTTTCGTTTCCCACCGCGAAGTGACCACGTATCGAGGTCGATATAGCTTTCGGTGCCAGTCCAAATTGGAAACATCCCCAATTGGACCCCGGCGTCGCAGGTCGTCTTGTTGACTTCCATCGCGAATACTGATTTCTTCAGTCGCGACGCGTGTTTCGCCAGTCGCGCAAGAAGATCAACTTGCATCTCCTTGTTCCCTACTGGCGATCGCCACACGAGAAGGCAGCGACGCCCTTCAAGAAAACTCACGAATCCGCTACGGTCGTCGTTCCAGATCACTTGCCAAGGATCAGGACCCAGAACGCAATACTGTCCTGCTTCGTGCCCACTTGCGACAAGCACGAGCTGAATTTCATCGACGACGTCGGCAGCAAATTCAGGCGCCGAAGGGTCAAGGTAATCGGCCCGTCTGTTCATGACCGGTGCCATCCCCGCAAGTTTCTCGATGAACTGCACACTGCGTCACCGACTCCTCTAGTCCACCACGAAGACTCACGTCGTCGTCGCTCCAATTGGCGTCACGCACAAACTTCTCAATTTCGCGGACGTAAAATTTTCTAAACTTTAATCGCTGTCGTCGTTGAATTCGTTTCGCGAAGTTGTGGATCTTCTCAGATCACGGTCGTCATGCAAGCATTGGTCACTCGTGTCGCGCGCGAATATCGCTGGAGACCCGGTAATGTCTCGGGGATGTCTGCACTGTCGTTTGTCGTTGTCCTCGCTGGTGCTTTCTGTGCGTTCGCGTGGATTGCATCGTTACTCACCGGTGACTATTCGTGGGTCGATCGAAGTTGGTCGATAGTCCCCGTTACCTACGTATGGGTCTTTGCGGGCTACGCTCATCTGGCGAACGCACGTCTCGACCTCATTGCCGCACTCGTCACGTTGTGGGGCGCCCGCCTTACCTACAACTTCGCTCGCAAGGGCGGTTACCGCGGCGTCGAAGACTATCGCTGGCCCGTCCTTCGTTCGTCGATGAGCAAATGGCAATTCCAACTCTTCAATTTCTTTTTCATCGTGCTCTATCAAAACTTCCTTCTGGTCTTGATCACGCTGCCGGCGTACACCGCATTGCAACACCGAAGCACACCGCTTCGTGCGCTCGACGTGATGCTCGCAGCGTTGTTCGTTGCCTGTCTGGTCGGCGAAACGGTTTCGGATCAGCAACAATGGAACTTCCAGCAATGGAAACTCGCCGAGATGACCGCCGGTCGAACGCCCGGCGAACGATTCGCCACGACGGGACTTTTCCGCTACTCGCGGCACCCTAATTATTTCTTTGAGCAGGCGCAATGGTGGTTGCTCTTCCTCGTGGGATGCGTCGCCGCGTCCTCACTGCTGGAGTGGACAATTCTCGGGGCATTCCTCTTGACGTTGTTGTTCGTTGGATCAACGAGTTTCACCGAGAAGATAACGCTCGAGAAGTATCCGGAGTACGCGTCGTACCAGGCGACGACGTCAGCCGTGATTCCGTGGTTCCCTCGTGGCCATCACCCATCTATCCAAACGATTGAATCGGAATAGCTTTCGATCCGCGCTACACGCGCGCGGCGAGCGACTCGAGAAAGTAGCGGATTTGTATTGCCGCAGCAGCTCCTTCGCCGACCGCTGACGCAATCTGCTTCGTTGAACCCGATCGAACGTCTCCGGCAGCGAACACCCCTTCGATGTTCGTCTGGAACATCTGGTCGGTGGCAATGAAACCGCGCTCGTCCACATCGAGAGCCCCGTCGAGGAATGCGGTGTTCGGATCGAGTCCAATGAAAATGAATGCACCAGCCGTTTCGTGCATGACTTCTTTTCCTTCATGATCCAGCGTGATCGACGCGAGTTTTCCTGATTCGTTAGCTTTGAATTCTTTGACCTTGGTGTTACACAACACACTCATCTTCGGGTGATTGAGTACCTTGTCTTGCAATAATTTGCTTCCCGTCAATGTGGGAAGAGCCTGAAGGACCGTCACGTGATCGGCAAACTGCGTGAGAAACAGTCCTTCCTCAAGCCCGCTGTTACCACCACCAACGATAGTCACGTTCTTTGATCCCTTATAGAACGGACCGTCGCACGTTGCACAAAAGTGGATACCGGCACCGATGAGGTCGGCTTCACCCTCTGCGTCGGTGCGTCGGTACGTCGAGCCAGTCGCGACGAGGACCGCACGGGCGTAGACCGACGAACCCGTCGAGAGGTCCACTCGAATCAAAGGTTCTTCCCGAACCAACGCCGTGACCCCAACGGCTTGAAGAATTTCCACGCCGTAGCGTTCAGCTTGGCGAATGATCCGTTCTGCAAGCTCAGCCCCCGCTACGCCATCGGGAAATCCCGGGTAATTGTCGAATCGTTCCGTGACGCCAGCCTGTCCACCAGGGGCCGACTTCTCAATCACCAATACGGTGGCGTTCTCTCGCGCAGCGTAAATCGACGTGGTGAGACCAGTGGGACCCCCGCCCACGACGATGAGGTCATAGTGCGAGCTGGTCGCGGATCGCACGAGTCCAATCTTGTCGGCCAATTCATCATTCGAAGGTTCCGTCAGAAACGAACCATCGGGGAAGAGGATCGTCGGAATTATCCTCTTGCCGTCGTTTCTCGACTCCACTTCGCTCGCCGCTTCGGGATATTCTTCAAGGTCGATCCAGCGATATGCAACTCGATGCGACGAAAGGAACTGCTTGGCCCGACGACAATCCGGACACCAACTCGCGCCGTAGACAACGATTTGAGGTTCCGAAGTGTCGTGGTTCGCCATGTCCTCACTTTACGTCGCGCGACCATGTTGTGGTGAAGCGCGAAGTGAACACCAATGCGAATGCAGACGGTACTCCGATAAAGTTCATACATGAAGTTGCACAAGGTGATCCTCTACTACGGATTCACCCCCTTGTCAGACCCCGAGGCGATTCTTCTCTGGCAGCGAACACTTAGCGAACAGTTGAACTTGAAGGGTCGCATCCTCCTGTCGCCGCATGGCATCAACGGCACCCTGGGAGGAGACATGACCTCGCTCAAGAAATACGTTCGACGAACGAAGGAATATCCAGGATTTAGAAACATCGACTTCAAGTGGTCTGAGGGAACGGGCAACGACTTCCCCCGACTACGTATCCGCGTGCGCGATGAGATTGTCTCCTTTGGGGCTCCGGGCGAACTCAAGGTCGATGAACATGGCGTGATTGGGGGTGGCATCCATTTGAAACCTCAACAAGTGAATGAACTCGTCTCGTCGCGCGGAGACGAAGTCGTCTTCTTCGACGCCCGTAATTCCTTCGAGGCAAAAATTGGGAAGTTCAGGGGCGCCATCGTGCCAGACGTCCAGACCACTCGAGACTTTGTCCACGAGTTCGAAAGCGGAAAATACGACCACCTGAAGGATCGACCAATCGTGACCTATTGCACCGGTGGTATCCGCTGCGAGGTGCTCTCGTCGGTCATGAGGAATCGCGGATTCAACGAGGTGTACCAAATCGAGGGTGGCATTGTTCGCTACGGGGAACGTTACGGCGATCAAGGATTATGGGAGGGATCGCTCTACCTCTTCGACGCCAGGATGAACCACGAGTTCAGCGCCGGCGCAAAGGTGATTGGCACGTGCGAACGATGCGACGCCCCCACGAGCACGTACTACAACTGCGCCAATCTGGATTGTCGACGATTGATTCTGCTGTGCGCCCCGTGCGGACAGGACAATCTCAGCAAGAATTGTTCGCAAGCTCACGCGGATGTTCGCTGACCGGCAAGTTGTGAACTTCCTCAAAGGTCACCAGTTCCTTTCGGAGTGGGACCAACAAATTGACAACTAAGTTGTGAAAATGGTGCCTTCAGAATCCTGTCCCGGATGCGGTTTCGTATGGGACGACATATCAAGCGAGGAGATACCGGCGCGAACCGCCTCGGCGACAGACGCCTTCGTCGATGTCATCAGCTCGAACGGCGCGAATGTGGGCGTACGTCCCTCGCCGGAACGATGGTCGATCCTCGAATACGGATCGCATATGCGCGACGTGTTCCTCTCGATTCGCGAACGAATCGTGAAGGCTTCGATTGAGGATGAAGCGATCGGACAACCGATCTATCGTGACGAGCGTGTGAACCTGGGCTTCTACAAACTCGACGAACCCGAGGAGACGGCACGAGAACTGACGGCTTCGTCGAAACTCTTTGTGCGAACGTTCCTCGCTCTCCCCGATGGCGATAGCGAGCGCCGCTTTGCGTACAGTCCTATTAGCCCCCAAAAGGTCACCATTCTCTGGGCGGCGGCGCAGGCACTGCACGAGAGCGAACATCATCTCGGCGACGTTCGTGAGAACCTAAGGCTTCTCAATGCGTAGGCAACGTTGGCGGAGTTTCAATGAGTGAAGCAAGCCCAGGCCCCCTCGCCCTCGTGGGCTCGGGAGAATACCTACCCCAGATGACCGACATTGAAGCGAGCCTTATCGCGGGACGTCCCGCGCGCTACGTGCAGTTGGCAACCGCTGCGGTCCCAGACGGCCCTGAAGTAGTCGCGCACTGGCACGAACTGGGAAGACTTCAAGCGCAACGAATCGGCGTCGAGCAAGTCGTCATCGCGGTGAATGATCGAAGTGACGCGATGAAACCCGAGTTGGCCTCCATGATTGAAGGTGCGGGACTCATCTACATGTCGGGTGGCAATCCCGGATACCTCGCCGACGCGTTACGTGATACGCCGGTGTGGGATGCAATGGTCGCTGCGTGGCAAAACGGTGCCGCGCTCGCCGGGTGTAGTGCGGGAGCAATGGCGATGACGTCATGGGTGCCATCGCTTCGTCACCCCAAGAAGGGTGGCACACCGGGCCTCGGGCTCTTGTCGCACCTTAAGGTCATTCCCCATTTCGATATGTTCACCAAGCGAATGCCCGATGTCGCAGCACGTTTTCTTCTTCCGTTTGACGAGGACGCGACGGTTTTGGGAATTGACGAGGACACGGCGATTGTTGGTGGGCCCGAAGACTGGACCGTGCACGGATTGCAGTCGGCGTGGATTCTTCGCCCTGACGCCAAGAAGGAGTTGCCGAATGGCACTTCGTTCACTACGAAAGGTGCGCTTGCGTGACATTGCGTCACCGAGATTCACGGCTCGTCAACCTCGCCGTACTCGTCCTAGTGCTTAGTGCGTTCGCGCCCGCGACGACGAGCGCCGGAGCGTCGACGACTCCGACGTCGCTCTACAACTGCAATCAACTTGCGGTGCGCCCAAAGACGTTGGTGCTCACGTGCGCTGACTCGAACCGCTATATGCGAAATATCATCTGGTCGACGTGGACCCCGTCGAGCGCTCGGGCCACAGGAACCCTGACCTGGAACGACTGCACGCCCTCATGCGTAAGCGGCCACTGGCACACCCAACACATCTCCTTTCTCGCTCGCTATCCAAAGACCCTCAAGGGGCGGCGTCTCTTCACGCAGCTCTTCGGCCCCGCAGGATCATGGGGCGGTACGACCAGGGTGTGGACCCTTCCGACGTCGCCCGAGTGAGTCGAGTCGTCGGCGACGATATTCGATTTAGTCGGTCTGATCGCGCTGGTATTTTTCAAACACGTCCATCAAATCGGTCAGCGCCTTGGCCGAGAGGTCATCTGGCGACACCAAACCGCTCAGAGCGATCGTCACCCTCATTTGGTCGAGATATGCCGAGCACGCATCGCAGTCAGCCAGGTGGTGTTCGAGACGTCGTCGATCACGCCAACTCAACGCGCCATCGAGGTAGTTGCTCACGAGGGCTACCGCCTGATGACAGGTAATTTCCTTGGTTAGTGCCACGAGTAGCCTCCCTTCAACGTCCCTTCGAGCGCTTCACGAATCTTTGCCCTTCCACGATGCAGCAGCACCCTGGTATTCGCTTCCGAAAGTTCTAACAAATGCGAAACCTCACTGGTAGATAGTCCCTCAACGTCACGAAGCGTTACGACTGATTGCTGAGGTTCGGGCAGGTTACGAATCGCCTGCTTACAAGCTTCGAGTACCTCGGTGTTCGCCAATCTGGTGTCGATGAGTTCGGTAAAGGGCGCTGGCGGTTCAATCCACATGCCCTGATCATTGAATCGTGCACTCGCCACCGGATCAGTGGGATCAAGATTGATGACGCGATACTCGCGTGTGCCAGTCTTACGGGCTCTATTCGCCGCGATTCGAAAGAGCCACGTTTTGAACGACGACCTTCCTTCGAAACGCTCCAATCCTTTCAATACCGCAATCCATGTATCTTGCGCGACGTCTTCGGCGGAGGCTTCAGTCTTCACGTAGTAGCGCGCCACTCGAACAAGTGACGTCTGATATCGCTGCACGAGTTCGGCGAACGCATCGCGATCACCCGCGAGAATCCGCTCAAGGAGCGCTTCGTCATCCATGCAACAAGGGTAGTGGTGCAATGCGGAGAGTTCACGCCCCAGAGAATCCGCCAGAAGGTGAGCCTGCAGTTTCCCACACCTTTGAATGCGATGAGAACTGAGCGAAGAAATACAGCGCCCTGTTTGCCACAACCGTCCTGCGGTTCCTTTCACGAGTGACAATAATGCTTCGCCCTCGCAATGTTGTTGTAACGGATTGGTCGCGCAAGAGAACTGTTCTCCAGCAGTAACTCAAACCCCAGGAGATCAACATGCATATCAAACAACAATCACGGCTTCTCGGTACGATGGCACTGATCGGAGGATTTTTCACGGGCGGCATCGCGTTGACGAGTGCCGCCGGCGCGCAGTCCGTTCCGGCGTCGAACGCACACGCACTATTCATCGAGACCGATGCTCTCAGCGGGAATTCAATTCTCAGTTATCTTCGAGGAAGCGACGGCACCATCTCCTTCGCGGGTTCGTTCTCGACTGACGGCAACGGCGCAGCCGGCGCCAATTCTTCTGCGGCGCCGCTCGGAAGTCAGGACGGCCTCGTGCTCGCCGATGGTGATCACCAACTGATTGCCGTCAATGCTGGCAGTGACACCATCTCGGTGTTTCACGTCAACGGCTCCTCGCTCAGGCTGACTCAAACGGTGCCGAGCGGCGGAGAGTTCCCCAACTCAGTCGCGGTCCACGGCAATTTGGTAACGGTACTGAACGCGGGAGGCGTGGGCGCGATTCAGGAGTTCTCGCTCGTCAAAGGCAAGCTCGTCGCGCTCGCGGGCGAAAACCGCTCACTCGGACTTTCGAACACCAACCCACCGGACTACGTGCACGGTGCGGGACAAGTCGGCTACACGCCAAACGGTGCACACCTGATCGTCACGACCAAGGACTCCACCAATTCATTCGTCGTGTTTTCCGTGAACGCACAAGGCGCCATCGGCGCCACTCCGACGGTGACGGCGGCAGACAACCCGGTTCCCTACGACTTCAACTTTGACGCCGCAGGGCATCTGTTCGCCATCGAAGCGGGTAACAGCTCGGCAAGTGTGTACAACATCAACAGCGATGGTTCACTCACGTCACTTGGAACCGTCAGCGACGGGGCCAAGGCGTTGTGCTGGGTCTCATCGGCGAACGGCTACTTCTACGGTTCGAACGCGGGCAGCGGCAACGTCACATCCTTTGATGAAAGTTCCACTGGCGTTCCCCAAATCGTCTCGGCTCTGGCAGCAACGACGCACGCGGGTACCACCGACTCGGTGGTCTCACCCGACGGGAAGTTCTTCTACGTCGAGAGCGGTGGTGCGGGCACGATTGACGTCTTCGCCATTGGATCAGGAGGAGCACTGAACCCGGTGACGACGGTCTACAACGTACCCACCGCCTCAGAAGGCATCGCCATAAGTTAGCCCCCTCCAAAAAAATACTTGAGAGCCGCGTCGTTCATGACGACGCGGCTCTCAAGTATTCATGCGTCTTCAAAAGACAGCAATGCCCTCACGTGGGCAGTAGTCGAATTGATGGAGGGCCACGGCGCATCTTCGGCGTTGATCAACATTCCAAACTCAGTGCAACAGAGTCCCACCACGTCGCCTCCACGCTGGCGACATTCATCCGCAATGTCGATGAAACGCTCGCGCGAGGACTCGAGGATGATTCCTCTCGTCAACTCGTTGAAGATAATGCGATGAAGGTCCTCTATCGCTTCACCTTCTGGCACGACGACCTGCACTCCTTTCGCGCGCAAGCGCGCGGCGAAGAAGTCCTTTTCCATTACGTACCTCGTACCAAGCAGCGAGAGCGACGTGGCACCACGTTCCTTCAATTGTCCAACGATGGCGTCACGAATGTCGATCACGGGAACCGAGACACTGTTGTTCACCTGGTCGTAGTTCATGTGCATGGTGTTGGCCGTGATCGCAAGAACCGTTGCCCCCGCACGTTCGAGACGTCGTGCGGAGTCGACGAGCAACTCGCCTGTCGCGTCCCAGTCGTCCAACGCCTGCAGCGCAGCAATCTCGTGGAAATCAAGCGAGTCAATCAGGACTTTTGGCTGATGCCACGCACCGAGCTTGTCGCTGGTCAACTGGTTGAGCAACGCGTAGTAACTGCTGGTGGACTCCCAGGACATTCCTCCGATGAGACCAATCCGCATCATCAGGTCGGCACGGACGAAGGGGCGGTGGTAAGTGAGTGAACTCCGCGAACGATGAGGAACCCAAATGCAAAGGCCAACGTCGCCTCCGAGGCAAAGAGAACGTGCGCGACTTTGAGAAAATCAATGACGCCAATCACGAGGCCGAGAAACTCCAGACAAAAAAAGAACCGATCCCAGTGAGTCCTACGCATTCGAACAACTAGCCACACGCACACTGCGGGGTCGAAGACCATCGCGAGGAGACTAATGACCGCGTGTATGTCTTTTAGGGCAGTGTTGAGCGAGTAGCCGTAGGTGCTGAAGAGAATGAGCAGCAGCAACACACCGTACGCGTTCAAGATGCGAGCGAGCGTCGCGAGCGTCGCGCTGGTCCTAGGAACCGCTCGCGCAGCCATGAACGTGAACAGCGCGCACACAACGTACGCGAACGTGTACACGACGGCGGTCTTGATGTGTATGCCGTAATTGCTGAATCCACCTTCGTCGCGTTTGAGCACGAGACCGGGCCAAATGCTGATGCACACCAACACGAAGATCAACAGGGACCTCTGAGCGTAGGTCACGTAGATCGCGGCTCGAGAGTTCATGTATCGAGTGTAATTTTCCTCATCAGCGCCATTGCAGGGCCGCGACTGCTTCACCCGGGCTGGCCGAGGAACCGCGCCGTGGTGGTCAAGTGTCACGCCGGACGAAATCCAAAGGTGCACCTTGTAACGCCGCGAGCGCTCACGGACACTGAAACGTGGTGGCTTTGGACGTGAACGTCCAAACTTCCCGTATCCTGAGACGACACGAGACGTTGTTTCTCTGAATTCCATCAAAAAGGGGAACTGTGGTCGGGCTTTTATTCATCGGATTCGTTGCAGGAATCATCGCGGGCATCTCGCCATGCATCCTCCCGGTTCTTCCGGTCGTCCTCGTCGGATGGACCGCGCCGGTCGAGAACATCGATCATCCTTTTCGCGCGCGTCGTCGACGGTCCGCTTCGGTGGTCGCCGGATTGATCATCAGTTTCAGTTTGATCACCGCGGTCGGATCCGCTGTCCTCAGCGCCCTCGGGCTCCCCCAAGACCTTTTGCGAGACGTCGGGATCGCGCTGCTGATTCTCTTCGGAATTGGCCTACTGGTTCCCCAAGTTGAGACCTTGCTGGAGCGGCCCTTCGCTCATCTGCGCGGCCGAGAACCAAGTGGAACCGGTTCGGCATTCGTGCTGGGTCTCGGTTTGGGAGCGGTGTTCGTACCCTGCGCAGGTCCGATCCTCGCCGCCATCACGGTCCTCGGGGCGACGCACCACATCAGTTTCTATAGCGTGCTCCTCAGTTTCTTCTTCGGCGCGGGGGCGGCGTTACCACTCTTCAGTATCGCGCTCACCGGTGATCGTCTCATCGAGAGGAACCGCAAACTCTCTCAACGTGCGCGCCGACTTCGCCCCATCGCGGGTGTGCTGCTCATCTTGATGGCGTTCGGCATCATTTTCAACACTTTCAACGGCCTGCAAAAGCTCGTTCCGGGATACACCAATGTCCTCCAGCAGCACCTCGAAGGTAACAAGTTCACCGTCAACGCGATTCGAAGCCTCAGCCACGAATCCAACAGTGATGGTTCGCTCACGTCGTGTGAGACCGTCGCCGCGACCCAGCCCGTCGAAACTTTGCAGAAGTGCGGAGAAGCACCCGGGTTCACGGGAATCGTCAAGTGGTTGAATACGCCAGGTGACAAGCCGCTCACGCTCAGCGGACTTCGTGGCCGCGTCGTCCTGGTCGACTTCTGGACGTATTCGTGCATCAACTGTCAACGATCGCTCCCTCACGTTGAAGCCTGGTACGCGAGGTACCACAAATACGGTCTCGACGTCGTCGGTGTACAAGCTCCAGAGTTTGCGTTCGAGCACGTCATTAGTAACGTGAAGAGCGCCGCAAAGAACCTCGGCGTCAAATATCCCATTGCCGTTGACAACAACCTCAAAACATGGACGGCGTACCAGAACGAGTATTGGCCCGCCGAATACTTAATCGATGCCCAAGGCGTCATTCGACACGTGGACTACGGCGAAGGCAATTACACGGCCACCGAGAACCTCATCCGTGATCTACTCACCGCGGCGAATCCGAGTCAGAAACTACCCCCCTCGACGAGTGTCGCGAACCTCACGCCAATGCAAGAGACGAGTCCGGAGTCCTATCTCGGCTACAACTACGAATCCGAGTCGTATCTCGTTGGTAGCCAGTTAGCGCCCAACCAAGTGGCGACGTATCAGTCGCCGGCGAACATACCCGTAGGGCAATTCGCGATGTCGGGACAGTGGATATCGCGTCCTCAAGAGATCACCGCGGTGAATGATTCGGTGGTGAACATCAACTTCCAAGCGAACGATGTCTATTTAGTCATGAGCGGATCAGGCACGATCAGTGAAACGCTGAACGGTCAGCCCTACAAGAGCGTCGTCGTCTCGGGCTACCCACGTCTCTACACGCTCTTCAAGAACAAGACGGACGTCCAGGGAGAGTTGTCGCTGAAGTTCACGAAAGGTCTAGAGGCTTACGACTTCACCTTTGGCTGATTCGTTTCCTGCGCGCTCAAATCGAACCCGCTGGAACTGCAAGTACCCGACGCGCGACAACACCTCACAAAATGCCATCAACAACAGCGCGGTGGTCCACACGTACGCAACGTTGGGAATGTCGTGAGCGGTCGAAAAGTTGTAGAGGGACAACCCGCCCGAATTCGTGTTCGCCCAGATGGCAAAGCCGAAACGAAAACCCATGCCGATGATCCATAGTGATGCGGCAAGTACGCCGGCCTTGGCGACGACCATGCCATCATCTCGTCGCCAGACACGTGTCGTCGCACCGCTGAACGTCCCGAGGAGCAGACCAATTAGCGAAAAAATGACGATCAGCACGACGTCATTGCCAGCCGGGCTGAACGAGTGAAAGTACTCGTACCCGGCGTAGGCGATCAACACGAGCGGCAGGTACGTTGACCGAACTGTCAATTGGCGCGTGCGGACCTGGCGCAAGACGACCAAAATGAGCAGGATGTCAATTATGTAGTCAGAGGCGTGCACGCTGTCGTCTTCATTTCGTGAGTGGGTTCGAACTGGACTTGCATTAACGTCGAGATACGCGGATGGTCATTTCGGCCCTCGCAACGCTGCGAGCACCTTAGGAGTTTAGAGCGTGTCAAATTCGACTGCCAAGATCATCGTTTGCGATGGTGACCAGACCGGTCAAGAGCTCCTCGTCGAAGCCCAACGAGTCATGACCAAAGAACTTCTCGGCGTGTCGTTGGACTTCATTCACTACGACTTGTCCCTCGAGAAGCGCCGCGCAACCAAGAACGAGATCGTTCGCGAAGCGGCGGCCGCAATGGTCGAGACGGGACTCGGTCTCAAAGCCGCCACCGTCACACCTCCCGAGATGGGCGGCGTCGGATCGCCCAATCGGTTACTTCGCGAAGGTATCGGTGGTTCGGTGATCGTTCGTACCGGACGACGCATCCCGGGCGTGGCACCAGTGGTCGCCACCAATAAACCAATCATCGTGATCCGCATGGCCGTGGGCGACGCCTACGGCGCCGACGAGGGTCGCGAAGGAACGGCGGGAGCATTTGGCGAAGTCGCGTGGCGAACCGAGCGCATCGAACGCTCGACGTGTCGATTTGTGTCCGAATACGCCTTCAAAGCGGCAACACAGGTCGACGGCATCGTTTACGGCGGCCCAAAATGGACCGTCTCGCCGACCTACGAAGGCATGTTGAAAGAAGAAATGGATGCCGCGGCGGCGCGTTATCCCAACGTGATCTACCGACCCACCTTGATCGATGCGCTCTATGCCGGTCTCTTGACCGAGGTGCACGATCAAACCCTCGTAATTCCGGCGCTGAATCGCGACGGCGACTGCCTGAGCGATCTGGTGCTTGCGATGTTCGGCTCGATTGCCGGGGCAGAATCAGTCCTCTTGTCACTCGATGAAGATCTACATCCCAAGGTCGCGATGGCCGAAGCCCCGCATGGCACCGCACCCTCACTCGAAGGCAAGAACGTCGCAAATCCAATGGCCATGCTCCTCGCGGAAGCGGCGCTCTTGGACCAAGCGTCACTACACCTCAACGATCCAGCGTTTCGCGACGCCGCACAGCGGCTTCGTAGCGCCACGCTCGACGGCGCCGCGGCGGGCGTTCGAACCTTTGATCTCGGAGGGGAGTCAACGACCAGCGACGTCGTCGACGACGTCATCGCTCGACTGACGTCCTAGGGCAAGACGATCTCAAAGCCAAACTCGAAGTCATCGAGGCACGAGACCAACGACGCCAGCAATGAAACGTCGCCTTCGACGATGAAGTCTCCGAGGTCGAGGAGTTCATCAAGTGCTTTTGAGCCTGACGCAAAACCAGAGAACGACTCCAGGCTTGCCCGCATCTGCACCGTCGCATTCGGATTCGTGACGCCCCGGCGCGCGTGCACGACGCCGCTACGAACACCAAATGTCCAGCGTTCGTCATCTCGATCGCTGACGATCAAATTCACCTCGACGTCAAGATGCGAGGCGCGCGAAGAATTCAAACGCACGCCGAGCAAGTCGGTCAACAACTCAACGGTCATCGGGCGCACGAGCGCAGGTCCCAGTGCGTTGCCCTTGACCCCTTTGAGGGCGGTTCCGTTCGAGCGCAACTCGAGCGCACCCGTCAAATAGAAGTCACGCCAGGGACCCGACTCGCTCTGGAAACCGAGTTGCTCCAATGCGTCGGCTTGCAGATATCGTGCCTGTTCGTTCTGCGGATCAGCAAACACCACGTGGTTCACCATCTCAACGACCCAGCGATAGTCGCCATCATCAAAGTATCGTTGGGCCTTCTCCAACGTCGCTTGCGCGCCACCCATGCATTCAACGAAGCGCTTCGCCGCTTCGGCGGGGGGGTGGGGCCAAAGATGCGCGGGATTGCCGTCGAACCAACCGAGATAGCGCTGATAGACCGCCTTGGAATTGTGAGAAATCGTGCCGTAGTACCCGTGATTGAAAAATTCATCGCCTAATGCTTCGGGCAATTCGAGTTGCTCAGCGATCTCATTCATCGTGAACCCGAGGTTCGCGAGCCGCAGGGTTTGGTCGTGCACAAAGCGATACGCATCTCGCTGACTGGCGAGGAAGTACGCAATGTCCTCTCGTCCCCATCGCGGCCAGTGGTGACTCGCGAAGAGTACGTCGGTCTCGGGTCCGTACAGGACGAGTGATTCGTCAATGTACTTACTCCACAGGAGCGCATCGCGAATCTGCGCCCCTCGAGGGGTGTAGACGTTGTGCTGATTCGCCGTGCAGTTCTCTGCCATGCATAGAGCACGCGCATCGGGAAAAAAGATATTCATCTCGGCGGGCGCTTCTGTCCCGGGCGTGATCTGGAACACCATGCGCACGCCGTCAAGTATGAGTTCAGTGCCCGTTGTTTCGATTTCCAATGTTGGTCCCACCAGACCAACGCTCGGAAGCGCCGGTAGTCCCTTCCCAAGACCAGTGTCGACGTGACCTTGCGCATCGTGGGGCAGGAATGCCCCGTACATATAGGTCGCACGGCGAAGCATGACAGTTCCCGCCAGCACATTCTCACTTATGGCCGCTTCAAGGAAACCCGCCGGCGCGATGAGTTGCACACGACCGGCGCCCAGGTCCTCGTTACTCACCACACCGTAAATGCCGCCGAAATGGTCGGTGTGGCTGTGGGTGTAGATGACCGCGACGACCGGACGAGCGCCCGCGTGTTCATTGATGAGCGCCATCGAGGCGCGGGCGGTTTCCTCGGCGGTGAGAGGATCAATGATGATCCAGCCGGTCTCGCCTGCGATGAAGGTGATATTCGAGATGTCCATCCCGCGCACCTGATATATACCGGGGACGACTTCAAAGAGGCCCGCCACGTTGTTGAGGCGACCCTGACGCCACAAGCTCGGGTTCACCGTCGAAGGAGGTTCGTCACGATGAGCAGGGTCATCCAAGAAGGAGTAACTGTCGAGATCCCACACCGCGTGCCCGAAACGACCCAAAATTTGGCGAGGACTCGCTTCGGCGAGCCGACCTCGTGTCGCCAGTTCAAAGTCAGCGTCGGACGTACCCGCAATCGCTCGTCGCATCTCATCCTGGCGCAACCGAGTTGCGTCGGATGCTGGCTTTCGTTCTGGCGTTCGTTGGCTCATCGTGATCCCTTCAATCGAACCGACCTCGCGAAGGTAACACGGATACAACCACCGATTGACCAACCATGCCCCTGACATGTCGCTCGAACCCCGCTTCTCGTGGCGCGGTCACGGGCGACACGACCGAGGTTCTGTTCGCTCTACATTGAAGATATGGCTCAACGAACAGTCCACTTCCCGACGACCTTCTCGTGGGGAACCTCAACATCCGCGTACCAAATCGAAGGTGGCGGCACCAATACCGATTGGTGGCGATTCGAGCGCGCGCCGAACACGATTGCTGTCGATGAATGCGGCGACGCCTGCGATTCGTGGAACCGTTACGAAGAGGATCTCGATTTGCTGATCGAGTTTGGATTGGACTCCTTTCGCCTCTCGATCGAATGGGCGCGCATTGAACCAGTCCACGGTGAGTTCTCGAGTGACGCAATAAACCATTACCGCGACGTCCTCATCGCTTGCAAATTAAGATCGATACTTCCGGTCGTGACCCTGCACCACTTCACTCTGCCCTTGTGGGTCGCCGATGCAGGAGGATTCGAGAATCCCGACATCGTCGGATGGCTCGCGGACTATGCGCGGGTCATCGGTCACGAATTGGGCGAACACATTGGCATCGCGTGCACCATCAATGAACCCAACATCGTCGCCGTGATGGGCTATCTGATCGGTGCGTTCCCGCCTCAAGTACAGGACCACGAGCGATTCGTCGCTGTGAACACAATGATGCGTCGTGCCCACGTGGCGATGCGTGACGCGCTACGCGAAAGCTCCGGGTCCTATCCCATCGGTCTGCCACTTTCGATGCAAGAGTACGAAGCCCTCCCGGGTGGCGAGGAGCGAATGCACTCCATGCGCGAGGAGATGGAGGACAAGTACCTTGTGGCTCTTGAGGACGACGATTACGTCGGCGTCCAGTGTTACACGAAGATCCAAATCGGACCTGATGGTGTGGTACTGGATTTCCCTGGTGAACGGACCGAGATGGGTTATCTCTATTGGCCCCAGTGCGTTGAGTCGACGGTTCGTCGAGCAGCGGAGTTCACGACGTTGCCCATCATCGTCACCGAGAACGGCATCGGCACTAACGACGACGAACAACGCGTGCGCTACCTCGACGAAGCACTGCGCGGGCTGGCGCGGACGATTGATGACGGCATCGACGTGCGCGGTTACTTCCAGTGGTCGCTGCTCGACAACTTCGAGTGGACTCTCGGTTACGCCCCGAAGTTTGGCATCGTGAGTGTCGATCGTTCAACGTTCGAACGGACGCCGAAGCCCTCTGCGCAGTGGTACGCCCAGGCGGTCGCGAACTTCCCCGACGGTTTTCGATAAGTGACGCTGGACTAGAGCAGCAGACGCTCGAATTGTGCGAGTGGCGCTTCGACCTCTTTGAGCGCTTCTCGCATCGCCTCGACCTCGTTGGACATACGTAGTGCCGGATCCTTTAAGAGATTGTTCTCTTCGTTCGGATCTTGCTGACGATCGAACTTGACGTCACCATGAAATGACGACACCCGAGCCCAAAACGGGACTTCGTCAGCGACGCCGAAGGGCTGGCGGATGACCGGAACCTCCGATCCGGGCATATGGCTCAGCGTGGCGCGAAGATTCGGCCGCGGGAGGCGAAGCTGCGCAAAGGCATGTATCGGCATGGTCGACCAACGATTGGAATACATCTCGAGGGGGCGATTCCCTTCGGCGGGCGCGCGAACGAACTTGAGATCGTTGTCGATGTACACCACTTCACGACCCCAGATTCCCGTCAGCAGGTGCGACCTCGACGTCGTGCCGGTGCCACTTAACACTGGTACCAGCGACGCGCCATGTGTGCGATGCTCCGGTCGAACCGAGAAGATGTCACACAACGTCGCGTGCACGTCCACTGTCGTCGTAAGTCCCTCGACATCCGCGCTCGGGCGACCAGGCCACGCGATCATCAAGGGGATGTGACCCATTTCCGCATAGATCGGCACGCCTGGTTTGCCCCAAATGCCCCCGCGCTCGCCAAGGTAATGACCGTGGTCCGTCATGAGCATCACCGCGGTGTCGTCCCACAAATGTTGTTCGTCAAGGACGTCGAGCACGCGACCGAGATAGTGATCGATCATCGAGAGCTTGGCACCGTAGTTTGCACGGATCTGTCGGCCCGTGCGTGCGTCGGGCACGGTAGGACCTTCGGCGTCGGTGTAAGGAGGCCAGATCACTTTGGGCCCTGTCCAGTCCGCGTCGTACATCGACGCCCACGGTTCGGGCGTGTCGAAGGGTTCGTGGGGATCGAACTCATCGACGAACAAGAAGAACCGTTCGTGTTCGTGCGCATTCTCACTGAGCCATTTCGCAGCCGCCGTCATGGTTTGGGGTCCGGGGAAATCCTCAACAGAGCGAAAATACGTGCGCGACTTGTCGTAGCCGCGTGCCATCGACGCCGGTTGCGCCTCGAGAGCGGGCGCTCCGAACCACGACGGATCGAGGCGCGTCTTCCAAGGATCATCCTCGTGCCCTCGCACGTAGGACCACGCAGAGAAATCGGTGTGATAATTCTCGCCACCGGATTCGAAGAGATGTGGATGATCCGTCACGAGTTGTGTGACTACGCCACGTTTTCGAAGGTCGTACGTAATCGCGTCTTCCCAGATCTCGACGGATCCCCACGGTCGCCACAAGAAATCGAGTGCACCACAGAGGACGTCGTGTCGCGCGGGCATGCACGGCAGTGAACCAGTGTGGTGATTGGTAAAACGAAGTGCACGCTTCGCAAACCGCGAAATGTTCGGGGACGTGAATTCAGACGAACCGTACGCTTCGAGTAGATGACGGTTCAGTGAATCAAGCAAGATGACGATGACGTTCTTTGGAACAGTCGGTGTCTCGTGCTCGCTCGCCTCCACGCTGTCACCGTAGCGCGTCGTGTTTCGAGCCCGGTTCGCAATGACGTACGCGCTGCAAGGAGTGCCCTTCATACAAGCCCTTGCGCGAGTGCGACTGCAGGAGTCCTTGACGCTGAGAAACCACAAGACAGTCTCACGGCCCTGGACTGCCCCGACCCCCTCGCGCTCGCCGACTTCGACTCTCGCGTCACCTCGATGGAAATCGAACCCCTCGGCGACGCAGATTCCAGCAGCATCGATTGGGTGCAACTTTTGAACGAGGGTATGGCGACACTCGGAATCCAGCGAGTGGAGCACTACGTCGCACCGTCGTGGCCTGAAGGTCCCGTCCTCAACAACTGCATTTGAAATTCCTTGTCGCCGACCTTAACCAAGGAGAAGCACACGTTGTGGCTGAAGGTGCAACCAAGCATGCCTTCCAGCCCGGCACGACGTTTCGCGTAGTGCTCGATCCCGTCGGACATCCGTTCTGCCTCGTCTTACTTCGATGGAAGGCTCTCAGCCAAGGCTGAGCAGTGCGATGCCGCTTACGACGAGAAGCGCTGGCGTGAGCACTCGTCGTATCCGCCCTTCGCGAAACACGAGAACGCCGATGAGCGCTGCCCACAGCACGCCAGTTTCGCGTAGTGCGCTCACGATTCCGAGTGGGGCTCGAAGTTGCGCCCACAGCACCGCGATATAGCCAATCATCGACAAGAAACCACCACTCATCCCGATTACTGCGCGACGTCCTCCGGGCCACCAACCTCGAGGCTGACGAGCGAGCACGCCGAGAAGCCAAAGCGTTGATTGCAGCGAGAAGAGCGTCAACGCGTAGCGATACGCATCGGCACTCGCTCGAACGCCAAGACCGTCAATGACGGTGTAGACCGCGATAGCGACGCCAGTGGCGAGGGCCCACACGACACCCTGTCGGTGCCCGATAGCGCCGCCCGGACGCAACGAGAGGCTGACGATGCCCATCACGATGATGATGACGCCGAGCAAGCCTTCGACGCTCAGATGTTCATTCGCAAAGATCAAACCGGCAACGGAAACGAGCAGAGGCGCGATCCCTCTCGCGATCGGATACGACTGGGAGAAATCGGTTCGACGATAGGCGCCCATGAGGAAAAGTTCGTAGCCCACGTGGCACAACACCGAGAAGAACAAGTAGACCAACGCCGCCGACTTCGGCACGCCAACAAAAGGCCAGCTGACCCAGCACACCAACGCTACGCCCATGTTCAAGAGGGCGAAACTCGCGAATTGGTCGTGAAGACTTTTCGCCATAGCGTTCCACACCGCGTGCACCAACCCGGCACCGAGGACAACGAGCACCACCGTGGAATTCATGATCAGAACGCTGCGGTGCATGAAGAGTGAGCAGCGCCGAGCACGAAACGGAGTCTACGAGGACGCCATTTTCGAGGAATTTCCACTTCGGATTGACACTGCGCTAGCGGATAGACTGACACTTCGCGTCTCGGAGTGGTTGCTTCGAGAACACCGAGGACCTGTGGTGCAGCTCGGAGTGCACGCCGCCCTGTCAAGGCGGAGGTCGCGGGTTCAAATCCCGTCAGGTCCGCTCGACACCCGAAAGGGTGACGAGGAGGTCGAGTAGCTCAGTTGGTAGAGCGCGCGCCTGAAAAGCGTGAGGTCACCGGATCGACGCCGGTCTCGACCACCAACCGCTCGTCTCTAGAAACTCCTCCTGGAGACGGCGGGCTCTAGCGACGTAGTGCTCGCACCTTGATGCGACTGTGTCGCGAACTGAGGGTCGGTTGCCATGACCCGAATGACACGAGATTTCGGCGGAGACCTCGCAGCGCGATCTCGTGTTCACCGATTCTCGTGTTCACGAGACCCAGTGGTTCGATGCGAGCGACCACGTTCGAATCAAAACGGCGTTCCACCAGATACGCACTGACCTGGTGCTGGTGTTTGCGCGACGTGGTTGACGATCGGTAGAAATAACGCTGTACGAGTTCATCGTTGATGGATGCCATCGACGAACGGTACCGACAAGGTGTGACGTGACGTGCCACAATGCGTAGTGACCAGGGAGACCATGTCCGACATTCCGCGAGTGACGCCCGCCTTCGCCCCGCAACCGCCGGGCGTCACGTGGCCGAGCGACACCTGGCCCGGGGCGAGCGAACCTCCGTCCTCGGCGTTACAAGAGGTAGTTGACGAAGCATTCACACTTGACGAACTCGCGATCACCAACGCCGTGATCGTCGTCAAAGGGGGTCAGGTACTCGTCGAGCGCTACGCCGGCGTTCGCGAGTTCTTCGACCGAGACCCCGAACCCATCGACGCTTCGAGCCCTTTGCTGTCGTGGTCGATGGCCAAATCAATGCTGCACATGATCATTGGCACGCTGGTCGATCAAAGGGTGCTCAGCGTGCACGAACCGGCCCCGGTCCCGGAATGGTCGAAATCCAACGACCCTCGTCGCTTCATCACGCTTGCGGATCTGCTCGCGATGCGTGACGGACTGGCCTTCGTGGAGAACTACGAGGTTGGCCAAACGAGCCACGTCATCGACATGCTCTTTGGCGAAGGAAAGCACGACATGGCCGCCTACACCGCGGCGCTCCCTCTCGCTCACGAGCCCGGTACGTTCTTCAACTATTCGAGTGGTACGACCAACGTGCTCAGTCGAATCGTCGCCGATCACGTTGGTTACGGAGCGGCGTACGAACGCTACCTGCGCGACACGCTCTTCGGGCCCCTCGGCATGCGGAGCGCCGTCGCGACCTTTGACGAAGCGGGCGTGTTCGTCGCGTCAAGTTACGTCCACGCGACCGCCCTCGACTTCGCGAAGTTCGGACTCTTGTATCTGCGAGGTGGCGAATGGGACGGACGTCAACTCATCTCGCGCGAGTGGGCGTCGAACGCCCAAGTTCCGCTGAGTAAGGACCCAGACAGCGATACGTTCTATTCTTGGCAATGGTGGGTGACCGGTGACCCTTACGGCACGTACTGGGCGAGCGGGTACGAGGGCCAGATGATTAGTGTCGTTCCCGCACTCGACGCCCTCGTGCTGCGATTCGGTCATACGAGCGACCTGCACTACCCGGACTTGCGCAACTGGCGTTCGCGCCTGCTCAGTGTGCTCGCGGACCAGCCCTAACCACCTTCAAAGCTAAAACCCAAATCCGCTGCTCGAAACAGTGCGTCGAAGCGTAGACCTTCCTTCGCCGCCATTTCCTCGACGGTCCCGCCACGATCAACGACGGCAATAAGTAGAACGACGTCGGCCCCGTAGTCGCGCACGACGCGCGCCGCCTCGAGCAAACTCGTCCCGCGCGAGACGGTGTCCTCGGTGATCACCACGTGGTCGCCCTCAAAGAGCGAACCCGCGATGCGTCCTCCGGCGCCGTGATCCTTCACTTCCTTACGCACGCTGAAGGCGCGCAACATTCGACCCCGCGTAGCGGCAACGCCTGCGGTAATGAAGGACGCCCCGTCGGCACCCATGGTGAGTCCGCCAATCGCGTTCGCGTTCGTCGGTATCTTCTCGAGTAGCAACGTCGCCACGTCGACCATCACTTCTGGCGCACAAATTGTCTGTTTGGAGTCAATGAACCAATTTGACGTTCGCCCCGACTTAAGGACAAATTCTCCCCGACGAACCGAATGCTCCACTAAATGGTCGAGCACACGCGAACGTGCGTCACTCACGCGAGCACCACCGCACCCGAGCCCGATCTGACGTTGCCAACCACCGAGACGTCGATACCTTCACCGCGAGCGATTTCGACCGCGGTGTCGGTGTCATCAGAGTCGACAACGACGACCATGCCAATACCGCAGTTGAAAACCCGCGCCATTTCCTCGGCGCTGACGTTGCCCCGCCGCTGGATCTCGTAGAAGATCTCGGGAGTCTCGAACGCGTCCATATGGATGACGACGTCTCTCGTGGGGGGGGCGATACGTACCACATTGCCCATGATGCCACCGCCCGTGACGTGTGCGGCCGCCCTGATGCCCTCACCCATTTTCTTTCGCATCTTCGTGATCGCGGGGGCATAGATCACCGACGGCACGAGCAACTCGTCGCCGAGCGTCCTGGTCGCTCCTTCATAGGCGGGCTGGTGCAACGCGTCGGGGCTCGTCATCAATACGCGTCGTGCGAGCGAGTAACCGTTCGAGCGCAGCCCGGTCGAGGCGAAACCAAGGACCGCGTCACCCTTGTGGACGTTACGCACGCCGAGTTCGTGTCCGCGCTCGAGCACCCCGACGGCGAATCCAGCCACGTCAAGGTCGTCGGGGTGCATCACGTCGCCATGTTCGGCCGTCTCGCCACCCAGCAGTGCGATGTTCGCAACACGACAACCATCCGCAATGCCGCGCACGAGCTCTTCGAGTCGGCCGGGATCGAGCGATCCAACCGCGACGTAGTCAAGCATGAAGAGTGGCTCAGCACCTAAGCACGCAAGATCGTCGACCAACATCGCCACGAGATCTCGCCCGACGGTGTCGTAACGACCCATCTGACGCGCGACTTCGAGTTTGGTGCCAACGCCATCTGCTGACGCCACGAGTACCGGCTCTTTCATTGACGCGATATTGAGCGCGAACATCCCCGCGAATCCCCCGATGCCGCCGAGCACTTCGGGTCGTCGTGTCGCGTCAACCACATCCTTGATACGTCGAACCGCTTCGTCGCCGGCTTCGATTGACACACCCGCATCGTGGTAGGTGAGACCGCCCGAGGGTTGATCGAGTAACCGACTCACCAACGACCCCCGCTGGCCCCGAGTGCCACCGGGGTTGGCGCGGGGTACTTTCCAGTGAGACACGCGTCGCAACATTCGCCATCGAGTTGAATCGCCGAGCGAAGATTCTCGAGCGTGATGAACTCGAGGGTGTCCGAGCCAACAAAATCGTTCATCTCCGCAATTGAATTGTTCGCCGCTAACAGGTCGTCGCGCGACGGCGTATCGATCCCGAAATAACAAGGCCACATGAAGGGTGGCGACGAGATGCGTAAGTGCACTTCGGAGGCCCCAGCATCGCGCAACATCCGCACGAGCGCGCGGGTCGTCGTGCCGCGCACGATGGAGTCATCGACCACGATCAGGCGCTGACCTTCGATGTTCTCGCGCAAGGGATTGAATTTCCGTCGGACGCTTGCGGCGCGTTTATTCTGGTCAGGCGCGATGAACGTTCGCCCGATGTAGCGGTTCTTCACCAATCCGTACCCGAAGGGTATGCCCGACGCCTTCGCGTAACCCTCCGCGGCAGGTACGCCACCGTCGGGCACGCCCATCACGATGTCCGCATCGACGTGACTCTGTCCGGCGAGTAGCTCACCCATACGACGCCTGGTGGTGTGCACTTGATGGCCCATTAAATAGGTGTCGGGTCGGGCGAAATACACGAATTCGAAGATGCAGAGTTTTTGTTTGTCACTCGCGGGCTCGAGCAATTGCACCGACGTCACGCCCTCGGTCGTGATCGTGACCATCTCACCAGGATTGATCTCGCGAACAAAATGCGCGCCTATGACGTCGAGGGCGGGCGACTCCGAAGCGACCACCCAACCTTCGGGCGCGTCGATACTCCCAAGGCGACCCAAGCAAAGCGGACGAAACCCGAAGGGATCGCGAACTGCGTGCACCGCTTCTGCTTCGAGTATCACCATCGAGAAGGCACCCTCGGCGATAGAGAGCACGTGCGCGAGTGCTTCGGACAACGTGTGACCGTCCTCGACCGTGCGCGCGAGTAGCTCAGCGACGAGGTCAGAGTCGGACAGCATCGACGTCACTTGGATGCCCGCCTTGTCAGCAAGCTCGGCGGTGTTGGTGAGATTCCCGTTGTGCGCGATCGCAAATCCCGACGAACCCGCCGAACGATACACCGGTTGGGCAGCGGTCCAGTTCGCCGAACCCGACGTCGAGTAACGCGTGTGGCCAATGACGAAAGCACCCGCGAGCGCTCGAAGGGTCGTCTCGGCGAAAACGTGGCTCACGAGTCCGTTGTCTTTCACCACCGTTATTTGCTGGTTGTTAAAGGTCGCCATCCCCGCGGACTCCTGGCCGCGGTGCTGGAGGGCGTAAAGCGCGTCGTAGCAAAGATGTGCAACGTCACGCCCAGGTGCGACGATGCCTACAACTCCACACGCTTCTTTCATTCCACTACGACCTTAGGGGCAAAGGGTGGGCGCGGCACTGCGCCATTCTCGCACAGTCGACCGAGTCCAATGTGCTCTGTCGGTACGCTGGAGCGGTGATTGACCTGCACACCCATTCGAGTTTTTCGGACGGCTCCGACACGCCGAGCGCCCTCGCAAAAAAGGCCTACGAATTGGGTATTTCCGCGATCGCCCTCACCGACCACGACACGACGGCGAGTCACGCTGAAATGAGCAACGCCTGCGAGCGACTGGGCATCGAACTAGTGAGCGGCGTCGAAGTGTCACTGCGCGACAACGAGTTTCCAAAGCGCCGACCCGACGGGAGTATTGGGGCCCGCAACGTGCACGTCCTGGGCTACTTCCTCCCTCTGGACGCAGCGCACCCCCTTCAACGCAAGTTGGACTCACTGCGAGGCGATCGCGACGTACGAAATCTCGCCCTCGTCAAGGTCCTCAATGAGAAGGGATTCGATCGTCTCAGTCTGGACTACCTGGCTCAACTCGCTGGCAATGAGCACTCCATTGGGCGTCCACACTTCGCGCGCGCGATGCTCGAATTACATCCAGAGATCGTGGGCGAGATGAACAACGAGAACTGGGCGCGAATCTTCATCGAGTGGCTCGGCAGCGACGGCAAAGCCTACGTACCCAAGACCAGCATGTCGATCGAAGAATTCATCGGCGCGGCGAAGGACTCGACGGCGGTCTTCTCTATTGCTCACCCGCTCGTCAACTACGTCGATTCGATGAGTCCGACGGAAATTCAAGCGACCGTGCCACGCGTGCTCGAGTCACTACGTTCGCGAGGGTTCCACGGCGTCGAGGCCTACTACGGCGGTACCAGTGAGCCAATTCGAAAACTCATGGTCAAACTGACTCGCGACGCCGGCATGATCCCGACCGGAGGATCCGATTATCACGGCAGCTACAAAAGTGACGTCACACTCGGCTTTGGAAAATCAGGTGATCTTCGAGTACCCAACGAGGTGCTGGAGGAATTGAAGGCGCTCTAGAGCGCGGTCTCCAAGGCGTTCGCGAGCGCGTGACGCCGACGCGAGCCAATCTCGTTGACGTTCAGATCAATGGACGTGCCTATCGTGAGCGAAGTACCGCCCACGCGACCAAGGGTCTCGACGGCCACGCCCGCGAGCGCGGCGCGAGCAGCGAACGCCAATGGGTCCTTCGTCGTCATGACGAAGCGACCTGGAAACTCGGAAAAAAGTTCTGCGTTGCCTTTGAGTTCGACGATCTGGGCGCCCACACCGGTCTCTGATGCCATTTCGGCGAGCGCCGTCGCGAGGCCTCCCGAGCCAACGTCGTGCACGGACGTCACATCACTCGGCGCAGCCGAGCAGATCACACTGATCTCACGGGCGACGAATTCGAAGGTGGTCTTCAACGCCTGTGGCTCGAAGGGTGCGATGGTTCCGCCGCGACGTCCTCGCTTGGTCGCCCAACGCGTTCCCGCGAGAGGGAACGGGTTGGCCCCCTCCGCCCGACGAGTCCCCACCAACATCACCGCGTCGCCCGACGTCCAGTTCCATCCGGGTGGCGGCGCGAGTAGCGAATCGACCACGCCGAGGAGTCCGACGACGGGGGTGGGGTCAATGTCATTGCCGCCGCTTTCGTTGTACAGCGACACGTTGCCGCCCACGACCGGTATCTCGAAGGCGCGACACGCCTCGGCCATACCGTCAATCGATTCGGAGAGCTGCCACATCACCTCGGGGTGCTCGGG
>PLRK01000076.1:0-186 GCA_003163875.1 Acidimicrobiaceae bacterium | reverse complement strand
CCCACGCACGCGAGGTTCGCGACGCTCTCGGCGACGCTGAGCGCCGTTCCTACGTGTGGGTCGAGCGCGCACCATCGAGGATTCGAATCCGTCGAGAGTGCGATGCCGCGCTTCGATGCAGGAAGTCCCGGACCAGCGAGTCGAAGCAACGAGGCATCGCGACCCGGGCCCACGACCGTGTTGAGG
>PLRK01000078.1 GCA_003163875.1 Acidimicrobiaceae bacterium | reverse complement strand
TCACTCACTGGGTCGTGCGCTCTCGACTCGGCGACCGACTTTCGATGCCTTCTCATCGAGAACCCGAAGAAGCGCGATCGCGCCGGCGACCCCGAGCCATCGAGGTGATTTTTGTAACCACGCCTTCGCGAGTGACGACGCGACAGCGAGTCGAAAAATTCGACGCAGCATCACGAAGAGCTTTTCTTCTTGGCCCTTCGCGCCCTACGCCCTCGCATCCATCCCCAGGCGTAGCCGGTGAGCAATCCGCTCACGCCGGCACTCGCGCTGTCGGGGCGTCGATTCAACATTTTTGCCGGCGCGGTCACTTCGTCAGGTATGAGCGCTCTGACGGAGCGCTCCAATGCTCGGCGCGTCTCGGAATCGCTCATTTGGAGACCTTGAGACGTCGCTTGGCCCCACCGCTGACGATGCGCCACAGTGTGAAGGCACTGATGATCATCGCCAGCACCGCGACGATCACGTAGGGCAACCACGAAAGGCTGCCGTCTAATACTCGAAATTGATCTTGGAGGAATCGCAGTGTCCCGAACAAGATCATCACCGCACCGAAACCTACGAGAATGCTACCGAGGGCTCCAAAGATAACGAAGCGACCAAGATCCTTCAAAGGATCGATGGTCTCTTCCTTCAAGTAACGCAGGAACAGCACCTTGATCTCTTCCAGGTCGCTCTTGATGCTCGCACCACGGACCACTTTGCGCCACGAAGGAATCTTCACGAAACCAGACTACTCAGCGCGCTCTCGAATAAGGTACGAAGAACTCGCGGTCGCCACCACCTTTTCGTCCTCATTGACGATCTTGGCTTCGACAAATGTGATGACACCACCCGCTTTGAGGACGGTCGCGGTGCACGTCAGGACCTCGCCCACGCGTGCTGGACGCAGGAACGACACCTTCATCTCCGTATTTGCGACCGACACTTTTCGCCCTTCGCTCACCGACACGGCCGAAGCGCCCATCGCCGAATCAAGCACCGCCGAAAGGAATCCGCCCTGCATGATGCCCGCCGGATTCAAGAAGCGCTCGTCGACGCGCATCCGCCACACGGTCGTACCGGTGACGGATTTATCCACACAAACCAGACCCAACGTGAGATCGCAATTTGGCGGAATTTGCAGGGGCACCGGACAAGCGTACCGGTGCACAAAGGCCCGTTGCGCGCCATCGAGTCACTACTGTTTTACAAATGACTGACGATATATTCCACGGGGCCAGCGAGCTCGAATCGAGGGCGATTCGCGAGTTGATCGGCTTCGCGATGGACGCGCCGGCGAAGGCCAATTCGGGCCACAGTGGTACGGCAATGGCCCTCGCGCCACTTGGGGTGATGCTCTGGTCGCGCGTGCTTCGCCACGACCCCACCGACCCGCAATGGAGTGATCGAGACCGTTTCATTCTAAGTTGCGGTCACGCTTCGATTCTCCAATACTCGCTCGCGCACATCTTCGGGTACGACGTGAGTGTTGAAGACCTCGAAGAGTTTCGCCAATTGCTTTCGAAAACTCCCGGGCACCCGGAAGCTGGACACACCCCTACCGTCGAGGTGACGACTGGTCCTCTGGGTCAAGGTATCGCCAACGGCGTCGGCATGGCGATCGCCGAACGGGTGCTGCGCAGTTCGTACGGTGAGGACCTCGTCGATCACCGTACGTGGGTCATCGCGGGCGACGGGTGCCTCGAAGAAGGCGTGAGTCACGAAGCGGCGTCCCTCGCTGGATCCTTAGGACTCGAACGGCTGACGGTGTTCTACGACGACAATCACATCACGATTGATGGTCCAACGGAACTCGCACTGCACGACAATCCGGCCGAGCGTTTCGCCGCGTACGGCTGGCACGTGATCAATCTTGGTGAGCGGGCCAACGATCTTGACGCGCTCGAGCGTGCAACACACGAAGCGATAAACGAAACAACTCGGCCAACCCTGATCATCATTCGCTCACACATTGGTTTTCCTTCGCCAGTGATCATGGACACGAAAGAGGCCCACGGTACGCCACTTAGCGCGGCCGCCATCACCCAGGTAAGGCAAATCCTTGGGATGCCGGACACGTCATTCCACGACGACCCAGAACTCACGTCGTCGCTTGTCGAATCGCTCAAAACACGCCGCGACGAGCGACTGTCCTGGGAAGCTCGTGTAAGGGCCGCCGGCGAAAAGGGTGTCGCCCTGCTCACGCAGCTTCAGACCAATGGCGCCGCGGTGATTACGAAGGACGCCGAGAAGTTCGACGGCGCCACGATGGTGCCCACCCGAAAAGCAATGCAGCGTGCCATGGACGTCTTCGCGCCGCAAACGAGTGGTCTCACAGCGGGCTCGGCCGATCTCACCGAGAACACGGGCGTCATCCTCAAACAATCACTCCAGCAGAATCACGCGACACCAGATGGGCGACAAATTCATTACGGGATTCGCGAGTTCGCCATGAGTGCGTCGATGGTAGGTGAAGCACTCCACGGCGGGCTTCGTCCGGTCGGTTCGACGTTCTTCGTATTCAGTGATTACGCGCGCCCAGCGATTCGACTCGCGGCCTTGAGTGGTGCGAGTGTTCTTTTTGTCTATACGCATGATTCCGTGGGTGTGGGTGAGGATGGTCCCACGCATGAACCAGTTGAACAACTCATGTCGTTGCGTGCAATGCCTCGGCTTCACGTCGTACGCCCCACCGACGCGAACGAGACGCTCGATCTCGTGCACCAGTATTTGACCGACCCTCATCCACCAACGACTGCCTTGGTGCTGTCACGCCAGGACATGCTGGTGCTCAAGGACGACGATGCGGCGGCGTCATTAGCGGGAGCGCGCAAAGGTGGCTACGTTTTACGAGAAGACGAGCAGGCGGTCTTCACCTTGGTCGCGACGGGCTCTGAGATGGGGCCGTGCCTTGAGGCGTGCGACCAACTGCGCGCCCAAGGCGTGATCACGCGAGTCGTAGCCATGCCGTGTTGGCGATGTTTCGAGGCGCAACCGCTTGAGTATCGACAGGGTGTGTTTCGTTCATCGCTGCCCTCAGTGTCGCTTGAGGCAGGAGCGACCATAGGCTGGTACAAGTATGTCGACCACGCAATTGGCATTGATTCGTTCGGCTTGTCGGCGCCGGGCAAGGAAGTCTTCGCGCACTTCAATATCAACGCGAATTCCGTTGTCGAACACGTACAAGACGTCTTGGGAGGAGTGAAGTGACGAAGCTCAACACGTTGTATGACTCATTTGGTCAAAGTCCTTGGATTGACAACATCCGACGCGACTGGCTTCAAGACGGCACCCTCCAGGAGCTTGTCGACCGGGGAGTGCGAGGGGTAACGTCTAACCCTTCCATTTTCGCCAAGGCTCTGGCGACGTCGAACGCGTACGACAGCGTCATTGATGTGCACGCCGAGGAGGATCCCGAAGTGCTCTTTGAGACGCTTGCGGTACTCGACGTCACCGATGCGTGTGACGTGTTGATGGGTGTGCATCGTTCGTCGCGAGAGGATTTCGCGAAAGGAAAACGTCGCTATCTCGACGGTTTTGTCTCACTGGAGGTCTCGCCTCGCCTGGCGCGTGACACTCAGGCAACGATTGAGGCGGCCAAGCGACTCCACACCAAGGTTGGACGCGACAATCTCATGATCAAGATTCCCGCCACCAAGGAAGGATTACCCGCCATCACCCAAGTGCTCGGAGCCGGGATCAACGTGAACGTCACGTTGATCTTCTCCATAGAGCGCTATCACGAGGTACTCGACGCGTGGATGAGTGGTCTTGAACTCGCCATCAAGAACGGTTTCGAGGCCGGTTCGATTGGCAGCGTCGCTTCCTTTTTCGTCTCTCGCGTGGACGTCGCCGTTGACAAACTCCTCGACGATGGTGACCCGCGACGTGGCACTGTCGCAATCGATCAGGTGTGCGCCGCGTACAAGCTGTACGCCGACAAGATTGCGACGTCACGCGCAACCAGCTTGCTTGAGTTCGGGGTCCAGGTGCAACGACCCTTGTGGGCGTCGACATCGACCAAGAATCCCACCTACGATGACCTCCTCTACGTCAATTCCATCGTAGGTAATGAAACCGTCAACACAATGCCCGACTCGACGCTTGATGCCGTGCTCGACCACGGGAACTTTGACGAGACTCTCCTTTATTCCTATGAGTCCGTCGCGAAAGAAGCGGCCCGACTCGACGCGTTACCTGCGTCGGTGTCGCTTCGCGCCGTGACGGATCAATTAGAGCGCGAGGGTGTCGACGCCTTTGTCACGTCCTACGAGGAGCTCTTGGCGACTGTGTCATCGAAGATGAAGGCTTCGCACTAATGCCAGATTCCGCTGACCTCGTCAAGCGTCTTTTCGAAGGCGATCCCACACTCTTCGAGGGCGACACCGCTCGACACGCACTGGGTTGGCTGCATCATCCCGAGGCGTATCTCGGCGACTGGCTTGATCAAACCTACGCATCGTTGCCGAGGCGACACCAACGCACCATTCTTTTGGGAATGGGAGGATCGTCAGGTCCCGCGCGCCTCTACGCTCAATCGCGACCCAAAAATCAATTAACGGTCCTTGACACGTCGAACCCAGACACGATTTCGAGCATTGACTTTTCAAATGCGCAAGTAATCGCCTCGTCCAAGTCGGGGGGGACGATCGAGACCCAGACGCTGCTCGCGCACGCTCTCGTGCACGGTCTAGACGCGAAGGATTTGATCATCATCACCGATCCGGGTACCGCCCTCGTGGAGCTTGGTGAATCGCTGGGCGCGCACATCGTGCTCGGCGACCCCGCCACCGGCGGCCGTTACTCGGGCCTTTCGCCTTTTGGACTCGTTCCCGCGCTCTACGCTGACTGGACGATTGCGCAACTTCGCGACGAATTAGCGTCGTGTTTTTTGAGCGAAGAGCTGGTCGCACTCGCCGTCGAGGTCGCTGATCAGCGCGCGAAGGCGATTAAGAATGGCGAGGCGTTCTTTCCCGTGAATGGTGATCCCATTACGTCCGGGGCGGCGCTTTGGATGGAGCAATTGGTCGCCGAAACGACGGGCAAGGACAATCGTGGATTCATACCAATGCCGACGTCGGGCCAGAACGAGTATCGAGTCAGCGAAATGCAGGGCCATCACTTGGTCGCGGCATTGTTAGGGCGTCACCTAGGTGTTGATCCGTTCAACCAGCCCAACGTCGAGTCGGCGAAGAAGAACGTTTTCTCGTTACTGAGTGGCGAGATCTCCTGGGCGCAACGCCACGAGGACCTCGGAGCGATGCGAGAGGACATGATGTCCTCGACGTACAACGTCTTGCAGGTGTACGCCCCCCTTTCGACGTCGGAGGAACTCAGTTCGTTGCGTTCACGCTGTGAGAGTGTCTACGGTCCAACCACCGCCAACCTAGGTCCGCGCTACCTGCACTCGACGGGCCAACTCCATAAGGGCGGCCCGACCGGCGTCGTGGGGATCCAGTTAGTGCAGCGCCCCGTCACCGAACCGGCGCGTATTGAAGGTCGCCATTACACGTTCCATGACCTCCACATGGCTCAAGCGACGAGTGACTTCCAAGCCATGCAAGCAGCGAAGCGAAAGGTCTATCAATTCGTCGTTGACGATCTTCAGGAAGCGGCCGGAATTCTTGGACTCTAGGCCTAGGATGCCGATATGAAAACCAAAGATGTTCTTGCGCAGGTAGAACTCGTCCACGAATCAGCGGCAACCCTTGCGCCGAACGCGTTCGCTCTGGCTCGGGAAAACTTTGGTTACGTGGTCACGTATTCTCCAAAGGTCTTCATTCCTCTCACGAAGCTCTGCCGCGACCGTTGCGGCTACTGCACCTTCGCCCAAGCTCCCGCCCACGTGGCATCGCCCTATATGGACCTCGAAGAGGTGATGGCCATCGCGCAAGCGGGACGAGATGCCGGTTGCACCGAGGCCTTGTTCACCCTCGGTGAACGCCCCGAACTGCGTTACGACGAGGCGGCGAAGTGGCTGGCAGCGCGGGGATACCGATCGACGGTTGACTACGTCGCGAACGCGGCACAGATGGTGCTCGAAGGTACGGGTCTCATTCCCCACGCCAACGCCGGAGCCCTCTATCGTCACGAACTCGAACAACTACGTGGCGTGAGTGGTTCCCAAGGCATGATGATCGAATCACTTGCGCAGTTAAAAGCTCATCGTCTCGCTCCCGATAAGGATCCCCAACGACGTCTCGATACTTTGCGCTTCGCGGGTGAGCTGAAGATCCCCTTCACAACCGGGCTTCTCGTGGGGATTGGTGAAAACCGCGAAGAGCGCCTCGAAACACTTCTCGCAATCCGAGACTCGCACGAACAATTCGGTCATGTCCAAGAAGTCATCATCCAGAATTTCCTGCCGAAGCCTCGCACTCTCATGGCAGACGATCCGCCCGCCAGTGACGAGGAGTTTCATTGGACCATCGCGGCTGCGCGACTGATTCTGCCGCGCGGGATCCATCTGCAGGCTCCACCGAATCTGAGTGATGATCCCACGAAACTACTCAACTACGGCATAGACGACTTCGGAGGCGTATCGCCCGTCACCCGCGATCACGTCAATCCCGAACGTGCCTGGCCGGTGCTCGAGGCACTTTCCAACGAGTGCGATGCTCGAGGATTCACGTTGGCCCCCCGTCTGACGATTTATCCAGCGTTCATTGGGTTGCACTCGGAGTTCCTGGACGAGAGCGTCCGCCCCTACGTACTGGCCCACGCCGACGCGAGTTTTCTGGCGCGCGAGGATCAATGGTTCTCGGGTACCGATGTGACTCCCCCGGCGCCTCCCGTGCAGACCTCTCGCACCGATGAGGTGCGCGCCATCCTCGCTCGCTACGAGCCGGGTTACGACTTCGACGCTCGCGAGTTAGAAACCCTCTTCATGGCTCGCGGAGGCGATTTCAACGCCGTCGTCGACGCGGCCGATCACGTGCGTCGTGACCTCGTGGGTGACGACGTGAGTTTTGTCATCAATCGCAATATCAACTACACGAATGTCTGTACGTTCAAATGTCGCTTCTGCGCTTTTTCCAAGGGGCCTCTCTCGCTCAACCTGCGTGGCGACCCCTACCTGCTTACCCTCGATGAGATCAGCGAGCGAGTCCGCGAAGCAGAAGCGAAGGGTGCGACTGAAGTATGTCTCCAAGGCGGCATCCACCCCAAGTTTGACGGCGACTATTACATCGACGTGGTCGCTGCGGTGCGAGCGGGTTCGCCAACCATTCACATTCACGCATTCAGTGCGCTCGAAGTATTCGAGGGCGCTCGGCGCAGCGACCAAGATCTGGCGCAGTACCTCACGCGACTTCGCGACGCCGGATTGAAGACGCTTCCGGGTACCGCGGCGGAGATCTTGGACGACGAGGTGCGGGTCATTTTGTGCCCCGACAAGATCAACACCGATCAGTGGCTTGACGTGCACCGCGCCGCACACAGTGTTGGCCTGCATTCGAACATCACGATCATGTTCGGTGCGGTCGAAGGGGTACAAAGCTGGGTAACACACCTCCTACGTACTCGTGAACTTCAAAAGGAGACGGGTGGTTTCACCGAGTTCGTGCCACTACCTTTTGTGCACATGGCGACACCCATCTTCCTCAAGGGTCGTTCTCGACGAGGACCGACGTTCCGTGAAGCGGTATTGATGCACGCCGTCGCGCGACTTCATTACGCGACGTTGATCAACAACATCCAGGTCAGTTGGGTCAAGATGGGTGTCGAAGGCTCACGGCGCATCCTGCAAGCTGGGGCCAATGATTTGGGTGGCACATTGATGGACGAGAATATCTCGCGGGCAGCCGGCGCTACCCACGGTCAAGAGATGGACGTGGAGAACTTGCGCGCACTCGTTGCACCGCTCGGTCGTCCCCTGCATCAACGCAGTACCCTCTATCAGACGCTGTAGCGATGTCTGAACTTGTTGAGACGTTCCTACGAGCGTTGAACGATGAATCCTCGCAGTCACCCGAACGACTCGACGAATTGCAACGACTCGTAAGTCGAATCGTTGAGCTCGCGAAATACGATACCGACGTCGCGGATCTCCGCATTGCCTCGACGTCGCTCGATGAATTACTTGAGGCGTCGGCACTGTTTGCACCATGGCGCGACCGCACGAAGGTGACGGTCTTCGGATCTGCCCGCACCAACGCCGATGATCCGCTCTACGAGATGGCACGCCAATTCGGTCTCGCCACCGCCGCTCGGGGTTGGATGGTGGTTTCTGGCGCAGGACCAGGAATAATGGAAGCATCTTCGAAGGGTTCTGGTCGAGAGAACACGCTGGGCGTGAATATCGAGTTGCCATTCGAACAAGGGGCGAATGACTACATCGACGTCGACGACATGCACGTCGCGATGAAATTCTTCTTCACGCGCAAGGTTGCGCTCACACGTGCGTCGCACGCATTCGTTGCGTTTCCCGGTGGCGTCGGCACGATGGACGAGATTTTCGAGATCCTCACCCTCGTGCATACGGGTAAGACGAATCCCGCCCCCATTGTTCTCGTTGATTTGCCTGGCGGTGACTTTTGGAAACGATGGTTGGACTTCATGGGTATTCTCGTTCGCGATGCCTACATCGATGAAGCAGATCTGTGTCTCGTCGCACTTCACACATCAGTACAAAGCGCGATTGAGGATATCGAACGTTTCTATCGCAATTACCGTTCATTCGACGTTCTCGAACAACGCGCGCGGATGCGTCTTCGCGTTCGACCTTCATCAGAACAGTTGCTGGCTCTGAGCGAGCAGTTCCCCACGTTTTCAGAGCACGAGGGATTCGTCGCCGACGATGACGCGATCATCTTTGATTTCGACGGTAGAAACTACGTCAGACTTCGACAGTTGATCGACGTCGTCAACTCGTGGGATTCTTAATCGGTCACGTTATCGTGACGTAACAGAGATTCCGCTTTCTGCAGGCTACGGCGAACCTTAGAAAGCCGGCGTTCCAGATTTCTCGCCTCTTCGCCGGACCCACGAAGCTGTTCGCGAACCGTTTCGAAGATAGCATCGGCGACTTTCGTCTCAATGTTGGCAACCTCGTCAGCCAACGAGTCGAGTGACTCCACTACTCGGTCACGATGACAGTGAGGTCACCGTCGTGAAAGCGCGAGCGCAATAACTTCTTGTCGAACTTGCCCACGCTGGTCTTGGGAATCGAATCGAGGAAGGTCCATTGCTCGGGTACCCACCACTTCGCGACTCGCTCGGCGAGATAGGAGCGCAATTCATCGACGCCGACGTGCGTGCCCGGTTCAAGCACGACGCAGCACAATGGTCGTTCCTGCCATTTTGGATCCGGCACCGCAACGACCGCTGCCTCAAAGACCTTGGGGTGTCCCATCATGGTGCTTTCTAACTCCACGGAGCTGATCCACTCACCGCCCGATTTGATGACGTCCTTGGTGCGGTCACTGATCACCATGAAGCCTTCTGAGTCGAGGGTGCCAATGTCGCCAGTGCGAAGCCATCCATCGTGAAATTTATCAGGGTCGTCAACGCCGAAATACGACCCGGTAATCCACGGACCGCGGATCTCGAACTCCCCGACGGTCTTACCGTCGCGCTCGAGCACGGTGCCAGACTCGTCGGTGAGGCGTAGTTGGACGCCCGCTACGACTCGACCGGCCTTCGCGCGATAGTCAAGCTCCAGTTCTGGTGGCGTGCCCGCGGGAGGTATCGACACCGCCGCAAGTGGGCTTGTCTCGGTCATACCCCAACCTTGGATGAGGTCGATACCGTAGCGATCTCGAAAGGCTTCGATCATGAATCGTGGCACTTGTGAGCCTCCCGCCAAGATACCGCGCAAACTCGAGAAGTCAACGTGTTCAGATTGTTCGGCGGCACGAAGTACGTCGTTCCAAATGGTGGGCACGCCGAGGGACACGGTGGGATGCAGCTCGGTGATCATTTTGACGATGGGTTCGCCTTGTAAGAACATCTGGGGCATGATCAATTCGATGCCCGCGAGGAACGACGTATACGCGCATCCCCACGCATTGACGTGAAACATTGGCACGATGAGAAGGCAGCGATCCTTTTCGCACAGTCCGATCGAATTCGCGCTCGTCGACGCCATTGAATGCAGCCACGTTGAACGGTGCGAGTACACCACGCCCTTGGGATTTCCCGTTGTTCCCGAGGTGTAACACATGATCGCGGCCGAACGTTCGTCAAGATCGGGCCAGTCATATCCGGGCTGCTGTTCATCGATGAGTGCGTCGAAGTCGAGCGTGTCGCCTAACAGGCCCGAGGAGTCCGGACCATTGACGATGATGTGGCGCACGCTGGGCATTTGGTCGCGAACTTTCGCCAGTAAGGGCACGAGTGAATTGTCCACGATGATGATCTGATCTTGCGCGTGTTGGATGATGTAGGCGAGTTGTTCGGGAAAGAGTCGGATATTGAGCGTGTGCAGGACCGCGCCCATGCACGGAATCGCAAGGTACGCTTCCATGTGCGCCTGGTTGTTCCACATGAACGTCGCGACGCGGTCGCCTTCGCCAATACCCAAGGCCTTCAGGGCGGCGGCGAGACGCTCCGCTCGCTTGGAGACTTCAAAGAAGGTGGCTTCCGTGACCCCGTCGCCGGTAACGGTGAAGATCTTCTTGTCCGCGTAGAGCCATTCGCCATGTCGGATGATGTCGCGAATCAACAACGGTGCGTCTTGCATCGTGCTCTGCATGGGTCCCCCTAGATCTGTTCTTAACGATGTTACAAAGACGAAGGGTACGTGGTTCTCACCAAGAGAGCGCGTAGGGTTCGAGCGGCGCCGGCAGAACGCTGGAACCACTGAGATACGTGTCAATCGCCGCCGCTGCACTACGACCTTCGGCGATCGCCCACACGATCAAACTCTGTCCGCGAACCGCATCACCGCAGGCGAAAACCGGGCTTTGGCCGAGTACCGCCGCCACGCGCCAGTCGTCGGCGACTTGGAGCGTGCCGCGCGGCGTCATGCACGAAGCGCTAGTGAGTCCCAAGCGCTCGAGTTCAGGTCCGATGAACCCTGCAGCGATGAGAACAAGATCGGCGGGCGTTCGAAAGGTTTGCTGCGCCGAATGATCCAAGAGTGAGATCTCACGTAGGACGTCTGGCCCGTGGAACTCGAGCGTCTCGGTGGAGAATCGTCGTTCACCGCCTTCTTGATGTGCTGGGGACGTCTTGAAGAGACGCGCCATCGTCGGCCACGGCTGGTCGGCTGGTCGCTCGTCGGGCGGTCGGTCCATGATCTCGACTTGGATGATCGACGCCGCGCCCTGACGGTGCGCGGTGCCCAGGCAGTC
>PLRK01000042.1 GCA_003163875.1 Acidimicrobiaceae bacterium | reverse complement strand
GTCGGCGGCGGCAACATGTCGATCGTGAATCAGACGGTGCCACGTGCGCTGCACGTGCTCGGCTACTCCGAAGAGGAGATCGCTGCCATTGAGATCTACATCGACGAGAACAAGACCATCGTCGGCGCCCCATCACTCAAGCCCGAGCACCTCCCGGTGTTCGCCTGTTCGATGGGTGACAACACCATTCATTATCTGGGTCACGTGAAGATGATGGGCGCGGTGCAACCCTTCATTTCTGGAGCAATCTCTAAGACCGTCAACATGCCAGAAGACGCGACCATTGAAGACGTGGAGAACTTGCACATGGACGCGTGGCGCCTTGGCGTGAAGGCTGTGGCGATCTACCGTGACAACTGCAAGGTGGGCCAGCCGCTCTCGACCGCGAAAAAAGACGGTGAAGAGTCCTCGTCGTCAGTAACGGCGACCGACTCGGTTGCCGCTGAGCTCTACACCAAGATCACCAAGCTCGAATCGGCGCTGGAACTCGCAAAGTCGGAAGGTTCCCACGTTCTCGTCGGTGCGGTTCGCGAACGGCTTCCTCGCCGTCGAGTGTCGTCAACGTTCGCGTTCCGCGTGGCGGACTGTGAAGGTTACGTGACCGTCGGGGAATACGAAGACGGCCGACCAGGTGAGGTCTTCATCAAGGTTTCCAAGCAGGGATCGACGTTGGCGGGCATTATGGACGCCTTTTCGATTTCGATCAGTCTTGGTTTGCAACACGGTGTGCCGTTGGCAACCTACGTGCGCAAGTACGTCAATATGAAGTTTGAACCATCAGGCATGACCGACGACGCCGACCTTCGTATCGCGACGTCATTGGTTGATTACATCTTTCGTCGTTTGGCGCTGGACTATTTGGATTCATCCGAGCGTGAAGAGTTGGGCGTGCTGTCGACGAGTGAGCGTATTCAACCCACGTTGCCCGAGGTCGCCGAACAAGCGACGCCGAATGTTGGTGTGAGCATCCAACCCACACTGATAGACGTCACTGACAAGCCACGCGCCGGCCAACCTTCGCTGCTCACTCGCTCGGAACAGCGCGACGCTCCGATGTGTTACCAGTGCGGCAATGCCATGCAGCGTGCAGGATCGTGCTACGTGTGTTCGAGTTGCGGGGCCACTAGCGGTTGCAGTTGAGCCGCTCTCAGTATCTCGCGTATTCGACCCGTTCAGCAGCCATATGAGTTTTCGCGACTCTTTCGTTGACGTTGGTTTTCGAACGTTGAACAACGTCCACAAAGCCGTCCTTCGCGTATCTAGAGGGCGCGTTGGCTCTTCTGCGTTCGGGTTGCAAGTCATCGAACTCGTGACGACGGGGCGAAAATCCGGTGTACTTAGAAACACCATTCTCACCGCACCCTTGTACGAGAAAGATCGTGTCGTGCTCGTCGCGTCAAAAGGAGGCGATGATCGTAATCCCCTGTGGTTTCGCAATTTGGTGTCGGAACCAAAGGTCACGATTCGTGCAAACGGCGAAGCGCGCGAAATGCGGACGAGGGTCGCAACCCACGAGGAGGGTGCCTCCTTGTGGCCCCAAGTAATCGCGGCCTATGGGCCGTACGAGCGTTACCGTCGAAAATCGCACCGAGAGATACCTCTCGTCATCTGCGAACCTAACTAGATGAACAATCTGAAGAGAATCACCAAACGACGCGGACGTTGTCCGCTCCACGTCCAGTGGATGCTGCTTTGGCGTTTCGCGCTTGCGGTGGTGTTCATTGCAATTGTCGGTGCCGGGTCGGCCGCGGCTTCAGCGCCATGGGCTTGGAAGGTGACGGGTGTCCTCGGTTCCGGCGAAGAATGCGGCACCCGTGCGGTGTCGTCCAGCGATTATGCGTGCGCTTACAGCGTGTCCAATCCGCCGGACTCAGTGAAAAAAGTGATGTTAAGGGTGACCGCGAAGAATTCGTCAGGAACGTTGACCTGTTTCGGGCTAAGCGTGAGCACGTCGTACTCTGCGGGACTTGAATCCTTTTGCGTGAAGCCACACGCGACGGGGACGTATCGATCGAGCGGTTCGGCCAGTCACTACCGTCAACTGAGCGTCAGTGTGTTCGTCACAAGTGGCTCAAAGGACCGACCAATTGCACCGGAGAACAGTAAACGTTCGTCGGATTTCTCCATCAGTGTGAGTGCCGACATTTGATGTCGCACGCGACTTTGATGGATTGTGGACTGCACGTGGGGCATCAATCACGGTGACGACGCTGCGTGGCTTCGAACCTTGACTTGTAACCTTCCATCATGTTCATCATTTCTAACGAGCGTTTCGAAGAGTTGGCGAGTGAGGCCGTGGCGTCGTTACCAGATGAACTCGCCAAGGAGATCGACAACGTTGCGATCATCGTGGCTGATGAAGCCCGCGGTCGACCTTTGTTCGGGCTCTACGAAGGCATACCGCTCACCAAGCGTGGACCAATCAGTTACAGCGGCGTAATGCCGGATCGGATCACGTTGTATCAAAAGACGATTTGTCAGGTGTGTTCGAGCGAGGACGAGGTAAAGGCGCAAATCCGAAAGACCGTTATCCATGAGATCGCGCACCACTTTGGTATCAGTGATCCTCGCCTGACTGAGTTGGGTTGGGCGTGAGCGCGTCGACATCTCGATCGGCCAGGTGCGGGCCGTGACCATTCGTCGTGCCTTACATTTCTCAGAGGATTGGACTGAAGCGCTCGCGGCGATGGAATTGATCGCCGAGGGACGAGGCTGGTGCAATGTGGTGCCCGACGTGTATGACGACGTACCTGATCTTCGTGTGAATTTTCTCGGCCTGTGGTCGAACAGGGGTGTCGTTATGGCGTCCTACATCACCGTCGTCGAACGTCACGGCGAACGTCAACCGTCGTCACTGGGTCTGCTTCACACTCGAGGAAAATTGGGTCGCGAACGTATTGCGCTCATGCTCGCGGGTGCGCCGTTCCCGATCCGGCTTGATCACAGCCAGCGTGGTCTCGTACTCGAGGTTCCTGTCGACACCTCCGCGAAGCAGGTTCTCGACGTGATGTGCTCGATGACCACCGCCCTATGTGATTACGAGGCGAAAGATAGTTGGCGGATGGATGTCTTTACTCGAGAGTGACGTTGTATGGTCACTCGGGCAGCGGTGTGTGACGTTACGGACGTGCTGAACGCGTGAAAGCAAATTCAGGTCGTTACCGTCATGGTGTCCAAGTCGAGGGTCACGAGATCGTCACCCATGACAACCAATCCCTCGAACGCCGACGCTAGTGCCCGCCACTCGTCCTCGCTGCCGGGTGCGGGCGGCGGCACCATATGGGTGAGCACAAGTGCCTTCACGCCAGCACGTCGAGCTGTGTCGGCCGCCTGTTCTACGCTCGAGTGGTACTCGAGGATGTCCTGTAGGCGTGCGCTCGGGATCTGCTGGACTAACGCAGGGCGAACCACGGTTTGTACGTAGGCGCTCGCGCCGAACACAAGTTCATCTAATGACGCGCACGGAACTCCGTCGCCAGCGATGACGACGCTCTCGGCACCTTCGCTGATTCGGTACGCCAGTGATGGTTCGACGGGTCGGTGATCAGTGGCGCCGGTGAAGATGTCATGCTGACCTAACGTGAATGACGTTCCTGCGTCGATCTCGAGGACATCGACGAGAGGTCCTTGGTTGAGGTCCGCGTGATGAGTGAGGCGATAACCAATGTCGAGCGAGAGCGAGGCGAGTGTGACGTCAACAAAGTGCTTCGTGCCATGAGGACCAATGATTCGCAGGGTGCTGGGAACGGGGTTCATAATCCAGTGCGTCGTGATCACGTCGTTGAGGTCACAAACGTGATCGCTGTGCAGATGCGTCAGAACGACGCCTGAGAGCAAGGGAGGAACAAGACCCGCCTTGGCGAGGCGCATAACGACGCCACGTCCACAATCAAAGAGGATGTTGTCAGTGTTCGTACGTACGAGGGTCGCTGGTCCGGCACGATCAGGATTGGGGATCGGCGAGCCCGTGCCTAGCAAAATTAGCTTCAACGTTCTCCTTGGCTGCTCGCTCGAAACTAGCACCACAGCTCAATTGGACCGGGCGACGCAATGGATCGCCAAAGTGTCGTTCACATCGCCATGCTCGAATGAACGACGACTAGGTTTGTCCGGTGACGTTGTTGGTAGTCGACCCTCGCGACGAGTCTCAATTTCGACGTTGGTTTGGCGTTCTTCAACGCGCAGAACTACATCGAGACCAAGGTCGCGGGACGGGTTGGCAGTTCGAAGAGTGGCGTGCGATCGCACTCGATCCGTTTGCGCCGGGTGATGTTCTGGCGTGGTCGGTGGGCGGCACCATGGCTGCCGTTTCGTGTCTTCGCATGACGACGTTGGACAATCTCTCTTCGGTGCGTGCGGACCTCTTCGTCGAACCGACATTGCGGCGTAGGGGTTACGGACGCGCCCTTCTCGAGGCGACCGAGGAGCGCGCGAAGAAAGCGGGTCGGCGCGAAATTGTCGTGTACGCAATGGAGGGTGCCCACGAAGTAGATGCGGCGCCGAATCGAGGTTTCGCTCCCTGCATGGGCTACGAAGTCGGTGATGACTCTCGGCGCTTGGACATCGTCTGGCCGTTGCCTCGCGCGACACGACACGCATTGCGTGACGAATGGCAACCGTACGCGACCGATTACGACGTCGTGTCCTGGTTACGCGACACACCCGACGAGTTTCTTGAGGAGCGGGCCCGTCTCGCGGGCACGATGTTGACTGCCGCGCCCTGGGCGAACCTCGAACACGAAGATGAGGTGTGGAGCCCCCAACGAGTGCGCACCCACGAGTCGACCGCTCGCGATATGGGTCGACTCTTGATGGTGAGTGTCGCTCGCCTCCGGTCCAGCGCGACCCTGGTCGCCTACAGCGAATTGACAATCTCCGAGTTGGCGCCCGAAACCGCGTACCAGTGGGACACGCTGGTGAGTCCCGAGCATCGAGGTCATCGGCTTGGGGGATTGATCAAACTGGCGAATTTCGATTTGTTGGAGGCGTCGGGCCTGTCGCCTCGAAGGATCTCGACGTTCAACTCGACAGTGAACGAGCCAATGATGAGGGTAAATCGTGCCCTTGGTGGTGCGCTCGGTGGGGCAGCGGTGCTGTGGCGCAAGACGCTGGCGTCTTCCTCGTGAAGAGGCGAGTGGTTTCGACGCGCCCAGGGCGCTTGAATTAAATATGACTAATCCGGTAGGGTTTAGTGCACTTCAGGTCGTCGGCGAGGAAAGTAGAGGATTCATCGTGAGTATCTCGCCTCGAGTCGTTGCGCCTTCGCTAGAAGGGTGCGCGCGTGCGCATCGCGGCACGAGCGTCGTCGAGGATGCGCGCCAGTGACCGTGTACTTGGTGGGCGCGGGTCCTGGCGACGCGGACCTGTTGACGATACGAGCGGCCCGGCTTCTCGCCAACGCACAAGTCGTCGTCCACGACCGCTTGATTGGACCCGGGGTTCTCGATGTCATCAATCCCGACGCGATTCGATACGACGTCGGCAAATTGCCCGGCCTCTCGCAGTCGCAAGAACGCATCAATCAACTGCTCATTACCCTTGGCCGAGAGTACGAACACGTCGTTCGTCTCAAGGGTGGCGATCCCTTCGTCTTTGGCCGAGGCGGCGAAGAAGTGCGCGCGTTAACCGATAACTCGATTCGTGTTGATGTGGTGCCCGGCATAAGTTCCGCGTTCGGCGCACCCTTGCTCGCGGGGATTCCGGTGACCCATCGAGGACTCTCGCACGGCGTGACGGTCGTGACGGGACGTTCACTCAAGGGTTCGAGCATAGATTTTTCAAAGCTGGCGAATCCGGACATCACCCTCGTTGTTTTGATGGGTGTCGAGCGACGTCGTGATATCGCTACGGCCTTGATCAAGGGAGGTCTCTCACCATCGACGCCCATCGCGACGATTGAGTGGGCTTCGACGTCGTCCGAACGGGTGCAGCGGGGCTCCCTTGATGGTCTTGGCGAACTGCAGGTGGTCGCTCCTGCCGTGCTCGTCATTGGACCAGTCGCCGAGCTCGCGACCAACCACGTTGAAACACTCATTGCCGATCTGGCACTCCAGCCGTGATGTTTCCACTCGTGGTAGATCTTCGGGGACGACGCGTCGTCGTGATTGGCGCTGGAAGGGTGGGCTCCGACAAGGCACGACAGCTTCTCGATGCGGGGGCGCTCGTGACAGTGATTTCCAAGGAGTTGCTCGCACCATTGCCCGCAGGCGTCGACGCATTCATCGCACGTGCCTACGAGTTTGGCGACCTCGAAGGAGCGCTACTCGCGGTGGCGGCGACTGGCGACGCGACGGTGAACGATGCGATCGTGCGCGAGGCGAATGAACGAAACGTGCTCTTGAACGTGGTCGACGACGTAGGGCGATCAGCGTTCTATTTCACGGCCAACTATCGCGACGGCGAGGTACTGGTGTCGGTATCGACGGGAGGTGCCTCGCCCGCACTTGCTCAGTGGGTGCGCAACAAGGTCGCGAGCGCACTACCACGAAATCTCGCGAGTGTCGCGTCGCGCCTGCGCGCCGAGCGAACCTCCCTCCATACAGCTGGTGAAAGTACGGAAAATCGGCCGTGGATGCAGCGTGTCGAGCAACTCGTCGAGGAGCTTTAGCTCGCCGGAGTTTTGGCCTTCTGTCCGTCTTCGGTTCTCGTGAGGTGCCGTCGAAGATTGAGCATGAGCAAACCTCCCCCGAGGGCAGTGAGTCCGGTGCTCAGTGGCCACCAATTGCCGAGACCATTGGCAAAGTAGATTGCAGTGATCGCGGGTGCCGCCGAACCCGCGACTCCCCAGGTGAGACCTTGGGCCGCGTTGTAGCGACCTCGAAGATGTTCGGGAGCGATGTCGTTGACGAGCGCAGGACCTACCGGTGAGAGCATTGTCTCGCCGATCGCGAAGATAACCATGGCGGCACAGAGCGCGACGAAGGCAGCGATCTTGGGAACGCGAAGTGCGAGATCGAGAATGACCCAAAAGATGAACCACAACGTCGCCGTCGTGGCCATGACTTTCGTGCGACTCCTTCCCTCAATGCGATTGAGCACCCATAACTGAGCGAGCACGATGGTTGAGGTGTTAAAGAAGAACATGATGCCAATGGCGTGCACACTCAAGTGCAAGTCATTCACGACGAAGAGGCTGAACCCAGCGTCGAGTGAACCGTAACCGCCGATCATTAAGACGAGCATCGCGATGACAATTTGTACGAGTCTCTTGTCACGCAGCACCACGTTCCATCCCTCCGCGCTCTTGGTGGGATCGTCGTGATGTTCGGTGACCGGTTGGCCGTATGCGCGAAGCCCCAGGTAGAACAACGCCGCGACAAGGGT
>PLRK01000062.1 GCA_003163875.1 Acidimicrobiaceae bacterium | reverse complement strand
GATCACGTCGCTCGTGATGCGCAGCACGCCAGAAGAAGTGCGATTGTTGCTGGTTGATCCCAAGCGAGTGGAGATGGGTCAGTACAACGACTTGCCCCATCTCTTGACGCCAGTGGTTGTCGATCCTAAGAAGGCCGCCAATATTCTCAATTGGGCCGTGAAGGAAATGGAGCGGCGCTACGACCTTCTNNGCGAACTCGACATCACCGCCCCCGAACAACTGGCCTACATTGTGATCGTTGTTGATGAGTTGAACGATTTGATGATGGTCGCCGCACGCGACGTCGAAGATTCCGTCGTTCGCATTGCCCAAATGGCCCGGGCAGTGGGAATCCACCTCGTGCTCGCGACGCAACGACCGAGCGTCGACGTCATCACGGGCGTCATCAAAGCCAACGTACCGAGTCGCATGGCTTTTGCCGTTTCGTCGCTCGCTGATAGTCGCGTCATCTTGGATCAGGCCGGCGCCGAGCGACTCATCGGGAAGGGTGACATGTTGCTCGTCACTGCTTCGAGCAACATCGCTCGACGTTTGCAATCGCCCTGGGTGTCTGAAGAGGAAGTGCGTCGTGTTGTTGAATGCTGGCGAGCGCAGGGTGGACGTCCCGAGTCAGTGATTGCGCTCGACGTCACACACAGTCGAGCGTCGACGTCAATGAGTGGGAGTGACGATGACGACGACGAAATTCTTCGCCAGGCTCGCGACCTCGTGATCAAGCATCAGTCGGGATCGACGTCGATGCTACAGCGCAAGTTGCGAATTGGGTTCGCACGGGCGGGGCGTATAATGGACCAACTCGAAGAGGAAGGTGTGGTTGCCGCTGGCGATGGTTCGAAAGCTCGAAAGGTGTTAATTCCGCCCGACGACTACCAGCAGCGTTCTTCTCTCTAATCAGTGTCGTTCAATCGTTTCTCACAACCCGTCTCGCACGGCCTCTGGTTTCGATTACTGGGTTTGCTACTCGGAGCAGCGCTGTCATTCGGATTGGTCGTGGTGATGCAACTGCCCTTGCTGGGTCAACCAGCGATCGTCGACATCAACGCGTCATCCCTCGACCTTGGTATGGCCGCGTCGCCCCTCACCTGGCCGAGTGAGGGAAGTGCCGCAGTCCTGATTCCGTCGCTCGGCATTGAGCGAAGCTGGCGTATTCACGTCGTGCCCATCGCCTCACTAACCAAGATGATGACGGCGTACGTCGTGTTGAAGGCCTTGCCGCTCGCGCTCGGTCAAAGCGGGCCATGCATCACGATTAGCGAAAATGACGTCCAACAGTATGAGGTCATGAAAGAAACTGAACAGTCGAGCGTGCTGGTGTCGAGTGGGGAATCGATCTGCGAGTTCGATCTACTCAACGGATTGTTGGTGCATTCGGCGAGTAACTACGCCGTGCTGCTCGCCGACATGGTCGCGGGCAACGTAACCAGTTTCGTCGCTCGAATGAATGAGACCGCCGCGTCGTTGGGCCTTGGTGGTACTCACTACGCCGACGTGTCGGGATTCAGTAATGAGTCGGTCTCGACCGCACTCGACCAAGNNGCACCGCGTTAGCGGGTGGATGCGACGTGATGGCGATGACGTTTCTTGATGGTACGCACACCGAGACGGCGTATGCCGTGGTACTCGGTCAGCAAGGTGGCGATCAACTGGGACCAGCTGGCGACGCAGCACTGGCGCTTGCGCAGTCGGCCACATCCCCGGAGCCGGTCAATCTCGAAAAAGGCACCGTCGTGGGCAGTATTCGTTGGGGGGGACACTCGACCAACGTGGTACTGAGCGCGAACGCACAGTTCTCGTGGTGGTCAGCGAAAGGGTCACTCCGGGCACAGGTGCGCATCGAGAAGATCACTCGTTCGCTGCACGCTGGCCAACGAGTTGGGTATCTGTATCTGAACGCATTCTCGCAGCGGCGAATTTCGTTGGTGACGACGCGTTCTCTTGCACCGCTGTCGCTGTGGCACCGCCTACGCTGAAACAGTGCGAGTTCGTGTTCCTGCCAGTTCCGCCAACCTTGGTCCCGGTTTTGACGCGCTCGCGGTCGCCCTCAACCTCTACATCGAAGTGAGTGTCGAGCCGGCTGAGCGGTTTTCTATAACGAGTGAGGGCTTCGGAGCGGGCGTGCACGATGATGACCGCCACCTCGGAGCAACGGTCGCACGGTCGGTGCTTGGCCACGATCATTTCGCCATGCACGTAAAATCCGCAATACCTTTGTCGCGCGGCCTGGGTTCTTCAGCGGCGCTGGCCCTTGGCGCGGCGGCGGCGGCGGGATCACTAGACCCGCTTCGTGTCGCGGCGATGATTGACGGACACGCGGAAAACGCGGCGGCATCGATGATTGGAGGACTGGTCGTCGGTACGGTACGCCAAGGTGACGTGGTCGCCCGACGGCTCGAACTCGACCCGATGTGGCGTTTCGTCGTTGTGGTCCCGGCCCAAGAACTCGCGACGCCCGACGCGCGAAGCGTGTTACCAAGTGTCGTACCGTTCCATGACGCTGTCTTCAATTTGAGTTCGCTAGCGCTGCTTATCTCGGGACTAGCGCACCACGAACTCTTCGAAGCGGCCTTCATGCAAGATGCTCTTCACCAGCCCTATCGAATGGAACTTTTGAAATTTGCCCGTCCGCTTTTGCAAACGCTGCTCGACGCGGGAGCGAGCGGTTCGTGCTGGTCGGGTGCCGGCTCGACGATGCTTGGCCTTTGTCTCGAAGATCGCGCTGAACAGGTGGCGCACGCAGCTCGTGACTTCATGTCCGCGGAGTCAATCGACGGTCGCGTTCTCATCTTGGAGGCGGACCGCACCGGCTTGGTCACTCTTTGAAGTCGTTGTCGATGACGTCGCGCAATGCGTTGATTGGCGCTGGTCTGGTGCTGCTCGGTGCAGCATCGATTCAGTGGTCCGCCGCCCTGGTGCATCCGGCGTTTCTCGCCCTTGGTCCCTCGGCGTCCAGTGCGTGGCGGTTCCTCCTCGGGGCCGTCATGCTGCTCTGTATCGCTCGCCCACGGATCACGCGATTCACGACGAATCAGTGGCTCAGTGCGCTGATCTTTGGCACGGCGGTGGCCTTCATGAACCTGTGCTTCTACCAAGCGATTGCGAGGATCCCACTCGGCACGGCGGTCGTGATTGAGTTCCTCGGGCCGCTACTGGTAGCGGCGTTAGGCAAGAGAACGTGGCGCCACTTCGTGTTCGTCGTGCTCGCGGGTTTGGGCGTGCTTGCCTTGTCGCGCCCAGGCGGGGGAGTCACGTTCGATGGCGCGCTTTTCGCGTTGGGCGCCGGAGTGGGGTGGGCCCTCTATCTTTTCGCGATGCAGCGCGTCGGTGGAGCGAGTCGAGGACTTGACACATTGGCGATGGGTGTGGGCGTCGCCGCGCTCTGGTCGCTGCCTTTCGCTCTGGGTCGATCCCACGAGGTGTTCACGCACCCGTATTTATTTGGGCGATGTGCCATCGTCGCTTTCCTCGCCCTCGTCATTGGTTTTGGAGCCGAGATTCGCGCATTGCGTCGATTGGCACCATCGGTGGTGGGTGTGCTCGTGGCGTGCGATCCCGCCATTGCTTTCATCATTGGTTGGATGCTGCTAAATGAGCGAATCTCGCCTTGGGACGTCGTGGGACTTGTGTGCGTGATCCTCGCGAGCATCGGCGTGACGCGCGATCAATCTCGAAGAGCACTCGAAATGGCTCGGTAGGCTGGAGGGGTGCCAAACCCGAGAACCTTCGCCATTCGCACTTTCGGGTGCCAAATGAACGAACACGATTCGGAGCGTCTCGCAGGCATGCTGGTGGCTGACGGAATGACCCGCGCTTCGAGCGAGCAAGAAGCCGACGTCGTGGTCTTGAACACCTGCACGATCCGTGAGAACGCTGATTTAAAGCTCTACAGTGCCCTCGGGTATTTGAAGGCACTCAAAGAGCAGCGCCCCGACTTACAGATTGCCGTTGGTGGATGCATGGCCCAAAAGGACCGTGGTCGGATTCTCGAGCGGGCGAATTGGGTCGACGTCGTGTTCGGCACGCACAATCTTGCGGCGGCGCCGTCACTTTTACGTCGAGCACGCAGCGAAGGACCCCTCGTCGAAGTGCTCGACGCGCCCGACCCCGAAGCCAATCGCGACATGGCGCCCGCGTTGTACGCAGTGCGTGAGACGTCCTTTGCCGCGTGGATGACGATTCAAACGGGGTGTGACAACTCGTGTGCCTACTGCATTGTTCCCGCTGTCCGTGGACGTGAAATCAGTCGACCCCTTGACGACTTAGTGCGTGAGGCGACGATGCTCGCCGACTCGGGCGTCGTCGAGGTCACGTTGCTCGGCCAGAACGTCAACTCGTACGGCCGAGATATCACGAAGCGAGGACCACTGTTCGCAGACTTATTGCGATTACTCGGTGAGGTGTCGGGGATCGAGCGTGTGCGCTTCACAAGTCCACATCCCAAAGACCTGCGNNGAAACTATCCGCGCCATGGCAGAAACCCCCAACGTTTGTCCACAGCTGCACTTGCCGCTACAACACGGCGCGAATCGGGTGCTCACTTCCATGCGACGTGGTTACAGTGCGGAGCGTTACATGGAGAATCTCGCCCGAGCGCGCGAAGCCATAGATGATCTCGCGGTGACGACCGATTTGAT
>PLRK01000020.1 GCA_003163875.1 Acidimicrobiaceae bacterium | reverse complement strand
TTGCCCGCGTAGTGCTCGATGAGTATCGCCATGAAGCGCTCCACCGAACCGAAGAGCGCACGGTGAATCATGATTGGACGGTGACGCGTGTTATCGGAGTCGATGTAACTCGCTTCGAATCGCTGCGGTGTCTGGAAGTCAAGTTGAATCGTTGACAACTGGTGGGTGCGGCCAATCGCGTCTCGTGCTTGCACGGAGATCTTGGGCCCATAGAACGCACCGCCTCCTTCGTCCAACACCAGCTCCAGTCCGGCACCACGAGCGACGTTCTCGAGCGTGGTCTCGGCTTCCAACCATTCCTCGTTGCTTCCGACGGCTTTACCTTCTGGACGCGTGGAGAGTTCAAGGTAGAAATCGTTCAAACCAAAATCCCGCAACAGGTCGAGGACGAAAGTGAGCAGGCTCGCTAATTCGTCTCGCATCTGCTCACGCGTACAAAAGATGTGCGCGTCATCTTGAGTCATTCCGCGCACTCTCGTCAGACCATGCACTGCGCCGGATTTCTCGTAGCGATAGACCGTCCCGAACTCGAACATGCGAAGCGGCAGTTCGCGATAACTGCGTTGGCGCGATTTGAAGATCAGCGTGTGAAACGGGCAGTTCATTGGTTTCAGGTAGTAATTCTGGCCGTCGTCGAGTTCCATAGGTGGATACATGGCGTCGGCGAACCACACCAGGTGACCTGACGTCTCGAACAGCTCGGCCTTCGTGATGTGCGGGGAGTTCACGAACTCATAACCGCCCTTCACGTGACGAGCCCTCGAGTAGTCCTCCATGACGCGACGCATCGTGCCGCCCTTGGGATGGAACACCGCGAGTCCCGGTCCCAATTCCGAAGGGAACGAGAACAGGTCGAGCTCGTGGCCAAGTTTACGGTGGTCGCGCTTCTCGGCTTCTTCGAGTTGAAGGAGATGCGCCTCGAGCGCGTCCTTGGATTCCCACGCGGTCCCGTAAATCCGCTGCAGTTGTGGGCGCTTCTCGTCGCCTCGCCAGTACGCCCCCGCAACGCGCATCAACTTGAAGTATCCAAGCCGTGACGTCGTAGGTACGTGTGGCCCGCGACAGAGATCGACGAACGCATCGGTGTTCGAATACGTCGAGACCACCGACGCACTCTCGACTTCGCCGAGGTCCTCGCTACTCGCTCCATCGCGCACCGCGTTGATGATCTCGACTTTGAAGGGTTGGTCCTTGAAGAGTCGCACGCCCTCGTCGTAGGAATATTCGTGACGCGTGAAAGGTTGGTCTTCTTTGATGATCGCACGCATTTCTGCTTCAATGCGCGCGAGATCGTCGTCGCTGAAGTGCGCACCACCGGGCAGCGAGAAGTCGTAATAGAAACCATTCTCTATGGCGGGTCCAATCGCGTAGTGGGCCCCTGGCCAGAGCCTCGTGACGGCCTGGGCGAGCACGTGCGCGGTCGAGTGACGCAGAATCTCTCGACCCTTGGGCGACGCGGGCGTCACGACCGCGACGCTGGCCCCGTGCTCCAATGGTGCGCCGAGATCGCGCAGATGACCGTTTTCCTCGATGGCGAGAGCGTCCTTGGCCAGACGAGTTCCAATCGAGGACGCGAGGTCGCGACCAGTCGATCCTTCGGGCAGGTGACGCTCACTTCCATCAGGGAGTGTTACCTCGAGTTCCGACATCATCGCCTTTCGTTGCTTACAGGGTAATGCCAAGAAGCGCGGCGCCGGGGGCGACGTTGAATCCGGCGTGCGCCGCGTGGTCCATGGCGAGCAGTGCGGCGGGCGTGTCGAGATCGTCGTCGAGCGCGTCGCGTACGTCGTCGAGCACGTTGCTGTTCCTACCCGTCGTGAGCGTCGAACGCCACGTCGCGAGACGTGACTGGGCGCGCGCCAACAGTCCGTCGTGCCACTCCCAGTCCCCGCGGTAGTGCTGGTCGAGTAGCGCCAATCGCACGGCGGCGGGTTCGGCGCGCTCGACGAGTTGTTCGACGAAGACGAGATTCCCGAGCGACTTGGACATCTTGGTGCCGTCNNACGTGCATCCAGTGCTTCACGAACGGCGCGCCCGTCACCGACTCACTTTGAGCGGCCTCACATTCGTGGTGGGGAAACACCAAGTCCCGACCTCCTCCGTGGACGTCGAGCGTCTCGCCCAAATCGCGCAGCGCCAGGGCGGAACATTCAATGTGCCATCCCGGACGCCCCGGACCCCAACGCGACTCCCAGGACGGCTCGTCCTCCAATGACGGCTGCCACAGCACGAAGTCCAACGGGTCACGCTNNGGGAACTTCGAGACCTCAAAGAACACGCAACCTTCGACCTCGTAGGCGAGACCCTGGTCGAACGTCGAACCAATCAGCGTCAGGATCTCAGGTATCGCACTGGTGGCTCGTGGTTCTGCATAGACCGGCAGCAGATTGATTAGCTGCATGTCGCGATCAAACTTGACCATTTCTTGGGCCGCGAGGTCCAAGTAGTTGACGCCAAGTTCACGAGCCTTGCGCAACAGGTCATCATCGACGTCCGTGACGTTGCGCACGAGTCGCGTCTCGTGGCCCGCATCACGCAAACGGCGTTGCAAGACATCGAACGAGAGATACACGAACGCGTGACCTAAGTGCGCAGAGTCATAGGGCGTGATCCCACAGCTGTANNAGACGCACTACTCGTCCAGTCCGGCGAGTTTCACGTAACTGTGCGCCTTGTGTCGGATGTTGATTGAGATGCACACGGCCGTGAACGCTTCGATGGGGCTCGCGAGTGACATCGAGCCCGCGACGATCGAACGAAGCCCCGGCATCTCGTTGACGATCGTGCCCACGCGTTCACGCGCGTCGTGGTGATCAGAGAAGATCAGCACGTCGGCGTCGAGTCCGCTCGNNTAGATCCTCCATGCTCGAGGCAGGAAGATGATGGAACGCCCCCACGACCAGACTCTCGGGAAGGGCGAAGGCAATATGTGCCGCCATTGATCCCCGAGGCGGATAGAGCGGGACAAGTTCTCGCCCTTCACGCGCAAGTGCGTTCACCATCGAGATGACGAT
>PLRK01000102.1 GCA_003163875.1 Acidimicrobiaceae bacterium | reverse complement strand
GAGGCGGCGTCCGGATTCGAACCGGAGTACGGGGCTTTGCAGGCCCCTGCATGGTGTGCCCGACTGTGCCAGAATGTACCAAAACCCTTTTATTTACGGGTCTTTCAGTCATTTCGCGGTTCCGCGTTATCCTCCAGAAAATCGGATCAATCGCGCTTTACTGTGGTATTTACTGTGGTAGCCGTTCAATCCATAAACACCGAACTGTCAAGTTTGCGTAGCGTTTTACTGACAAAGCTGCTATTCTTGTATTCATGAGTGAAGCGTCTCTCGCGTCCAAAGTGCGGAATCGGATCCTCACCTCAGGTGACCGATTTTGGAGCCCCGCCGACTTTGATGGCTCTCCAGCTGCCGTAGCCCAAACTCTCTCTCGAATGGTTCGTGCCGGAGAAATTCGCCGCATGCGCCGTGGCCTCTACTGGCATGGCGCACCAACCCGTCTCGGAATGGCTCCTCCCCCTTCATCACTTTTTGCTAATGAGATCATTGACGGAACCGGTATCGGACCCGCTGGATGGAGCGCAGCGCTCGAACTGGGACTTTCAACTCAAGTGCCGCGCCGTGACACCTTCGCTATCCCCGTTCGTTCACCCCGCGTTCCAGGATCCATCCGCTTCGTCAGCCGTGCGGCAAGCTACAAACGCCGCGATGAGAACCTCAGACCTGGTGAAGTCGCGCTACTCGAAGTGCTGCGCGAATGGAACACATTGGTTGAGATTTCGGATGATGACGCGTTGAGAAAGATCGCTAATTTCATCGCAACGGGTGCACTTCGGCCTGAGAAACTTGCACGGGCGGCGGATACCGAACCTTCTCGCGTCCGAGAACGCCTTTGTTGGCTCTTCGACGAACTTGGTCGATCGGAACTAACTAAGGCCATTCGCCCGGCGAGACGCTACCCACCTCGCATTCGTCTCGCCGCATAATGGACCCGGTCTTTCGCAACACTTCAGAGTTCAAGCCGACCGTCGAAGCAGCGGCAGAGCGCCTCAACATAAGTGCCACCGCTGTTGAGAAGGATTACTGGGTAAGTGAAGTACTCCGAGTCCTAGCGGTCAAACATGGCGGAAGTTTCGTTTTCAAAGGTGGTACGAGTCTTTCGAAGGGGTTTCGAATTGTCGAGCGTTTCTCCGAAGACATCGACATACTGATTCTCAATGACGGCGCTTCCCGAGGAGAGACTGATCGACTCATGAAAGAAATGGGGCGAGCGGCGGCAGAGGGCGTGGGGGGTTCTTTAATGCCGGCCGGATCATCTGAGACCGGTCGGCACCGCTCGTACGAGGTGGCCTATCCAACGAGCAGCACGCGAACAACACTCATCAATACGACTGTTCTTCTGGAGATGGGAATTCGAGGAGGTCCGCAGCCTCGCGAATCAGTTGCCATTGGTTGTCTTTTGGGAGACCTCTTAGAATCTGCAGGAACTGCCATTAAGGAATTTAGTGATCTACGACCCTTCGAGATCCTGGCGCTTCATCCTGGACGTACGCTCTTGGAAAAACTCGTCCTCGTCCATGATCTGAGCAAGAAGGAGGAGGACCTCGTGAACTTGATGAATCGACGCGTTGGTCGCCATTTCTATGACATCTACGAATTGCTCGATGACGCTCGAGTTCTTGAGTTTCTCGCCGACCGAGAACTCGTGAGTGAAGTACTCGAAAACGTGACCTCAATCAATCGAACTTACTATGGTGCTCTCGAGGAGGAAAACGTTCGACCTTCCGGCGGATTTGCTACGTGTCGAGTCTTTAACCTCGATTCTGCCGCGTCCCAGCGTATTCACGTTGCCTACGAACAAACAATGCCGGAGCTTTATTTTGGAAGTGACCCCTTGCCGTCGTGGGAACAGATCTGCGAAAGAGTCGCTGACAGTAGTGAACTGCTTTGAGAATCGAACTTTCACAAACTGAGTCATCGGGCCTAAGTGGAGCGGAGCGCTGTCGTCCACCTCTTTGTCACGCCACCGCGACAATCGCAGCCGCCAACCCAAGAGTTGCACCGGCGACGTAGGCCCACAAGCCCAGCGAGATCCACCATTTCGGCTCCAGCGACATTGACAATTCACGTATCGCGTTTGTGCTGAAGTCCTTCACCTTTCGAACGTCGCCGGGGTCGGCCCAACGCTGCATCATGTCTGCGAGATGTCTTTTCGTTTCGGAGCCAAACTGACTTGCGTACTCTTCTCTCGCGTGCATCGAGTGAATCGAGTCCCCCAACTTTGCCGAGCGCCGGTACGTAGCAAAGACCGTGAGTGTTCCAAAGAGTTCACAAAGCGCGGCCAGCGCGGCCAGAACGATGACAATTGTCCGAGTTCCTGTACTCATCCGACCAAAAGCATTGCACTGGGCCCGCGAATCTCGCAGTAGAGCTGACTAAGGTTCATGCGGTCCCGGAAACTCCGTCGCCTTATTCACGCAAATCAGAGGCGGTCATCCGTGGATCTCTCTCTGACGGCACCTAATTGAGAATCCATGTGCGGAGCATCCGAGGGGCCTGTCACTGAGCTAGTTACGGCATTCTCCTTGTCCCACACGCAGGGGCATCTCGATTTCAATCTCGAACAAAGCTCTTGACCTTGACCCCGCTTATGCGTCCACTTTTGTGACAAATTGGCCGTGAGCTACCTGGAGGCGGCGTCCG
>PLRK01000097.1 GCA_003163875.1 Acidimicrobiaceae bacterium | reverse complement strand
GGCGGTGGCGGCACGTCGTAGGAGCGTCGCCACAGCTTGAGCTGATCCATCCCGAAGATGTCGGCGGTTTCCTTCTTGTCCTTACCCGTGAGGTCGCCGTAATGGCGCTCGTTGAGGCGCCAACTGCGCCGTACGGGCAGCCACGAGCGTCCCGCGGCGTGCAGTGCTAATTCCGCCGTTCGAATCGCCCTGGTGAGCACCGAGGTGTGGAGAAGTCGTAGGTCCAGGTCGGTTTCGGCGCCGAGGAGGACTCCGGCGTCGTGTGCCTCACGTTCGCCCTGTTCGCTGAGGTCGACGTCCTGCCAACCCGTGAACAGGTTTCGTTCATTCCAGACCGATTGTCCGTGGCGGATAAGAATAAGGTCAGGCACACCTCAAGCGTACTGACTGCCTCCGTCGGTTGAAAAATCAAGGTCGGTGGGTAGATTGACCTAATTGTTAAGAATGCTATATATTTTCTTGACAAGAGGAGACTCAAGTCTGTATCCTTACAACTGTAGGTTCTCACGAGCCAGAAGGTCTGGCAACGAGAGCCCAAGAGTTAAGGAGCAGTTCATGGCGAAGGCAGTCGGTATTGACCTAGGAACCACCAACTCAGTGGTGAGTGTCCTTGAAGCGGGTGAGCCCGTCGTTATCCCCAACGCCGAGGGCGGGCGTACGACCCCCTCCGTGGTTGGTTTTTCCAAGACCGGCGAGGTACTCGTTGGTGAAGTCGCGAAACGTCAGGCGATTACGAATCCTGACCGCACAATTCGCTCGGTGAAGCGCCACATGGGTGAAGCCTCGTGGTCGGTCGACATCGATGGAACGAAATACACCGCGCAGGAGATTTCGGCGCGAATCTTGCAAAAGCTCAAGCGTGACGCGGAAGCGTATCTCGGCGACACTGTGACCCAAGCGGTCATNNCTCGAGGTTCTTCGCATCGTCAACGAGCCAACCGCCGCAGCACTCGCGTACGGACTTGACAAGGGTGGCGAGGAGCAGACGGTCCTCGTGTTTGACCTTGGTGGCGGTACTTTCGACGTGTCGGTGCTCGACATCGCCGACGGCGTCTTCGAAGTGAAGTCGACCCACGGTGACACGCACCTCGGTGGTGACGACTGGGACGACGCCGTGATGCAATGGCTCGTCAAGACGTTCAAAGACACCGAAGGCGTGGACCTTTCGGCGGACAAGATGGCCGTCCAGCGTCTCAAGGAAGCTTCGGAGAAGGCCAAGATCGAATTGTCCGCAGTGCAAGAGACGCAAGTGAACTTGCCTTTCATCACCGCGACGGCTGACGGTCCCAAGCACCTCGACATCAAGCTGACACGCTCAAAGTTCAATGAGTTGACCGCCAGTTTGGTAGAGCGTTGCCGCAAGCCGTTCGACCAAGCGATTAAAGACGCAGGATTGACGCTCGACAAGATTGACCACGTCATCTTGGTCGGTGGATCGACGCGAATCCCCGCCGTGCAAGAGCTCGTGACCAAGGTCACGGGTAAGGAGCCCAACAAGACCGTCAACCCCGATGAAGTCGTCGCGATTGGCGCCGCGGTCCAGGCGGGAGTGTTGAAGGGTGACGTCAAAGACATCCTTTTACTCGACGTCACGCCGCTGTCACTCGGTATCGAGACCAAGGGCGGCGTGATGACCAAGATCATCGACCGCAACACGACGATCCCGACGAAGAAGTCGCAGACCTTCACGACGGCCGACGACAATCAGCCGTCCGTGGAGGTGCACGTCTTGCAGGGTGAGCGCGAGATGGCGAACTACAACCAGACGCTCGGCAAGTTCCAGTTGGTGGGAATCCCGCCCGCGCCACGTGGCGTACCTCAGATCGAAGTGACCTTTGACATCGATGCGAACGGAATCGTGCACGTGTCGGCAAAGGACATGGCGACGGGAGCGACGCAGTCAATGACCATCACCGGTGGATCGTCACTGTCCAAGGATGAGATCGACCGAATGGTTCGAGACGCAGAGGCGCACGCCGAAGAAGACCGTCAACGTCGCGACGAGGCGGAAGTTCGAAACAACGCCGATGGGCTGGTCTACCAGACCGAGAAATTGCTCAAGGATCAGGCTGAATCCTTCCAAGGGACCGAACGCGAGGACGTCGAAGGAGCGCTCAATTCGCTGAAGGAGGCCCTGAACGGCACCGACATCGAATCGATCAAGAACGCGACCGAGAAACTGCTCACCACGAGCCAGAGTTTCAGCGCCCGCCTGTACGAAGAGGCGTCCAAGGCGAGCAACGAACCGGCCGCACCGGCAGGTAACGACGACGACATCGTCGACGCAGAGATTGTTGATTGATCGTGAGCGAGGACGTAGTGCAGAACGACGACGTTTCGGAGTTTGACGACGTCACTGAACTCCTCGACGAGACGAGCATCATCGAGCGCGAGCGTGACGACTACCTCAATTCGTTGCAACGTCTCCAGGCGGATTTTGAGAATTATCGAAAGCGAGTGATTCGTCTCTCGGAGGAAGCGGCGACGCGCGCGTCGGGCGACCTCGTCGTGAAGCTTCTTCCGGTGCTTGACGCCTTCGATCTCGCCCAGGCGCACTTCGCGGCGACGCCCACCGACGAGTCAGAGGCGCTGAGTCAATCGCGTGCGTTGCTGCTCGACGCCCTCGCCAAAGAAGGATTGGAGCGGATTGACGACGTGGGGGTCACGTTCGATCCTCAAGTACACGACGCCGTCGCGCACGTCGCTGACGACGAAGGATCTGGTCAAGTGATTGATGAGGTCTTGCGAGCGGGCTATCGCTGGAAGGGTGGGGTGCTACGGCCCGCCATGGTGAGAGTGAAGGGCTAAATGGCCGATCGTGAGTGGTTCGACACGGACTACTACAAAGTTTTAGGACTTACGTCCAGCGCGACTGAGAAAGAGATCACGCGCGCCTACCGCAAACTCGCGAAAGAACTGCACCCTGACACGCACCCCGGTTCCGAGGAGAAGTTCAAGGAGATCTCGGTTGCCTACGACGTGTTGGGTGACAAGGACAAGCGCAAGGAATACGACGAGGTTCGACGCCTCGGTGCGTCGGGCGGTTTCGCCCGTGGTGCGGGTGCGGGACCCGGGCCGGGCGGATTCAATTTCCAGTCGGGCGACCTCGGTGATTTAGGCGACCTCTTCGGAGGACTCTTCGGTCAACGGCGTCCTCGCGCTCAGCGCGGGGCCGACCTTGAGACCGCGCTGCACCTGAGTTTCCGTGATGCCGTTATTGGAGTCACCACGAGTGTGAATTTGCCCAGCGCCGACGCGTGTCATACCTGCGGGGGCAGCGGTGCCGCACCGGGCACCGGTTTCGTTACTTGTGAGCGTTGTCACGGCAAAGGCGTGCTGAACGACGACCAAGGACCCTTCGCGATGTCGAGTGTCTGTCCCGTTTGCCAGGGGCGAGGAGGGCGGATCGTGACGCCGTGTCCGACCTGCCAGGGCACTGGTCGAGAGCCCTCGAGTCGTCGAGTCAACGTTCGCATTCCGTCGGGCGTCATCGACGGTCAGCGCATTCGCTTGAAGGGCAAAGGAAATCCCGGGACCCAAGGTGGCCCCGCGGGCGACTTGTTCGTCGACGTCCACGTCACCCCCGATGCTCGATTCGATCGAAAGGGGCGAAACATCACGACCAGCTTGAAGGTTCCCTTGACCGCGGCGATGCTCGGCACGACCGTCGAGGTCGAGACGCTCGACGAGCCCGTGACGCTCAGGGTACCTGCGGGAACCCAACCCATGACCACCATGCGAGTGCGAGGGCGTGGGGTCCCCGCGGGAGGAAAGCACCCAGCCGGTGATCTACTCGTGACGCTCAACGTCACGGTCCCTAAGAAATTGAACAAAGAACAGCGTGCGCTCGTCGAGAAGTTGGCGAACGCATTGCGCGAGGAGGTTGAACCATGACAGAACGACACCATCACGCTGTCTACGTGATCTCGGTCTTCGCCGAGCTCGCGGGGGTACATCCTCAGACCCTTCGTAACTACGAGCGAAGCGGCTTGCTACGTCCTCAGCGCACCACTGGCGGATCGAGACGTTTCTCCGACGCGGATCTCGCCGCACTTCGTCGCATCCAAGAATTGACCAATGAGGGCGTCAACCTCGAAGGCGTGAAGCGCATCATGCGACTCGAAGCACAACTGGACGAAGCGAAGGACCAACTCGCCCAAAGCGCTTCCGCGGCTCGAACGAGCGTCGAAGAGACGCACCGCCAGTATCGACGCGACCTCGTCCCAGTGCAGAACACGATTGCGCTGTTCATCGACGCCCAGCGCCGGGCGCGAGGGGGTGCGTGATGGCCCTCGATCCGCAGCGTTGGACCATCAAGACCCGTGAAGCGTTTCAAGCGGCGACAACCCAGGCGGGTGCCGCGGGTAATCCCTACGTCACGCCCGCGCATCTTCTGCTCGCGCTTCTCAACCAGCCCGACGGGATAGCTCGTCCCTTATTGATGGCTGCCGATGTCGACCCAATCGCCATTACCACTGCGTTAAGTGAGAAAGTGGCGAATGAACCCCGCGCCATCGGAGGCTCCCAACCAGGACTTTCGAACGAGGCGCGTCGTGGTCTCGAAGACGCGGACGAACTGCGAGCGGACTTGGGCGACGAATATTTGTCGGTCGATCACATCATCGTCGCGTGGTCCGCACTGCTCGGCACCACTCGCGAGAATCTCCTCCAAGCGCTTCGCGGCATTCGCGGCTCGGCACGCATCACGTCAGAAAATCCCGAAGAGACGTTCGCGTCACTGGAAAAATACGGCCGCGACCTCACGGCGCTCGCGCGCGCCGGCAAGCTCGACCCCGTCATTGGTCGCGATGACGAGATTCGCCGTGTCATCCAGGTGCTGTCGCGACGCACGAAGAATAATCCGGTGTTGATTGGCGAACCCGGGGTGGGCAAAACCGCAATCGTCGAAGGGCTCGCGTTGCGCATCGTTGATGGTGACGTGCCCGAGTCCCTACGAGGTCGCAAATTGATTGCCCTTGATCTTGGTTCGATGGTCGCTGGCGCGAAGTACCGAGGCGAGTTCGAGGAGCGTCTCAAGGCGGTGCTGAAAGAGATTCAAGATGCCGAAGGCGACGTCATCACGTTCATCGACGAGTTGCACACGATCGTCGGTGCGGGTGCTGCCGAAGGTTCAATGGACGCGGGCAACATGATCAAGCCCCTCCTCGCGCGCGGTGAGCTGCGTATGATCGGGGCGACCACGCTGGATGAGTATCGAAAGTACATTGAGAAGGACGCTGCGCTCGAGCGTCGATTCCAGCAAGTCTTCGTCGGTGAACCGTCGGTCGAGGACACGGTGGCGATACTTCGAGGACTCAAGGAACGTTACGAAGTGCATCACGGCGTGCGCATTCAAGACGCCGCGTTGGTGGCGGCGGCGACGCTGTCGCACCGCTACGTGCCGAATCGAAATCTGCCCGACAAGGCGATCGACCTCATGGATGAAGCGGCGTCCAAACTCCGTATCGAGATTGATTCGATGCCGACCGAGCTCGACGTCGTGATTCGTCGTATTCGCCAACTCGAGATTGAACGAGTCGCGCTGCAGAACGAAACCGACGAACCTTCGCGCGAACGTCTGGCAAAACTGGAAGAGGAACTCGCTGATCAGCGCGAGAAATCAGACGAGATGGCGGCATCGTGGCAGGCGGAGAAACAGGTCATTGAGCGAATTCGCACTGCCAAGCAGGAGTACGAGGATCGTCGCGCAGAAGCAGACCGTCTCGAACGAGACGGCGATCTGAACGACGCCGCCGCGCTTCGCTACGGCACCCTGCCGGAATTGGAGAAGCGGATCAGCGACGCCACGAGTGAATTAG
>PLRK01000015.1 GCA_003163875.1 Acidimicrobiaceae bacterium | reverse complement strand
GCCGCGGACACCTCCGGGTGCGGACCAAAGGGCACGGTGACCACCCCGGCGTCGAGGAGCGCGAGCAACTCTTGGGAACGACTAGGTGGCGGACCGGCTTCGAGCCGGTTGACCCTTCCGCGGATGTTCGCCTGGAAGTCGATGAACGATCGCATCGACAGCCCCCCGTATTCGATGACCGACCGCATCTGATCGCGCAGGATTCTCGTGACCTCCTGAGCCGCCTTCACGGGACTACCCCCCGGCATGAGCGCCTCGTTGAGGTCCGATTCGACCATCTGGTAAACGAAGGACTCGTAGTCGCCGCTGGAGGCAAAGTGAGCGCCCTCCCCGGCGAACACCACGTCGGCGGGGTGAAAGGGCCCGTAGGACGGCTCGAGGCGATCGATTGTTCGAGCGAAGGTCCCGGCGAGCCAACTCGACTGGAGTTGATCGCGGACCAACTGCGCGGCGGTGGCGCCGTCACGACGCAGCGCCGAGAACACGTAGTAGCGGACCTGCATTTCGGCGTAGAGGAGCGGGAGCAGATCGTTTCGAAAGTCCACCCGCCGCCGAAGTGGTGACCCTAACGGATTCGTCAGTTCCCTAAAGGCTTCGGGCGTGCACACCACCGGTTGATAGTCGCCCGTCGGGTCGACCCCGTGCGCCGACTTCGCGCAGTAGGGCACNNTAGGGGACACCCGAGCGAGAGTAGAGATAGATAGCGGGCTCGCGACCACTGGGCACGTAGGTCTTGCGGTCCCCTTCATCCTTGTACTCGCCGCCTCGTCCCGTCGTCAGCGTCGTGATGAGGTCGTAACCCACGAGACCCATGCCCGCCACCGCGATCGGTTCACCAGGCGCAACAGCACCGTCGAAGTACTCAACGGGATACGGTCGCAGGTAGCGCACCTCGCCCGGCTCGGTCGCGCGCTCCTGGTTCAAGGTGTGCCCCGACGTGAGCACGACGTGGTCGACCGACAGTCGCTGCCCGTCACTCAACCACACCGTCTCGCGACCGCCGATCTCTGGGGTGATGTCGGTCGCGGCGGCGTAGTGGCGAACGATCTCAAGGTTCGCCGGGGCGTCGGCGATCAGCGCTTCGTAGAACCACGCGAGGTACTCGCCCATGAGCCGACGCGGCAGGTAGTCGGTCGGCGCAATCGCTTCGCCGACGGACCCCACTTTGTACTGATAACCCACTCGTCGGTATCCCTGCTCCACCGCCCACTCGAAGAGCCCCAGCGCGTAACCGGGGTCGTCGTCGTCGGGGGACGCGTAGAGCGAGAGTTGCCCGCACGGGTTGTTCAGAATTAAGTAGTCGGGCTGGGCCGCAGAGTAGACGCCACCGCCGAGTTGGCCCGGCTCGACGACGTGCACCCGGACCGACGAATCGATTCTCCGCGCCCGACTCACGGTGCGTTCGAGTACGCAGAGCCCCCACGAACCCAGGCCGACGATGGCGAATTCGCTCATCGGCGTGCGCTCAACTCGTCGGTCGCGAAGGTCGATGTCGCCTTCGCCGTGTGTGCCGTCAACACTCGATACCGCAACTCCATGGTCCGTGCGGTCCCTTCTTTGCTCACGCAGTAAGAACCAGGTTACGCCCTCGTGCGACCGTCGGATCAGGATGAAGGGATCGTCACTACGAGAGGTACGATGACGTGACTCGGATCGCTTTTGGCGCCAACTATGAGGCTGGAAGGCGTCCGCGGAGGAGAAGGCTGAACGTGGTTGGCGAATCAGTGGAGCTGGGCACCCTAACGGTACGGCGGCTCGGTTTCGGGACGATGCAACTGACCGGAGCTGGCGTGTGGGGTCCACCCGCCGACTACGACGGGGCCATCACCGTCCTGCGTCGCGCGGTCGAACTCGGGGTAAACCTCATCGACACCGCCGACTCCTACGGNNCGGCTTCACTCGTTCGGGCCCCAACCAGTGGAGTGAGTGCGGGAGACCCGACCACCTGCGCGCGCAGTGCGAGGGGAGCCTCCAGCGACTCGGCGTAGAGCAGATCGACCTCTTTCAGCTCCATCGAATCGACCCGCACGTCAACGCGGATGACCAGTTCGGCCTCTTAAAGTCCCTGCGCGACGAAGGAAAAGTCCGCGAGGTGGGGCTGTCCCAGGTGAGCGTCAGGGAGATCGAAGCGGCGAGGCGCATCGTCCCGATCGTCAGCGTGCAGAACCTCTACAANNTATTCCTTGGTTCCCGCTGGGGAGCGGGAAGCTCTCGGCCGACGGAGGGCCCCTCGAGACCGTGGCTTCGGCGCTTCACGCGACGCCGTCGCAAGTCAGCTTGGCGTGGCTGCTTCGGCGCTCGACGACCATGCTGCCAATTCCCGGTACGTCATCGCTGGCACACCTTGAGGAGAACTGCGCTGCCAACGACGTAGCGCTCTCCGATGCCGCGTACCAAGAACTGACCGAGTCGCGTAAATCCATACGACGCTGGGCGATGAGCAAGTAAGTGAAGGGTCAGCGTTCGTGAGTGCCGACCTGGTGATTCGAAACGGCGTCGTCGTCGACGGTACCGGGAGCCCGCCGCGACGCGGTGACGTCGCGATTGAGGGCGACGTGATCGTGGCCGTTGGCGAAGACGTGGGGTCCGGTCGACGTGAAATCGACGCCGACGGACTGATCGTGACGCCCGGCTTCATCGATCCGCATACGCACTACGACGGGCAGGCGACGTGGGACCCGTGGCTGGCGCCGTCCTCGCACCACGGCGTCACCACCGTCGCCATGGGCAACTGCGGGGTGGGCTTCGCACCGGTCGCAGCGAACTTCCACGACGAACTGATTGAGATGATGGAAGGGGTTGAGGNNACTGGGAGTCGTTCCCCGAGTACTTCGACGCGCTGGCGCGCCAGGAACGCACCATCGACGTCGCGACGCACGTCCCGCACGCCGCACTTCGTGCGTACGTGATGGGCGAGCGTGGGGGTGATCCGCTCGAGGAACCCACCGGGCGCGAACTCGCCGACATGGCCCGCCTCTTGGGTGAGGGATTGGACGCGGGGGCTCTCGGAATCTCTACCTCGCGCACGGAACGACACCGCACCAGCCGAGGCGAGAGTCTCGGGACGCTCAACGCTCGAGAGCCCGAGTTGCAGGCCCTCTCGTCGGTACTGAAGGCCAAGGGACGAGGTGTGTTCCAACTCGTCTCGGACAGCTACCGCACGACTGATGACGACTTCGCGGCGTCGGAGTTTTCACTGATTTCAGAGATCGCCCGGTCGAGCCAACGTCCCGTGAGCTTCACGGTGCAGCAGGACTTTGAAGCCCCGGAACGTTGGCGTGACCTCATGTCGTTGGCCACGTCACTACGAATCGAGGGACTCGACGTCAAAGCGCAGGTCGCTCCGCGACCCATCGGCGTGCTCCTCGGCCTGCAGGCGTCGGCGAACGTGTTCACCCCCGTGCGGGCCTACGCCCGCGTCGCGGCGTTGCCCCTCGCCGAGCGAGTCGTCGCCCTGCAGAACACCGATCTTCGCCGCCAGATCATTGAGAGTCACG
>PLRK01000116.1 GCA_003163875.1 Acidimicrobiaceae bacterium | reverse complement strand
AGACGAATGTGTATCGGTTCTCGTTAGAAACCCTCAACGCCGACGAATCTCGGTAACCAAATAGTCAGTTGGCAAGTGGGATGGTCTTAGGATCCGTCAAGGCCGAAGGTGTTACCAAACGGGTCAATCAATTGGCAGATCCACCGAGAGCGGTCAATGGCCACGGGTCCACGGTGCATCGCACAGCCGAGCTCGAGAAGATGGGTTCGAGTCTGCTCAAAGTTGGCGACTGAGAGATAGACGACTGGACTCGCGCCAATGGGATTGCGGTCATCCGCTGGGTGAAAACAGAACTCTATCCCGCCCACAATGAAGTATCGAAACTCACCGTCCCTGATAACTGGAGCATCCTCTCCAAGGTTAGAAGCCCACCAAGTCGCAACGATCTCTGGATCGCTGGCGAAGAACATCACAGCACGAATCGGCGAACTTCCCATCGCTTAACGCTATCTGTCATTGAACGAACAGATTGATTGAGCGACGCGGCGAACTACCCCCCAATAATTGCTTAGGTCGGATGTCCGTTACGCAGGATTTGAGTCAGCAACACATTGACCCGTCAGCGACCGTTGTGAGGTTGTGAAAGTGAGAGAGATCATCAAGGAGATTGAATCCGATGGATGGTTCCTGAGTCGTCAGCGTGGAAGTCACCGTCAATTTCATCACCCAACGAAGGTTGGTTGCGTGACCGTGCCTGGTCACATGTCTGACGAAGTTCCGAAGGGCACTCTCGCTAGCATCATGAGACAAGCCGGTTTAAGGGGGCGAAAGCAATGACCGAATATACGATCGTAATTGAAGACGCTGGGACGAACTTTGCGGCGTACGTGATTGGACTAGACGGAGTCATTACCACCGGGAAAACCGTTGATGAGATAATTGAGAACATGCGTGAGGCGATCCCGTTTCATCTCGAAGGTATGCGACTCAGTGGCAATCAGTTTCTCCAACCGATGCCGATTGTCAAGACAATTCAGGTCGCTCCGTAAAGCGGGCGAATTCACTTTTATCATCCAGCGATAGACAAACGTCTATCGTTATTCGCTGGAAGACTGAGCCCAAAGGAGAAACTCTATGACATCGCTTGTTATCTTTTCTGCGAACGTTGATCGCATGGCAAAGTTCTATGGGTCAGTTCTAGGAACGACCTCGGCTGAAGAATCGTCGGGCGACATTCGAGTTATGAGTCAGAGGGATGAAGTTCTTGTCCACTCCGTCTCGCCAAAGATTGCCGAGAGAATCACTGTGACTAGTCCGCCTGAAGCTCGCGAAGACGTCGCGATCAAGCCAATTTTTGATGTTGACTCACTTGTCGTCGCCGTTGGATTTGTCGAGGCCAATGGAGGCGTCATCACTGATCGAACGTTTACACTCAATGGGCTCGTTCGACGTGACGTGCTCGACCCCGACGGCAACGTGATTCAACTTCGTTCACCAGTCTCGTGACGTCATCCTTCGCCGAAGCTAAGGGGAGGTGTGATGGTCGAACTCGCACGTGCGATGCCAGAAGATCGGAGCCATAACGTCGCGCGTAGTGCAGACCTTCCACTACGTGTGGGCGAGGTCGACGCGTTGACACCATCTGCGGGCCAGTGACTGAGCGTTTCGTTGATGGCATACTTGATTCGTGAAGCCCAACGCGAGGTACGCCATCGTTGCTGGCGCATTGATCCTTTGGGTTGTGGTGACGCCCCTCATGTGGCGCGATTTGCGTCGACGATCTCGAGGTGAAGTTCGTGGTCCCAAGTGGCTGTGGCGGATGGCCAGCGCCAATCTGATCGGTTCAGCCGCCTATTGGCTCTTCGGTCGACGACGTCACACTTGATTGGACGTACGTCGAGCACATTATTCAAGAAGTTGATAGTAGGTGTACGTACCCACCGTGCAACGATTGTTCCTGGATCGCCGAACTTTCCATGGAGCGAGGTCGGTGGTGGTCTTGGAATGTAAATTGACGTCATGGTTCGCCTGGTCCCAATGTCTCTCGACAATCGCGCGGCGTGGTTGACGGCGATGTGGGCCGACTACCGCCAGCAACTTATCAACACCGGATTCAGCCCCGAAGAGGCATCGAAGAACATCGAGCACAACGAAAGGGAACTTCTCGTCAACGGGATACCAAATGCTGATCAACGAATCTTTGATGTACTTGACGATGAGACGAACGTTGGATCTCTTTGGCTTGCGACGAGGGAAGCGCAGAGTGCAGGTGAGTGGTACGTGTACGACATCGTCATCGATGACGCGTTTCGGGGTAGGGGCTTGGGGCGCCGCACGATGCGCGCAGCCGAGGACTACGTCAAGAGCCAAGGTGGAACCAGACTCGCCCTGAACGTCTTTGGCCCTAACACCGTCGCTCGACGTTTGTACGAATCACTTGGCTACAAGACCATGGCTATTGGAATGAGAAAGAATCTTGTATGAGGCCAACGGCGACGCCACGTAGTAGAAGGCGAATCACGCACGTTCGATTGAATCGGGAGAGACCGCTCGGGGGAGTATTTTCGAATGAGCCCTGACGTTGACGATGCAGATGTGTTGTTGGAGCAGATTGAGTATTACCGGGCGCGCGAAGGAATACGACGATTGGTTCTTGCGATTGGGACGTTACGATCGTGGGGAGGAAGCGACGCGGCGTTGGTTCGAGCAGGTGGAAGAGGTCAGAGGGGCCCTGCGATCACTTCCACTTGACGAGAAGAACATCGTCGAATTGGCGCCTGGCACGGGATTATGGACCGAAGAACTTTGTGACCGAGCCGCCCACCTCACAGCCGTCGATGCATCCGCAGAGATGAACGCGTTGAATCGCGAGCGCTTGGGCGAACGGGCACGTGATGTCACGTACATCGAAGCTGATCTATTCGAGTGGGACTCCGCCGAGGTATTCGATGCGGTCGTCTTTTGCTTCTGGATGAGTCACATTCCCACAAGTCGCATCGTAGGATTTCTCTCCAAGGTCGCCAGGATGCTCACACCAGGCGGCACGGTCTTTTTCCTCGATGCTCGAAAAGAGCACACCAGTACCGCGAAGGATCACATTCTCCCTGACGACAATGAGGAAGTGATGACGCGGCGCCTTGATGACGGTCGCGAGTTTTCCATTATCAAGAACTTTTGGTCTGCGACGGAACTCGAGGACAAATGCCAACGAGCAGGGCTTGAGGTTCACGTTCATGAGACGAAGGATTATTTTCAGTTCGGGATTGGTACTCGTCGATAGAGATGGCTTCTGCCAACTCTCTCATCGACGTGCGCGGTAGCCGTGTCGAGGGACGAGCTCCGGTTTTCGATCACTTGAAATGCGCTCCATGACGGAACTTATACAATCTCGTGGTGGACGCCTCCGAACATCGAGCCCTTGGCATCAAGACCTACAACCGTTGCTGGGAGTTGTTGGAAATGGAGTCGCGAACGCGCGATGAGGACCTCGAATTGCTTCGCACGGCCTTCGCATCTCGCTACCACTGGTTCTACGCGGGTGGGCCAGAGCAATTCGCCATTGGTGACTGGATGATTTCTCGAGCGGCGGCGGCGAGCAACGAACCAGCACTCTCCGTCGAGTTCGCTCTCCTCGCGAACGACGCGGCACATAATTTTGACGCTCCGGAGTGGTTGGTGGCGAGTTGTGCCGAAGGACTCGCGAGAGCCTACGCGGCGCTCGGCGACGGGGACGAGCGACAACGTTGGTACGATCGCGCGCAACAGCTCGTCACTGAGATCAAGGACCGAGAAGATCGAGAGCTAATAGCCGAGCAATTGAGTTCGGTGCCCGACGTCGTTCGCTAGTTGTGTCGCCATCACCGACGCGTCGATGAGGCATGCGTGTCATCTCGACGTTCATATGATTGCGAGGTAACGACGGTAGTCATGAAGAGGTTCGTTCGACGTCGAACGAACGCAGGGAATCGAGGTCATTGGTGGATTATCGCTCAGAGATTGCCCTGCTTAGTGAGCACATAGCGAGGTTGGCTCAAGCGAACGAGCTTGACTTACCGGTACCTTCATGTCCTGAGTGGACGCTCGGTGACCTGGTGTTTCACATTGGGTCCGTGCACGCGACGTGGGCCAAGATCATCGAGGAGGCATCGCCCAATACGCATCACCAACACCCCGTCGACGACGTCACCGACGACTTGTTGGTCGTGTGGTTCAAGAACCACACGAAGGCTCTGCTGAAGTCGATGGCCGAGGCCGTTCCCGAGGCTCGCTGTTGGACGTGGTGGGGAGAGCCGCGAACTGTCCTCGCGGTCGAGCGCCATCAGGTCCAGGAAGCCGCAATCCATCTTTGGGACGTCCAGAATTCCCTCGGGGCCGCGCCAGCTTTGGATCGCGATATCGCGCGTGATGGGGTCGCTGAGTTCCTCCTCGTGCAGCGCGAGTTCATGACGCTACCCACGGACGCGAGAATCAGCCTTGTTGCGAACGACGCGCCAGAATCATGGTTCGTAGGTGCGCCGGGCGCGCACGACGTGGCCTTGACCGGAAGCAGCTCAGATGTCGTGCTGGTCTTGCACGGACGTTTAGCGATGTCGGCGTTGGACGTGGTCGGAGACGTTGGAATCGCGCACGAATGGTTGTCGTCGTTCGATTTGTCGTAGCTGAAGGTCAAGCCAATAACGGAGAAGATCGCCATGGCAATTTTGATCTTGGACGAAAAAAAGATGGCTCGACTAGATTTTCGCCATGACCGACGTATTTTATCTAATCGCCGAACAGCGACGACGAGTGGCGCAGTGTCTCGATGGTCTCACTGACGAGGAATGGGAGACACAATCACTGTGTCGCGGCTGGACGGTGCGTCACGTCGCGACACATCTCACCATGCCCTTCTTGGTGAGTGCGCCCAAAATTGTGTGGAGTCTCGTGAAGACGGGAGGTAATTTCAATCGCATCTCGAATGACTTCGCTCGACGAGAACCGGCGAGATCGAACGAGGAAATCGTCGCATTGCTGCGCGACAACGCGACGAATAGATTTACGCCTCCTGGACTCGGACCCGACGCGCCGATGACGGACATCATTGTCCACGGGCTCGACGTAAGCGTGCCGACCGAGCGGACAATTGAAGTTTCACCCGAGGCCTTGCGTCGAACTCTCGACTTTCTCGTGTCACCGAAAGCATCGCGCGGTTTCGTTCGACCACGAATGACGAAGGGACTCTCGTTTTCGTGTCCTGAACTCGAGTGGCATTCGGGTGAGGGGCTTCTCGTCGAGGGGAGCGCGAGCGATCTCGCGCTGGCGTTAACGGGTCGAAGGATGGAGAAATCGGGATTGCGCGGAGACGGCGTCGCTTCAATGAGTCGACGGGCAACGTACTAAATCGCCGTGTTGAAGGCCCCATTCGCACCGATGACTCGTCCCTAGAATCATCGTTCGTGGGCAACGTGATCTCGCCAGAAGTGGCGGCGACCGATGAAGCAAGGCGTAGCGCGGCGCGGCGAGTCGCCTGTGTCGATCGGACGTCGGTGACGGCGTCACTCGAGTCGTGATGATGACGATTGATCGCATACCCGGCGAAGGAAAGTACGCTCGTCCGGAACGCGAACGGCGATGGCTATTGTCACTCGTGCCTCCTCAGGCGGTGTACAGCGCCGAGATCACCGATCATTACATCACGGGTACGACACTTCGGCTTCGCAAGATCTCGTCTGATGCAACGACCACCTGGAAACTCACACAGAAGGTCCGCAGAAGAATCGAGGATCCCGAGTACGTCAACACCACCACCATCTATCTCAACGGTGAAGAATTTCGTTTGATCGCGCAATTTGAGGCGAAAGTGCTACGCAAGACGCGTCATCGTTTCGCTCACGAGGGTCACTCTTTTGCGATTGATGTGTTCGACGGACGTCACGTGGGTCTCGTGTTGGCGGAACTCGAAATTGACGTTGACGAAGATGTGCCACTGCCCCCCGTCGCCGCCGCCAAAGACGTGACGCACGACGACCGCTATTCGGGTGCATCGCTCGCCACAGCCAGTGATCGACAGCTTCGTCAACTCATAGCGCGATCCCCGGCGTGAGGGGACTCGCCCTAGAGCATTCCAGTCGTTGGACTGCGCCGCGTTAGGCAGTACTGCATCCCGCCGGGATCAGCCATCGTCGACCAGTCTGCGTTTTCGCGCAATGCTGTTGCCCCTAAGGACACGTGGAACTCACGTTCGATGGCGACATCGTCGCACGCAAAATCCAGATGCGCTCGACACTCAGTTTCATCGGATTCAATTCGTTGGAACATCAGTCGCACCGGCATGGTGGGGGGTCGCTCCAAAAAAGTAAACTGCGCTCGTGAACCCCTGTGCGCGGGCCACGTCGTTAACGACTGCCAGAAGTGCACCTCACCATCGAAAAGGTGCAGCGGACAGTCGATCGTCAATTGGTCGGCGATGCTTCGGTTTCCGGCGACCGTCTCGAGCGCCGGTGGTCGCTGGTGTTCATCTTGGTGGGTGACGACGCAAAACCTGAAGCCCCCTGGCGAGACCATGGTGAAGAATCCCTTTCGTTGCGACACGGTTCTTGCCCCACCGGTGAGTGCGATGTTGGCGATGCTCTCGGCGTCTTCGCAGTGCAGGTCGAGATGACACCCGGTTCTTCCATCGTCGAGACGCTGGACGCGCAGGTACGCGTCGCCTTCGGGTGGAAGCAGCGTGGCGAACTGCTGGAGGTCGCCACGGGGTGGCGACAGCGAACTACTTGTCACTTGACGCCAGAAAGCGACGCCTCGCTGGAATTGCTCGGGGGCGAAGTCGAGAAACACCGTGAGCCAGCGGATTGTCATGATAATGAGGCTACGTTCTCAAGTCTTTCAAAGCTCGCTCTTATCTTCGATCTCCCATGCGTGGTCAGTGATGTGCCAGGCGATCCTTCGAAGGGCGTAATCCTGGGGCCAACTTTGGTTTTCGACCCCTTCTTCGAATGCGCGCACGATCGCCATTCGCTGGTCACTCCACGGTGTTCGTGGGGCGACCCGTACGCCAATCTTTCTGCCGTAACTGCGCTCGCACTCTCGAACGTGCTCAAGTACGGCGTCGCGGTCACGACCTCCTCCGCGTGGGCCCTTTCGAAGCGTCGCGGGCGCCTTCTTCGCAACGCCATCGATGTACGCCCAGCAATCGCGTAACACCTTGAGGTGTTGACGTCGCTGGACCGGAGTCGCCGGATTCTTGTCCCACGCGCCGAGTGCGTCTGGAGCGCCGAAGTCAGTCGTCGAAGTTCCGCGCACCGTACCTATGACCTCGAGCGCACCTGGTTTGAACGAGCCTGAAATGATGCAGGCATAGCGCTGACGGTAGTGCTCGAGCCCTTCGATCGCGAGTTCGGGTGTCGCAGCTCGCCGGCACCAGCCAGGACAATCGAGCGAGATCGCGAAGGTGGAACGTTTGCCTTGCTCAAGATAGACGCGGTTGGTGGGCACGTTCTCAATGTAGTGAGCGATCTCGCGAGTCGGGGCAGAATTGTGAGGCAGATTATTCTGTCACTACCACGTACCTCAGGAGAATGACATGAGAACTCAGTTTCGACGGGTTGTCGCAGTACTCACTTCGTGCACCGGAGCGTTTTTGTGTTTCGCGCTCGGCGTGTCACCGGTCGGCGCGAGCCAAAAGTACAGCGCGGCGAGCGCCCAAAGCGAGGCGACCGCCGTGAAAATTGCTAAGTGGGATACGAACGTCACGGCGACTATCGGCGACGGATCGTGGACCTATAAATCCGATGGCCTGCCCTCGTCGAATTTCATCGCTACCAATTACGCGGTGCCGTCGAACGCTCAAGCGGTGAGCGCGTCCGGCGCGTCGGTCATCGCCTCGGCGTCGATTCTGAAGGACCAGAACTACGACTACGTGTTGCCCCTGACGCCCAAGTATTCAAAGAAAGTGACGACGGCGAATCAAGGACCAATCGGCATCATGTTGAACGGTGCCGCGCTGTATAACCCTTACGAAGCCAATCACGCCACGGTTGCCACGAGTGACAATTTCATCGCTACGCAGAATGGAATCTCGGCGTCGTTCATCGACGACTGCGATGGGCACCCCGGACCAGGCGGCCAATATCACTACCACGGGCTCCCGTCGTGTCTCGTCAGCTACGCGACCGGCGGGACGGCGTCAGTCGCGTCAATCACGTCAACCTCGGGTACCACGACCACGGGCGTTACAGAAAACAATGCCGCGTCCAAGAAACCCGTGCTCTTGGGTTTCGCGTTTGACGGCTATGGCATCTACGACAACGTCGCGATGAACGGCACCACCGTTCCGGTTTCCTCGCTCGACGCGTGCAACGGGATTTTCTCCGCGGTGCCGGGCTACCCGCAGGGCGTGTACCACTACGTCTTGGAGAACGTGAAGGGCGTGCGCTCCTCGATCAATTGCTACCACGGCGTGGTGTCGTCCGCGTACACCCAGGCGCTGCAAGGTGTGTTGAACAATGGTCAAACTCCGCCACCCGCCCAAGGAATGTCGTTCACCGTCGCCGCGACGGCGCAGTCTCTCGCCGCGAATGCAAGTGAGGACGATCTCCTACGCACAATGCTCACGACGAGCGGACTGAACAAACTCTGTTGAAATAGCGGACCTTGAGAATTTACGGAGAAGTTTCTCGCTTCTCGCGCCGCCGACTCTGAAAGACTGTCATTATGCCTGAAAGTACCTGGAAGAAGGTTGACGAGTACGCCGTACAACTGCTGTCGCTGTCGGATCGAACACTCGACGCTGCGCTCGCCGACAGTGATGCGGGGGGTCTCCCGCAGATCAACGTCGCACCCAATCAGGGAAAGTTTCTTGAAGTCCTCGCCGCAAGTCATCGCTCGAAGCGAATCCTCGAGATCGGAACCCTCGGTGGTTACAGCACCATCTGGCTCGCTCGCGCGTTGCCTCCAGACGGACAGTTGATTTCGCTCGAACTCGAAGAGCATCACGCGCAAGTTGCTCGCAAGAACATTGATCGGGCGGGGTTCGCGACTCAGGTCGAGGTGCGCGTGGGTCCCGCGGTGGCGTCGCTTCGTGCGATGCTTGATGCAGGCACCGAACGGTTCGATTTCATCTTCATCGACGCGGACAAAGAGAGCTATCCCCAGTACCTTGAGTTGTCACTTGCCCTCTCGCGAACCGGGACGGTGATCGTCGCCGACAACGTCGTTCGAGACGGCGAAGTGATCGATCCAAAGAGCAAGGACGAACGAGTCCAGGGTGTGCGAGAGTTCCTGGCTCGAGCTGCCGGCGAGGCGCGACTCAGTGGCACGGTCGTGCAAACGGTCGGTAGCAAAGGCTACGACGGCTTCGCAATCTTTCTCGTCTCCTGAGCCGTCCTGCACGTCTCATCGTGGTTGTGAGACTTCGATGAGGGGCGCAGTGGTATGGTCCGTCCATGCCACAGGTCCAAGTAGGCGACCTTTCGATGTATTACGAGACCAGTGGCGATGGTCCAACGCTGCTCTTGTTGTTGGGTCTCGCGCTCGACGTTTCTGAAGTAGAAACTCTCGCCCTGCGACTTTCGCGTCATTTCGAAGTGGTCGTCATTGACAATCGAGGTGCCGGTCGCACCGAGAGCCCCAAGGGACCCTATTCCATACCAATGATGGCCAATGACGTCATAGGGCTGATGAACGTCTTGTCACTTCGTGACGCGCGAGTCGTGGGAATTTCCATGGGTGCAAAGATCGCCCTCGAGTTGGCGTCGCAGCATCCTGAGCGCGTAAGGGACTTGGTTTTGATCAGCGCGGGTTATAAAACACGGGAGGGACGTCGGATGCCACTCGCCATGCATCTTGCGCTGTTGCTGCGCCGAACTGGTCTCGCGCAAGGGAGCCATCCGCAATCAATGGAGGCGTTTGAAGCGCAGCGCGCCGCATCGTGGGCCTACGGTTGTGCAGATTCGTTGTCAACGATTGCCGCACGAACGCTCGTGCTGCACGGGCGACGCGATCGTCTAGCGCCGTTGCGCGATGCAGAGGAATTGACGAGGGAGCTTCCTTCGGCAACGCTTCGGACATTTCCGGGAGGCCATCTCTTTTTCTTTCGTGACTCGTTTCGAAACGTCGTAGACTCGGTGTCCGCGTTTTAAGCAAATCCATGCGAGTCGCGGGTCTCTTCACTTCTTTCGTGCTGATCCGTCGCGTCCCTTAGAGTGCTGTACGAAGGGGAAACGGCCACCGCCAGGCACGGACGAACAGTAGAAACGGAACGCGATGGACCATACAGACATGGACGTGGCACAAAGCCCTTTAGAACTCATCGGGCATACCCCGATGGTCAGACTCGCACGAGTTGGATCGGGACTGGCGTGTGCGCTCATCGCCAAGTTGGAGACGACGAATCCTGGAGGTAGTTCGAAAGATCGCCCCGCGCTCACGATGGTCCAAGCAGCGGAACGAGACGGTCTTCTCGGGCCAGGTTCGACCATCATTGAGCCAACGAGTGGCAACACTGGCGTTGGTCTCGCCATCGTTGCGGCGCAGCGCGGATATCAGTGCATTTTCGTCATGAGCGACAAGATGGCTCCCGAGAAGATTGATGTCCTTCGCGCCTATGGTGCCGAGGTGGTCGTGTGTCCGACGGCGGTGCCGCCCGAGCATCCCGATTCGTACTATTCAACTGCTGAGCGTCTCACTCGAGAGACGCCGAATAGTTTTCGCCCGGACCAATATTCGAATCCCAACAATCCACGAGCCCACTACGAGACAACGGGTCCCGAGATCTGGGAGCAGACCAGAGGTCGCGTCACCCACTTCGTCGCGGGCGCTGGCACCGGGGGCACGATCAGTGGCGTTGGCAGGTACTTGAAGGAACAAAACCCCAACGTTCAGATCATCGCCGCGGATCCTGAAGGATCCGTGTACTCAGGGGGCGCCGGTCGCCCGTATCTCACCGAAGGTGTCGGCGAGGACTTTTGGCCAGCGAATTACGATCCTTCGCTGGTCGACGAAGTCGTCGCCGTGACCGACGCGCACGCCTTTGAGATGGCGCGGCGAGTGACGAGGGAAGAGGGAATCCTCATTGGAGGCTCGGGGGGCACGGCAGTCGCCGCCGCTCTTCGGGTGGCGACACCACTTTCAACAGACGCCGTCGTAGTCGTGTTGATTCCCGATTCGGGTCGCGGTTACCTATCGAAAGTCTTTAACGACGATTGGATGACCGACATGGGCTTTCTTCGCCCGCACAGCGAGATGGATGCGGGTGACGTGTTGGCGGGCAAAGTGCGTCGTCAGGCGGAAGGCTTGGCCGATCTGGTGCTTGTGACCGAAGAAGTCTTGGTTCGTGACGCGATCACGATGATGCGCAAGAACGACGTATCGCAACTTCTCGTGACGGTCACTGACGAACTACCCCTCGCCGCGAAGGAGGTTTCGGGTTCGTTGAGCGAATTGGGTCTTCTTGAAGCGACCACACGAGATCCGTCCGTGCTCGATCGTCGCGTGAAGGACGTCGCGGACGCACCCATGCCAATGGTGGGGGTGGGTATGAGCATCACCGAGCTCACCCAAAGGTTGAGTTCGACCGCGGGGGTGCTCGTGCTCGATGGAGGGCATCCGGTGGGTGTGCTGACGAGAAGTGACGTACTCGGGTTCTTGGAACAAAGGAGCGAACGGTGAGTGGTTTCAACACGAGGGCGATTCACGTGGGATCAGAACCCGATCCGTCGACGGGTGCGGTGAACCCACCCGTGTATCTCACGTCCACGTACGCGCAAGATGGTGTCGGGGTACCCCGATTCAGCGACTACGGGCGAGTTGACAATCCAACGAGAGCTGCCCTCGAGCACTGTCTCGCCGACCTCGAGAACGCGCAGTTCGGCGTCGCGTTCGCCTCAGGCCTCGCCGGCGAGGATGCGCTCTTGCGCACGCTCGCGCCGGGTGACCACGTCATTCTGGGTAACGACGCGTACGGCGGCACGTACCGGCTTCTCACGAGAATCTTCGGCGACTGGGGCGTGAACGTCACATGCGTCGAGCTTTCAGACGTCGACCGAGTCCGAGACGCCTTTCGCCCCAACACTCGAATGCTCTGGGTCGAAACGCCGAGCAATCCGTTACTGAACGTGGCGTCCATTCGCGTCTTGAGTGACGCCGCCCACGACAACGGGGCACTGTTGGTCGTCGACAACACGTTCGCGACCCCTTATCTGCAACGACCGCTCGATTTGGGCGCTGACGTCGTGGTGCACTCGACGACCAAGTACATCGGGGGCCACTCCGACGTCATCGGGGGTTTCGTCGCGACCAACGATGATGAACTTGCCTCCACACTGAAATTTCATCAGTACGCGATCGGCGCGGTGCCGGGTCCACTTGATTGTTATCTGTTAGTGCGTGGGGTGAAGACCTTGGGGGTGCGGATGGATCGACATTGTTCAAACGCGCGTGCGGTCGCGGCTTTCCTGCAGACGCACGAAGCGGTGGAACGGGTCATCTACCCTGGACTTTCGACTCATCCAGGACACGACGTAGCGAAAGAGCAGATGAGCGACTTCGGTGGCATGGTGAGTTTCACTATGAAGGGTGGGACGGGTGCGGCGCGAAAAGTTTGCGAGTCGACAAGGGTCTTTACCTTGGCGGAGTCCCTCGGAGGCGTGGAGAGTCTGATCGAACTTCCCGCAGTCATGACTCACGCTTCGACCGCAGGGTCACTCCTCGAATTGCCCGAGAGTCTCGTCCGATTGAGTGTGGGTATTGAAGACGTCGAGGACTTACTCGAGGACTTAGCTGGCGCGCTCAACTAGCACACATGTTGGGAGCGAATCGGAGCAACGATGAGCGCGAGAGTGACGGGTCCATGTCTTTAGTTCCACCGAGTCTGAGCGACGGTGCCATTCAACTTCGTCGCTGTTCTTTGGAACATCGTGACGTCGCCACGGAAGCCATGACGGAAAGTTGGGCGCAGCTTCACGACTGGCTCCTATGGGCCCAGCACGAGATCCCGGTGACGAACTTCGGCGAACTCATAAAGGATTTTGACGAGGCCTGGGAGAAAGATGAGGACTGGCGCTATTTCAGTTTCGATGAACTCGATGGCTCCTTCATTGGCGCAGCGAACATCTACTCGATGAGTGGACCTGAAATTGCGGGCATCGGGTACTGGGTTCGCACCAGCCGCACTGGTGTCGGCTACGCCACCCGGGCATCGCGACTCTTGACGAGCGCAGCGTTCGATCATTTGCCCCTCCTTCGCGTCGTAGAAATTCAAATGGATGAAGCCAATGCCGCGAGCACGGCCGTGGCTCGACATCTCGGGTTTCATCAAGTCGCACGAATACCCAAGGACAAGAGCGTCCCGGCGAGTTCCGGACAGGCACTGTTGTGGAGGATGGAACGAGACGAATGGGCGCAACTGGAAGCGGCACGTTCATCGTTGAACAAATAAGACCTTCAAAGTATGCCGAGTCCGCGTTTGGCTTCTCGAACGCCGACGCTGCCGAGTTCTGGGTGTTGACGCACGAAGCGTCGCACTGACGCTGGGTCCAAGCGCGCGATGTCGCGCAGCGCCCATCCAATGGCCTTGACGACGAAGAACTCGGAGCTGTGCGCGTGCGCGGCGCAGAGTTCGAGGACGAACGCCACGTCAGTGTCGCGTCGCCAGCCCCGTTGATGTTGAATTGCGGCACGATTGAGCCAAAGATTCTCTGACCTTGACCATTTGCGCACGAGAGCGTTCGCATCGTACCGCCAGCACAAAGGGCTCACGGCGACCGAGCCCAGTCCGTCAACCGTATCCCACCACGGCTTGAAGGTCAGCAACGGTTCGACGTACTCGACGAGAAACCACTCGTCGGTGAGGGCAATGAATTTCGCGATCAAATCTTCTGCCGCGTAGTGGAGCTCTCGTTCGTCCTCTTGAAACAATAAGAGGCTTGCTTCACCGAGTTCGTCGCTCGAAGGAGGAGTGAGATCTCGCCATGCTTCGCGCAATACTGTACGGCGCTCACCGGAGGGGATGCCGAGATAGGGTGCGACGTCCTTCATATAAGCCTGCATCGCGATGGCGTTATCAGGATTCGCGTGATCGCGCAGCGTCGCCGCCGAGCGTTCGAAGACCTCACGTTGCCAGGTTGTACGCACGCAGTCATCGTAGACACGACACGCTGCCTTCTTGAATTGTCGTCAAGCTGAGGCCGATCGTCGTCGTTGACGCCGCGGCACGGCCTGTCGTGGAGGAATGGTCCCATTGAGCCGCCTTTGCAACCGCTGTCATGAAAGGGGAATTGTGCATCTATTTGCCTCCGTCGTGGTGGTCCGCGATCTTGAACGTTCTCCGGCGTTCTACCGCGACATCCTTGGCTGGGAAGTCCGCTCTGACCATCAAATGGGCGAGGAGTACCGCTTCCTCGCCGTGGCCCCAGTGGGCCACTCGACTGGGATTGTGCTCGGTTTGAGTCACTTCTACGACATGGAGTTGGCGTCGCCCGAGTCACCAAAGCGGACAAATATCTACGTGACGTCCAACGACGTGCGCGCCGACTATGAACGCCTTCATGCTCTTGGCGTTTCGTTTATGACTGAACCCGAGTTGATGCCGTGGGTGGCGTCGGGGGCGACCATGGTCGACCCTGATGGCAACGCCTTCTTCATGTCAGACGTTGTGTAACGCAATCGATGGACACACCCGTGGACACTTGTTCTACAAGTTCGTGTCACGTGGTAGTCAACCGTTCTCTACATGAGGAGCAACGTCCTCGTTAGTATTCGCGCATGACGAAGATCAACAAGGGAAGATTCTCCGCCGACGTGGGTGCCGATGGCACCGTGCTCTTTCTCATCGGCATGAGGATCAATTGCGTGTGGCAAATCTGGAAATGGCTGCCAGTGTTCGTGGCGATGCCAAGAATGCTTATCGAGCTGCAACGTGACCGAAGTTTGGGACTCGTAGGAAAGCCTCGGACCTTGGTTTCCGGTCGCGTCATTCTCGTCTGGCAATACTGGGAGTCGTTCGAGAAGCTTGAACAGTACGCACGAGCAACTGACAATGAACACTTGCCCGCGTGGCGAAGGTTCAATCGGCGCGTGCGCGCCAACGGCACGGTTGGCATCTATCACGAGACGATCCTTCTCTCCGATCAGAACGTGGAGACCGTGTACGCCAACATGCCGATCTTCGGACTTGCGGGAGTCACCGGCGCCGTGCCTGCGGGCTCACGTGGTCAATCGGCAAGCCTTCGCCTCGGGACGCGCCAGCATGATGAGCCACCAGTGGAGCCGTACTAATCGTTTATACATTTCGACGTCACGTGGTGACGTTACCCTTGAATGGTGCCTTGGCCTCCAGCGGAGTTTGACGTCGATGAACGATTCGTTCAATCCCTCATCGATCAGCAGATGCCGGACCTTTGCGGACTCGAACTTCGATCGTTCGACGAAGGCTTCGACAATTCGTTGTGGCGACTCGGTGAGGAGTATCTCGTTCGTCTTCCACGGCGAAAGGTCGCAGTAGCGTCTCTCGAGAACGAGATCAAGTGGTTGCCTGAGCTGGCGCCCAGATTGTCTGCAGCGATTCCGATTCCACTTCGCGTTGGGTCGCCCACCACGGCATTTCCGTCGTGTTGGACGGTGACCTCGTGGTTCAAGGGGGTGACGGCGGATGTCGCGCACGTTGGCAATTTCGCCACGATTGCGCGGCAGGTGGGCGCGTTCCTTCGTTCGCTCCACGTTCCTTCCCCTTCCGACGCGCCGATCAATCCGTTTCGCAGCGTCTCACTTCGCGATCGTGCTGCGACGTTCGAAGAAAGGATGGCGAATCTCCCCTCGGATCTCGATGGCAGAATCCTTCGCGAAGTATGGACGACTTCTCTGGATGAGGCTGACGGTCTCCGAACTCCCGTGTGGATTCACGGCGATCTGCACCCGGCCAACGTCGTCATTGACAATGACTCGCTCGTCGCCGTCATCGACTTTGGTGACTTATGTTCGGGGGATCCAGCGACGGACTTGGCGGGTGCCTTGATGTTGCTGCCAGGTGGTTTGGACGAGAGTTTTACCGCAACCTACGGCGATATCGATCCCTCACTGATGATTCGCTCGCTCGGATGGGCAGTACTTTTCTCCTTGATGTTTGCCGAGTTGGGCAAGCAGGGTCGCATGAGTTACTACGACGTGGGTCGAGCGACGCTCGAGCGCATCATCGAGCGATCGCGGTGAAGGTTCGGTGACGAGATCGACGTCACCGCGGGCAACAGCTATGGGAGAATCTGTCAGTGGCGCAGCGATTGGAAGTTGGTGAACTGTCGGGACGTCGCGTTCGTCTGGTGCCCCTGTCGCCCGCGCACGTTGACGATCTTCGAGAAGCCAGTAGTGGTGATCGTTCGACGTTCACCTACACACCGGTGCCAGATGGCGCGCCAGACGTCACAAACTATGTGGAGGCGTTATTACGCGACTGGGATGCGGGCGAGGTCGTTCCTTTTGCGCAGGTCGACGTGGCGACGAACAAGGCGGTGGGTGCAACGCGCTACATGACGTTTCGCTGGGCCCCCGAGCGAGTTTTCCCCTTCGCGCTCGAGATTGGAGGCACATGGCTCGCACCAGCGGCGCAAAGAACTGGCATCAATACCGAAGCAAAAATCCTCATGCTCGAGTACGCATTTGAAACGTGGGATGTCGCGAGGGTCGATCTGAAAACTGACGCTCGCAACGAGCGATCAAGGGTGGCCATCTCGCGTCTCGGCGCGACCTTCGAAGGAGTACTGCGACAATGGCAGCCGTCGCTTGTACGAGGCGAAGCGGGTCTTTTCCGAGATTCCGCAATGTTCTCTGTCGTGCGCAGCGACTGGCCCCAAGTGCGCGAGCGCATCGCGATGTTGCGCCACTAGTTCTCTCCATGAACGCAGAGCTACTTCAAGGGCTCAGTGCGAGCGGCTCACCACGTGAGACCGATTGTCGCACGCATGAGCGACTCGAACTCGGCGTCGCCAAGTTGCGAGCGCGTCGCCAGAATTAGTTCGGCGTCCGCGCCGACCGGTACTCGTAGCGGCGTGTGTTCGTCTTCAATAGCCGCGCGGATGGCCCGTGCGACAACGTCGGGTCCCGTTCGACCCTGAGGCCCCGTCACTTTTGAGTCGAGTCCGTTGAGTTCCTCTCTCAGTTGGTGATAGGCGGCGTTCGAATTGTCTCTCTCGATGCTTTTCATTCCCGGTGCGATGTAGCCAGGTTCGATGATGACGGTTCGGATATTGAAGTGTCCAAGTTCGTAATGCAACGCCTCTGAAATCGCTTCAAGGGCGTACTTTGACGCTGAATAGGGTGCATCAAGTGGCGTCGATACTCGACCCGAAACCGAGCTCACGTTGACGATGACGCCGTGGCGACGCTCTCGCCACGCGGGTAATACGTGCTGGAGGAGTCGGAGTGGACCCACCGCGTTCGTGTCAATGATGCGATGAAGTTGCTCAATCGGAAAATTCTCCAGCGGACCTGAGCCGTTGATCGCGGCGTTGTTGATGACCGCGTCTATATCGCCAGCTTCTCGCAGTGCGCCAGTGATCGATTTGTCGCTCGTCACGTCGAGGGTAAGTCGTTGCGCTACGTCGAGCTGATCGAGCAAGTGAATGTCTCGCGCAGTGGCGATGACGTGATGGCCCGCGTTAGCCAGTTCGGTGGCGGTGGCGGCGCCGATTGCTCGGCCCGCGCCAGTGATCAAGACGCGCATAGTGTCCCTTCGCTCAAAGATCTCATGACCATAAATGATGGCACCTTTCGCATGCATTCGTTTGGAAGTTTCCATCCAACTAATGTCTCGAAACGAGAGAGCGCAGCGCTGTGGGAAGGAGACCGAAGTGGCCACGCTAGATCAACGAGAGAAGAAGCCGTGGTTCGGCAAGAAACGGATTGGCTACGGCTATCGCCCTCAGACGTGGCAAGGTTGGGTTATCGCGTGGATTCCACTCGCCGTCGTCCTCATCATCATCTTGATCAAATAGCGCGATGCGTTCCATTTACGCTGTTGGAGTGAACTTCGAGGAATTAGACGAGAGCTTTATCGACGAGACGGTTGCCCTGTGGCGCGAAGCCGAACTCACGCGTCCGTGGAACGACCCCTACGAGGATTTTCGTCGCGCCGTGGGTGGCGACACCTCAGCGGTGCTCGGCGCCCTCGAAGCGGGAGGAATCGTCGCGTCAGTGATGGTTGGCGTCGACGGACATCGAGGGTGGGTGTACTACCTCGCGGTTGCGAACGACTACCGACGCCGAGGGTTGGGTACGCAACTCATGCACGCAGCTGAGTCCTGGATCGCACAACACGGTGCTCCGAAAATTCAACTCATGGTCCGCGAGACGAATCTTCAAGTCGTTGAGTTCTACGAAAAGTTGGGCTACGAGAACGCACACACGCTAGTGCTCGGCCGATGGATCGAGGCGCCTTCGTGACGAGTGACCGATACACGCATGGTCATCATGAATCGGTCCTTCGCAGTCACACGTGGCGTACCGCGCAAAATTCGGCGGCGTTCCTTTTGGCCGATCTCGCTGCGGGTGCCGACGTCCTTGACGTGGGTTGCGGGCCCGGTACCATCAGCGCCGACCTCGCGCGCCTTGTGACTCCGGGAAACGTCCACGCGATCGATGTCGCTGAGGAGGTGATTGAGAGAGCTCGCCACCTCCACGAGAATGATGCACTTTCCAATTTGGTTTTCTCGGTGGACAACGTCTATGACCTCTCGTTCGACAATGAGCGCTTTGATGTGGTGTACGCGCACCAAGTACTCCAGCACCTCAGCGATCCGGTGGCTGCGCTGATGGAGATGCGACGCGTATTGCGCGAAGAGGGAATTCTCGCCGTGCGCGACGCGGACTATGGGGCATTTGTTTGGTGGCCTCTTGACCCACGGCTCGACGAGTGGATGGACTTATATCATCGGGTGACGACCGCGAATTACGCCGAAGCGAACGCCGGACGTTTTCTCGCCGCGTGGGTGAGGGCCGCGGGCTTTCGCGACTTGCGTGTGACCTCGTCGAATTGGACGTTCCATGACGAGCCCGAACGCCAATGGTGGGGCAATCTGTGGGCGGATCGCGTGCGGCATAGTGATTTCGCGACCCAGGCCATCGACCATGGCTTTGCGACGAGTGCCACGCTAGAGCGAATCTCGCTGGCGTTTCTCGAATGGTCCAAGCAGCAAGACGGTGTCTTTATAGTCGTCAACGGTGAGGTCCTTGCGTACAAGTGATGTGGTGACACGTGACGCACTGGGTGCGTACAAGTGCTGTCCGCCTGGAAAAGATTGAGTCTGAACTCGTCGCTTGGAACGACGAACAGCGACAACAATGGAGTCGTGCGTTCAACACCCACCCACATTGTCTTTGACCTCGACGGCACGATTGCTGATTCGCAAGAGGGCATCATCAATTCCTTACGGGTGACCCTTGACGACATTGGTCTGCATCCAAGTGATGAGGAGATGCGCGCTCACATTGGACCTCCCCTCGAAGAGACGTTTCGAGATTTTGGGATTGACGAGGAGAATCTTTGGTCCGTCATCAGTCGGTACCGCGATCTCTACGCTACGACGGGTGTTCGAGAAGCGCGACTGTATGACGGCGTCGCTGAGATGTTGCAGAAGTTGCGCGGGAGCGGCGTGCGAATCGGACTTGCGACGGCGAAACGGGTGGACTTCGCGAACGAGATGTTGGAACGTCTCGGAGTTTCGCATTACTTTGAGAAGATCGCGGGCGTCAGTTTTGATGGTTCCTTGACGACGAAAAAACAAGTGCTCAATCTTGTGCTCGACTATTTTCAGCCTCAAGATCGTCGACGCGTCTGGATGGTGGGCGATCGAGCACAGGATGTGCACGCGGCGCTGTTTCATGGCGTGGTCCCGATCGGTGTTCTTTGGGGTTACGGCTCGCACGACGAACTCGATACGAGCGGCGCGTTGTACGTGATTGACGAACCGCGAGAGTTACTCGAATTAGACGTGGACGTCGAAAGCGTATGACGCACTTTTCGAATACGCAGACGATTCCAGATCGACGAGTTCCCCGACGCACGACATCGTCACGATTCCAATTATTTCTAGTGCTATTGATGAATAACGCCGCCCCTTCATCATCGTTCGTTCGCATCTCGTGTCGAAGGTGTCGTCTAGTCCTCAATTTTCGCGAGACTACGATTGACCCGTTCGCTATGACGAGAGACTCATGAAGCACAAGGGTAATGGCGAGAACGAACGGATTCGGATCCCTCCTCCGGTCTTGAAGAAACGAATTGCGTCGGGACGTGGCGCGATGGAACAACCCAACGTCACGCAAGAAGAAGCCGCGCTAACACCCACCTTCTGGTTGGCGGTCGTCCTGACCGGCGTCGCCACCGGACTCTTCGGTGATTTCTTGATGTGGATCCTTGCGCAGTCCGAACGCGTTGCGTTCAACTTTCACTCGGGGAGTTATCAGCGGGCCGTGGCGTCGACGTCGGGATTACACCGTGTCGTGACGTTGTTCTTCGCCGGCGTGCTGGGTGCCGTCATGTGGTATTTCATCCGTCGCTACCTCAAGCACGAAAGTGCTGAGATCGATGATTCGTTGTGGAATGGCGACGGCGAACTTGGAATCCGGCGGAGTTTTTTCACGTCGATCGCTTCAGAGATTGTCATTGGCATGGGCGCATCAATTGGCCGCGAAGCCGCACCAAAGTTGATGGGCGGAGCATCAGGCAGCGTCTTCTCGCACTGGCTTAAATTGTCGCCCGCCCAGAAGCGTCTGCTCGTCGCCTGCGGGGGAGGCGCGGGTCTCGCGGCGGTGTACAACGTTCCCCTGGGCGGAGCAATTTTTACCGCCGAGGTTTTGCTTGGTAGTTTCGCGCTTCCCACCGTGCTCCCGGCGCTTGCCTGTTCGCTCGTGGCGACGTTGGTGGCGTGGATCTATTTGCCGAGCACCGCGACCTACCGCGACATTCCGTCGTATCGCTTCAGCGAGTCACTCATGATCTGGTCGTTATTTGCCGGTGTTGTCATCGGGTTACTCGCCGTCGTGTATGTGCGATTGATTGGTTGGTGTTCGAATTACCGAGCGAAAGGTGCCAGCATCTTTTGGACGATGCCGCTTGGTTTTCTCGTCGTGGGCGTCATCGGGATCTGGTATCCGCAGCTCTTTGGTAACGGCAAGGACATGGCGCACGAGGCATTCCTGGGAGCTGGCGGCATCGGACTATTCTTCGCGCTCTTCGCCCTCAAACCCCTGGTGACCACGCTCACCTTAGGCAGCGGCGCCTCGGGTGGTCTATTCACCCCGTTCCTCGCTACGGGAGCGATGCTCGGAGCGTTTCTCGGCGCTGCGTGGGTGCATCTCTGGCCCGGTACGCCCGTAGGGGCATTCGCGCTCGTCGGCGCAGCCGCGATGATCGGGGCGTCAATGCAGGCGCCGCTCGCCGGACTCGTCCTGGTCGTGGAGTTATCGCACAGCGGGCTTCCCATCATGATCCCGATGATGGCGGCGACGTTGATTGCGACGTTTCTCGTTCGCCACATCGATGGTTACTCAATTTATTCGGCCCGGCTTCCTCGTCGAAGTGATAACTGAAGTGAGACAAGTACAGTAGGCGTATCGCGAGGAGGTGTCGTCGTGGGTGATCGCGTCACGTTTCAAGTTGCCGCCGATTCACCTCAAACCTTGCTCGTGCGTTCGTTTCTCGCTCCGATCAGTGATGTGTTTGATGCGTGGACGAACGGGGAGAACTTGCGCCAGTGGTACGGACCCCACGTCACTCGGATCGTCGAATGTTTCATGGACATCGAAGAAGGTGGCCCGTATCGGATCACGATGGAGACTCCCGATGGCGTGAAATATCCGCTATTCGGTACCGTGCACAATGCGCACAGACCGTTTCACGTCGAACTTCGAATGGACCTAAGTGAACACCCAGAGGAGTTCGTGCGTCAATTTCGTCCAAAAGGTTCGCCGCTCGAAGATGTCCCCATTGAATGGTATTGCGAGATCACGTTTCGCCAGATGGACGAAAGAACGGTCGTCAGTTTGCTCACGACCTATCCCATCGTCGAAGATCGCGACGTGATGATCGCGATGGGGGGCGACGAGGGCTGGAACGAAAGTTTCGAGCGACTGGACTCCCTCTTAGCGTTTCGAAAGTAGAGCCTTCAAGGAATCATGAAACAATGGTGCCATGTACATTCCCTCGAAGTTCTTGCTGGATGAAGACGCCGCGTGGCGTGTCGTTCGTGACGCCGGTGCCGGGGCCCTCATCGTCACCACTTCCCACGGGCTCGCGAGCGTGTTCGTACCCGTGATCGTCAGCGAGGACAGGAAAATCATCTCATCACATCTCGCCAAGGCGAATCCTTGGTGGCGGTCGGTACAAACAGGTGACGACATACTCGGCCTTTTTCTCGCGGCCAGCGCCTACGTGACACCGAGTTACTATCCCAGTCGAATCGATGATCCCAGAGTGGTGCCAACGTGGAATTACCTCGCAGCTGAGGTGCGAGGTACGGTCACCCTCCACCAAGAACCTTCGTGGAAACTCGAGCAAGTTCGTGCGCTGACGAAGCACTTCGAGGCGGGGCGCGATCGCGAGTGGCGAGTCGATGAGGCACCGGATTCGTACATTGACCAGCAATTGAAAGCCATCGTCGGTATCGAGATCAACGTGTCGTCCATTGAAGGTAAAGCCAAACTCAGCCAGAATCGTCCGATGATCGACCGCGACACCGTGCGTGACGAGTTCGCCAAAGGGACACTGGGAGAGCGAAATGTTGCGCAGCGAATGTCCAGCGATGGTTGATCGAGTGCGTGTGCGCTCGGCGGACGTGCACGACGCGAAGGCGCTGCGAGCGATTCGACTTGAAGCCTTGTCGGACACGCCTGAAGCGTACGGGTCGACGTACGAGGACTCGTTGAAGTGGTCGAGGCTTCGATGGCGTTGGGCTGCGAAGACCTGGAATTACTACCTCGGTGAATTCGACGGCGTCGTGTCGGGCATGGCGTCGGGCGGGATGAATGAGGAACATCCCGGCACGTGGTGGCTCTATGGGATGTACGTGACACCACGTGCGCGAGGAAGCGGCCTCGCTGATCAATTGGTCGAAGCGGTGAGCAGTTGGGCTCGCGAGCAAGGCGCACCCGAGTTGTTTCTGCACGTCACATCGAGCGTCGCTCGCGCCAGAGCGTTTTACAAGAAAATGGGTTTTTGTGAGAATGGTGCAACGATCGTCATGGAACGCGACCCGTCCATCACGCTCGTGACGATGGTGCGATCGCTTGCCTAGCAGCGGAGTCTTTCACGTGCAGCGAGTTGACTCACTACAACTGCACGAACTTCGTCGTCGCGTACTTCGAGGTGACGATCCAGAGAAGTCGGTCGTCGATCCGCGCGATGACGACGACACATCGCTGCACTTCGGAGGCTTCGTGGACGATCGTCTCGTCGTGAGCGCATCATTCTTCCCATCCGTCGCGCCCGTGAACGACACGTTATTGACCTACCAACTTCGCTACATGGCAACAGACTTCGACGTGCAAGGCAATGGCTACGGTGCAGAAGTTTTACGCTACGCCGAAAATAAATTGCGGGCACTGGGTGTGGAACAAGTGTGGGCCAATGGGCGCGATAGTGCGCTGGGGTTCTACGCACGCACCGGTTGGTCCATACTCGAAGGTTCGCAACATCTGAGTCCTGAAACGCACTTGCCCCACACCGTGATCTTCAAGGTTCTTTGACACTTCGCACAACTCGATTGAGATGCCTCGTTGGTTTACTAGTTTGTTGTGGTGCGAAAGTTTGTGCTGCTCCTGGTGATCGTCATCGTTGTCGCGGCCGGAGCCGTTGCGTACACGCAGTATCACAAGAAGAGCGCACCCCCGACGACGACGACCACGACTGCGGCGGTGCCAATCGCTCCGCTGACGGGGCTCCCTGACCCGGGCGGCGCAGCGCTCACACGTTCGGCTCTCACGGTCAAGATCGAAAACACGCCTGAAGCCCTTCCTCAATGGGGAATCGATCAGGCGGACCTTGTCTACGAAGAGATTGTGAACGGTGGGATTACGCGGCTCGCGGCGATCTTCAATTCGCAAGCACCGGCAAAAATTGGCCCCGTTCGCTCGGTTCGACCTACCGATACCCAGGTCGTGTGGCCGCTCGGCGGGATCTTTGCGTACTCGGGAGGTGCCCCGTACGCGATCGCGAGCATCGAAACGGTGCCGAGTTTGAAACTCGTCGACGAAGATGTGGCGGGCACCGCGATGTTCCGCGACCCAAACCTCTACGCCCCGCACAACCTTTTCGGCATAGGTCCCCGACTCTTCGCCTTCGGAGGTACTCCCACGCCCCCTCCAGCACTGTTCTCGTATCGCGGCGCGACACAAAAGGTGAAGGGCTCCAAAGTTGCGAGTTTCGTGGTGCCGTTCCCGAGCATTTATCCAGTGACCTGGACGTGGAATAGCACTTCGGCGTCGTGGGATCGAACGCTCTTTGGAAAGGCGGACGTGACCGGTACTGGCGTGCGCGAATCACCGAAGAACGTCGTCGTCATGTTCGTCAATTACGTGAATGGGATTGGGACGCTCAATTCATATGCGGACCTGCAGGGCTCTGGTGTTGCGGATGTCTTCACTGACGCCAAAGAGGTCGAAGGTATCTGGTCGAGGGGATCGTCCAAATCAGACGTTGTCACCTATCAGACATCGGGTGGTAAGACAATCGCCATGACTCCGGGACAGACGTGGGTCGAATTGCTCGACGACGGCACGACGTTGAGCGTTACGCCGTAACGACCTTCTCGAGGCGCTCCAGCGTTGCTTGCATGTCGCGAAGATTGCTGTCGTCTTTATGCCACAAGTTGATCACGAAAGCCCAGGGCTTGTCAAAGTTAAAGGATTCTGTGACTTTGGTGCCGCCGGGCACCTCTTCGAGGTCGTATCGCCAGATGAATTGAGCGATGTGATGCCACGCAATGCACTTGTTCTCCTTGAACGCCACCACTCTGTTTTTGACGACGTAGTTGACGCCGTAGAGCTTCATGTGGACTGAAAAGGTCGCACCGAGCGAGAGTCGTGTCGGCGCGGATCGAATCGCGAGCACCGTGCCCGAACCATCGAACGTTCCGTGCTTGCGTGGGTCGGCCAACAGATCGAAAATTGCTGATGGCGAAACGGGAATGACGCGGCTCGTGCTGACAATTCGATCGGGGGACATGTGTGCAGCGTAGGGTGCCGACAGCCACGATAAGTTCGAACTCATGAGTTATCAAGAACAAGTCGTCGTAAGTCCTGATGGACGCCACATTGAGATCGCTACGATGGGCGAGCCCAGTGGTCTCACGGTTGTGTTTCATCATGGCACACCCGGGTCGGTGGCCCTGGTGAAGTACTTCGAGAAGATCGCCAATCAATCGTCGCTCTTCTTCGTGACGCTGTCTCGTCCGGGCTACGGTGCGTCGACACGGCATGAAGGTCGAAGCGTCGCTTCAGTACACGAGGACGTAGCGTTCGTTCTCGACTCGTTGGGGCGCAACAACTACGTAAGTGTGGGGTGGTCGGGAGGCGGACCTCACGCGCTCGCGTGCGCCGCCCTCGATGCGCCGCGTTGTCTTGCGGCATGGTCGCTCGCGGGTGTCGTTCCCATCGACGTCGACTTCGACTGGACCGAAGGGATGGGGCCCGAGAACCTCGAGGAGTTCGCACTCGCGAAGGAGGGTGGATCAGAATACGAAAGTCACATGCGAGTCCAGGGCGACGCGTTCGTTCGTGCCAGCGCCGATAACATCGTCGAGTTATTCGGCGGTTTGCTCTCTGAAGTCGATAAAGCTGCGCTCGAAGAGGAGTCGGCGAGGACGATCCTCGCGCTCGCTTGTCGCAGGGCGTTCGAGGATGGCTACTTCGGATTCCTCGACGACGACCGGGCGTTCTTTGCGCCGTGGGGCTTTGACCCGAGAGCGATCACGGTTCCTGTTTTCGTCTGGTTCGGTGATTATGATCTCATGGTGCCAGCGAGTCACGGGCGCTGGCTTTGCGAGAACCTTGCGACGGCTATAAAGGTGCACAAACCTGACGATGGCCACGTCTCGCTTTTGACCAATCACGAGGATGAACTCGAGGGCCAGTTACAACGGGCCTTCGACGGACGCTTCCGTCCGTAGCGCCCGCCGTCGCGATTCTTAGTCGCGCATGGAATTAAGAATCTCGCGGACGAGAGCTTCGCTGGTGTCGGGATGCAAGAATGCGAGTCGAGCGACGGTCTCACCCTCCCACTTCGTTGGAGTCACGAAAGCGATTTGATCACGCAGTAGTTGCTTGCTCCATTCGCTGTATTGTTCGTGCCCCCAACCAATGCGTCGGTACAGCACGATCGAAAGACTTTGTGGTCGCACTAACTCGACGTGATCCATCTCGTCAATGATGACCGAGGCCCGGTTCGCGATGTCGATCGTAGCTTGCACCGACTCCTCGTAGGCTCGCACGCCGTTGGTCACCAACGAATACCAAAAGGCGAGCCCTCGTGCCCTTCGCGAGAGGTGGATGGCGAAGTCCGAAGGGTTCCAGTCGTAATGGTCCTCGGAATCATTCTCGTGCAACACGTCGAGATAACTCGCTTGCTGGGACAAGATGTGCCGAGCGAGTCCTGGTTCACGGTAGAGGAGCGCGCAGCAGTCGAGGGGCGCGTAGAGCCATTTGTGCGGATCGACGATGAAGCTGTCAGCGTGGCGAATACCTTCGAACAGGTGCCGGTGGGTGGGGGAAAAGAGCGCGGCGGCGCCGTAGGCACCGTCCACGTGGAACCAGAGGTCGTTCTCGCGTGCGAATGACCCCAATCCCTCGAGGTCGTCGACAATCCCGGCGTTCGTGGTGCCCGCGGTCGCGACCACGCCAATGACGCTGTCGGCAAGTGGATCATTCGCCATGGCGGCTTCCAGGCGAGCGCGCGTCAGGCGATGGTCGTCACATTCGACGACCAGGGGCTCGATGCCGAGGACGTGCAGCGCTTTGCCAATGCTGGAGTGTGCGTCTTGGGAGATGGCGAAGCGGACTTGGTGCGGTGCGAACTCGGGCCGTTTGGTGCGCCCCACGTCGCGTCCGACGGTGAGCGCGGAGAGATTGCCCATCGAACCACCGGAGACGAACGTGCCGCCCGCACCATCGGGCATACCCGCGAGACCACCGAGAAACTCGAGGGCGTGATTCTCGAGCGCGACCGCGCCGGCCGCTTCGAGCCAACTCGTGCCGTTGAGTCCCGAACAGGCGACGACCATGTCGAACAAGAGTGAGTTCTTCGTTGGGGCGTTCGGGATGAAGGCGAGGAAACCTGGTGAGTCGCACGACACGACGTGTTGGGCGATCTTGTCGCTGAAGAAGTCGAGCACGAACTTGGGATCGACACCGTCATCCGTGATGAAACCTTCGAGGCTCGGGAGTGGCTCGGGTGAGAGAGAGCCATAATCGAGAGGCACGGGGTGCGTCAGACGCTCGAGACAGTACGCGAAGACGTCCTTCGCGAGTCTCTCGTCGTATTCGAACATGCGCTGGCCCATGGGCACCCTTCTTCGTGGTCCACAGCAATCGTAGACACCTCGTCATTGCGTCTTACTCGTCGGCCCAGCGCGCGGTTTTGTTCGAAGTAGCATCCCTGCATGGTGCTGACGCGCGTTGGGTATCTCGGTCCCGAGGGTTCGTTCTCGCACGAAGCCGTCTCCGCGCTCGAGAACGTCGACCCAGTGGCGTGCGAATCGATACCACAAGTGCTCGCCATGGTCGCTAGTGGCGTGCTCGAACAAGGATTGGTGCCGCTCGAGAACGCCATCGA
>PLRK01000026.1 GCA_003163875.1 Acidimicrobiaceae bacterium | reverse complement strand
CGCGACCCGCCGCTGAAAAGACGATGGGCACATCGGTAGTTCGGGCAATCGCTCGGTAAATACTTCGCGTCATCGGACCCAACAAGTTGTACTCGCGATTCGGCTCGTGGAAGGCGATGATGACCGGGACTCGCGCGTCCTTGAATTTCCTGCAGAGACCAATCACTGAAAAGAGATTGACGTTCACCGCTGCGATCGCAAATTGAACGAACAGCACATCAGGACGAAAGGAACTGATGTCGCGCCACGTGCGGCGGGATAATCCTAAACCCAAAATGCGGGCTACGCGCGATCTGTCGCCAATCGGAGTTGCGTCGCGGATACGTCGTCGCTTACCCGGCGCGACAACGAGGACCGTATGGCCGGCGGCGTCCCACGCTTCGACGAGGCGAGCGGTGTGCTTAGCAATGCCGTCGGAGGGTGGTTCGTACGGCGAGATGATGAGTATTCGTGCCATTAACCATTCCTCTATCGTCTTACGAGTCCCAACGCGATTTCACGTCGATCTTCGGGATCTAGTAGTGACTCAAATGCCAATAGATAGTGGCGAATGAGAGCCCAATTAGGACCGCTCCAAACGCAAAGGTTACTAGGCGTTGGCGCGCCAACCATTTCGATCGTCGTACTGGATTTTCAATCGCGTAATAAAGAATTGCGGACAATGCAACAGACACCGCTACTAGTTCAATTTCGCTGTGTAAGGGCAACGGGGCTATTGCGTATTGAGTGGCGATTGCGATAACCGGCCAGTGCACCAAATACAGCGAGTACGAAATATTTCCCAACCACTGAAGTGGTTGGAATCGAAGTATCCGACCGATCCGGTCAGCCCCCCGCAGTGAACCTCCAGCGATAATCATCCCCGTGCCGAGGACCGGGATGATGACGGCGGTGCCTGGCCAGGAGGTCGCTGAAGTGTAGATCCACGTACATACAAGAACGGCACCAAGGCCAACGGACGCAATCACCAGACCGAGGCGGGGCGATCGTCCCCGTAAGTGCGGGCCAATGACCGCGAGGAGTGCTCCAAGTGCCAACTCCCACGCCCGGGTGAGAGGCGAAAAGAAGGCCCACACTTCATTTTGGCGAGTTTCAATAATGCACCACGTGAGGGAGGCTGCGATGATGAGCGATAACGCGCAAATGAGCCGCGCAACGACTGAAAAAGTCCTCCAGGGCAACGTGAGAAGCAGGAACAACACGGGCCACACCAGATAGNNATGGAAGTTTCCGATGAAGGCGGCTACGTATTTCGCGTCGTCCGCGTTTGCGCCGCCGGAGATGAAACTCAACCAATGGTACGTAGCGAAGACTGTGGCGATGAGTACCACAGTTGCGGCTGGAAGAATTCGCCGGATTCGTCGTGCGTAGAAGCCCGGAATCGATGTCGTACCTCGCGACGCTCGTTCGCGANNACGAAGCCGGAGACCACAAAGAAGACGTCGACGCCTAGAAAACCACCGTGCACCCCTGGAATGTTGGCGTGGTAGAGAACGACGAGGGCGACGGCAAGAGCGCGTACGGCTTGTATGTCGGGGCGAAACTCTGCGCGGTAGTCCACGGCGTCGAGTCCATCTGATCGGAACGGGCTCAAATTGGTGCCCTATCTCAATGCCGCAAGGACCGCGCTGGTAATGACTCGGGAGATGAATGAACTGTAGGCAATGGTCACGTGATCAATATCCGAATAGACCAAAATGTTGCCAATCACCGGGGAGCAGGTATCCGACTCGCAGAAGAACTTACTTGTGTCAATAAGCGTCNNTTTCGCGGTCTGCTTGTCTCGAGAGAGAACTGACCCGTAGTATCCGCTGCCCGGCGTGTACTGCAGGGAGCAATCCTGAGGATCGCTGTGAATTGTCAGACACGTGACCGCGGACTCGCCGAAAAATGGGGACGTGCCAAAAAGGACTCGCTTCGTCTTTGGAGAACCAAGAGTTGACTCGACGAAGAGATTCTTTACTCCTGTCGCCCACTCCGAATCGGAGAAGTTTGTCCCGACGGCGCCCGACGCCGCCAAAACTGCGACCGGATGGAGCGCCCGAATTGCGACAGGTACATGCTCGTGCCACTGCCGACAACGCTCGTAGAGGCTGCCCCATGAAGAATTGTAAGGGAGATCTGCTAAACCGCAACTTGAGAAACCAAATACAGCCAAGCGGTAAGGAGTTGTTGCCAAGCCTAAATTGAGTGCGGGCACCCAGTTCCCAACATTCGAATCCCCCACCAAGACGATCGTCTTAGTGCCGTGGAGATTGCCGGCGAAACATGGTTTGGGCGATAAGGCCAGCGCCTCTGAGTTGAAAGGATCACACGTTCCAAAGGTGGAGGGTCCGGTGAGATCGTAGCTAGAAGAGCTTGAAAACTCCTTCAACATCGCCTCGATTGCCGGCGACAACGTCTTTGTCGAGATCGACGTCTTGACGTCAGCGGCCACCTGCGCACTCGTGCCCACGCGGTCAGATGACGATGCTCCGGCGTTGCCCGCAAAGGAGAGTACGGAGAGCACAATCGCGATACAAGCAATATTGTTCTTGGCGGTTCTCATTCCCACAGTCTCCATCCCTTGGGCCTTCAAGGAAGGTAAAGGGCACCTTAGCAAGCCCTACTAGTGAAGGCGGCTCGGCGAATCGACTTCAGTAGAAGCGCTCCATTGCGTCCTAGGGCTGCGATATCACCTTGGGAGTTGATTTGCTCAGCCAGATAGAGTGTCGCCTATGCGAAATCAGAGAGCCATTCGCGTCGTGAGAGTGTTCGCGCTCTCGCTGATTGTTCTACTTTGGCTCCCCGCGACACCGTCCACCGCCGGCACCGTGTCGCAGGGCCCAACTCTGTCTCAACTGATTTCCTACGTTGACGCGTCCTCGAACTTGAAGCAAGGACCAAACGTCCTTACGTCGACACCGACGTTGACGCAAGCTGCAAATGATGACACTGCCACAATGATTCCGGGGCCGTGCATCGCGTTTACGCCGGCGATCAAGGCGCTGCCCACGACTGCTGGAACAACCTGCGCGTTTGGCGACAAGACAGCAACGAAAACTCTCCTGCTGTTCGGTGACTCCCAGGCGTCAATGTGGCTCCCCGCGTTCAACATTGCTGGCCAACTGTTGAAGTGGAAGGTTGTCTTCTTGGCCAAAGACGGGTGCGCCCCTTGGGTGAGTCCCGTGACCAAAGACCAGGGCTCACTAGCGTGCAGCGATTGGGAGCGCGGCGAAATTGCGGTAGCGAATAAGCTGAAGCCACAAGCCGTCGTGCCCATAGGCCTGACGCTCGCTGAGTTGAGTGACAACCAATATCCTTCAACAATCCAATTCGTGGGTGAGCTCCAGTCCATGGTGAAGGCCCTTGCACCAAGCGGCGCGAAAATACTGTTAATGCAGGAGATTCCTCAATTTTACCCCTACTTCACGTCCGCCACGCCAGAGGCGTGCTTAACGATTCACACCTCGTCGATACAGAGTTGTGAGTTGACCATAAAGCAGGTGAAAGCGATAGAGACGACGGTCGGTCTCAGTGATGTGGCAAGCATCGATCACCTCGCAACTCTGCCTATTCGTGAGCTGTTTTGCGGAAAGAAGCGATGCGACGTCTTCGTGGATTCTCCCGGCGAAAGTCACTTGATCTACCAGGACTGGGCTCACATGAATGCGACGTATTCCACCTGGATCGGCCCTGCCCTTTCCCAGCTTCTTGCGAAGTACTTGCCAGCGTGAGTTGATCGGTCGCGAGGGCACATCCGAGCACCAAGAGTTGCGTCGACGTGACCATCACTTTGAATGATTCGTCACACCGAGACCACCGCGAGTAGTCGACGTGTAGTGGTCCACGCTTTTGGCGGAAAGCCAGGCAGCGACATTCACCGTCACGAGGTGGAACGTCAGAACGTTGACGGGTGAACGACTCTACAACTTACCCACTGTGTCCGTGATCACCAAGTACGACCGAGTCGGGATTGTCGCTGTACAACCACGCTGAGTGCAGTGGAATCACCTCCCGTTGAGCCACGAACTGGTCGCTGGCGCACGCAAAGACCGTCCGATCCATCGACCTAATCAGCCGAACTGAGTCGCGAGCCTTGACGTCCTGTCGTCGTCCTGGAACAAATTTGACCCAATTTTTTGCCTGAAACACTCAGTATTCACTCTCAAATCTCCACGGTTTGACAATTACTCCCGATTATGGGAACATTGTCGTCGCAAGGGCTGAAGCGGAGTGAACAAGTGTTTGGTGCCCTAATTCGAGTTTTGGATGTCAAGCGATGACATTCACTAAGCCCTCAAGCGAATTCGAAACCCTGAACGAGACTTTTTACGTAGAACGACCGCGTGTCTTGTCACGGGTCCGTTCGAGGGAATTCGCGACACCGGTAGTACCTCTCCACCGAGAAGACAAGGACTTGCTTCACGGCGCCGGAGTCACCGTCGTGTTCCCCTGCCTCAATGAGGAATTTGCCGTTGGACTCTGCGTGGAGCGAGCGCTT
>PLRK01000121.1 GCA_003163875.1 Acidimicrobiaceae bacterium | reverse complement strand
AAAACCGACCCGCTCGCGTACCGCAGTAGGTTCGAAAATCCGGTCTGCCGACTCGACAACACCAATCGCCGTCACCGCACTCAAATCATGGGAACGATAGAATAGAAGCGCGTCGCCAGCTCGGAGCAGGGTGGTGGGTGACCGACACAAATACGCTTTCAAGATTGCGTTTCCTGATGGCTCGGGCCCGAACATGGTCGGCCTAATGGCGGCCTCCGGAAAGAGAATGTCGTGATACTCCGGTTTTATGGGGACTACGAATGCCCGACGGACTTTTAGTGCAGGCGGACCATATTTAATATGGAAGTCGAGTGGGCTCAGTTCTTCTTCAAGTTCGACAGGGCGCAAGGATTTCACGTAGACGATCTCTCCTCGCGAAGAACGTTCATCGAGTTGGGCGAATCCGAATCGCTCTAGAAGGTTGGCGAGCCCCGTGTGATGCTCAAAGAGCGTTACGTAGATAGCTTCCATTTCAGTTGCATTGGCGTATTGCAAAGTCGCCTTCAATAACAGTTCACCGCGCTTCGCACCGACAGCATCGGGTGCAATTTTGAAAGTGCAAATCTTGAGAGTCTTCCCTTGGATGTCAAACGGATGATCGACCTCAGTTTTATAGATGGCCAGTCCTTGAATCGGACCCGACGGTGTTCGAATCACTCGACACTCGCGGTGCTCACCACGAACCTTGTCGAACCAGGTGTCAAATGAATCCTCAACAGTCGTGTATTCATCCCGAACCGATGACAGAATTTCTTCATCCGGTGAAATCTCGTATGCGAGAATCGATTCGACTGCCGGGGGCGTGACAAGTTCGCCGAACAGTTGCTTCAAATAATCGATCGACCCCAAGAGGCGGATTGCCCTCATTTCAAGGCCCGCACGAGCGGCTCGGCGCAGCAAGCCTCGATCCTCCGTTACCAGCAAATCGACTGAGCGCGATTCGAGAGCCGTTAGGAGTTGCAGATCAGATTGGTCATTTTCCGAAAGCGGGAAAGCGTAACCGGCTCGCTCAGCCAGATCGGAAGGCGTTGGCGATTCTCGAAGCATTCCCCACTGTCGAAGCTTCATCTCAGACGCACGTCTCAGGTCTGGGTCGTCCGTACGTCGGATGTCATCGCGAGTTGCTGGATGCACAAACAGTTCGACACCAACCCGCCTGCAAAGCGATACAAACTCCGTCGCGAGTTCGGCATTGACGTGAACACTTTCTCGCGAAATGTCCTCTGACGCAATAAAGACGTTCGTGTCGACGAGAATCTTCATCTTGATGGCCGTCCCACACGTTTCACGAGTGATTCAAATGGTAGACGCGTCTCCGAAGCAGACCCTTGGTTTGACAATTCGGGCGACGTAACTCCTCAAGAGGAGCATCCGCCAGCGCTTCCTTCGATACTCGTATTGTGTGATAGTTGCCACGAAGCAGAACGGAGAGATCTCCATTACCGCCAGGACATACACTATCGAACCAAGGCAGAAATGTGGGACTAGCGAAGAGATTGTCTCGAGTACTACCATTGCCTCTTCGAGCCAAAGCCGCCGTCCCGCAATTGGAGAGCCCAACTACAATGGAGAACACTATGAGTGGTGAATCAAAGCTCGTTAGAGTTTCACGACGAGTTGAGTCCCTCGGATTGGGCCTTTGCGAAACTAACCGACTGCTTACTCCACAGCAGCGCGCGCGGAAGAACTCGGACTTGGCGAAATTGGCTCAAGCACGAGGTGATGCGGCGGCCAAATCGGGCAGCGTCCGATTATCTAGTTAGCCAAACCAGATCTCGGCGTGACTGTCTCTATTGCACAGTGGGAGTCGCCGTTCCCTTTCGATGATATTCACGAGTTGGGACCTGACAATGAGGACGGCTGGCGGACTCTTGAACTCATGTACTCAAGGGAAGGTTCTGAAGAGTATCCACCAATAGGGTTCGACCGGCCGTTATATCGGTGCCTCGAAGTGGCGCGCGAATTGGGAGCATATGTAGCGGTAACCGAAACTCGATACATGGACATTGACTACCGGAGTGAGTACTCAGCCTTTTATTCGCGCGCGTTCGAGCACTTCGAGGAGTCAACGCGTCGGATTCACTTCTTCAGTGTGCCTCTGGATGATGACGCCATAATCGACTTGGTGAGAACACCTCAGTCGGAAATAGAGACTCCTTCGGAAAGATCGAAGAGACTCGGCTATCTCGGTTACATGATTGTGCGTCCCCAGGTCCATGGAGTTGTCGGTCGAACGATGTTGAAACCTCCTGAGAGCCTCCGCCACTCTGTCAGAACGGCCGTCAAGGAGACCGTAAATTTTTTCGGTCAAGAGCTTGAGGTTCGGGCTGTTCCCTTCATCCAGCAAGATGCGCGTCTGGGCTCCTGTGCGCATGCTGCATCGTGGATGTGTCATCACAGTGCCTATCTCGGCAAACGTGGAGTGTCCCGTCGTGCCATCGCCGACTTCAGCGCCGCTGTGGACCCTGGCCTTGGAGTCGGTCGGACTCTTCCGTCAACAGGTCTGACATTGCTTCAGATTAGTGACGTTCTGGGCGCATTCGGTCTTCCCCCCGTTTACTACGAAGTTGATTATCTGCAGGAAGAGGATCGTCCAGCAGAATGGCAGAACCGCTCGCAAAGTATTCAGGCAAAAGTTGCGCGTGTTTGTTGTCGATACATGAACTCCAAAATCCCGGTACTCGTTGTGATGCGGGTAAATCCTCGAGAAAACGGAGAGGACGCACTCCACGCCGTAACCGTGTGTGGATACAAGCGAGAGGATGAACTCGAAGGCGGCGTTAGTTTCATAATTAACGACGACCGAAGGGGACCGTATCTAACCGTAAAGAATGTGTTGAATGATCGCGATGAATCTGCACAATCCACCTTCGCGTGGTCGCACATTCTGGCGCCCCTCCCCGAAAAATTGTGGATGACCGGCGAAGCAGCGGAGCGACAAGGAAGCGAAGCACTATTAGTCGCGGCAAGAGAAGCTCTCGATAAGGTTCCAAGCGCACAAATACTTCTGAAGGCGCATGAAGACGAGAATCTCGTTGTCCGTTGCTACGCCATTACTTCGAGCGGCTACAAACAGCGCCTTTACAGACGCTGTATCGATCCAAACATCCTTGAAGCTATTGCGTTTGCTCGTCTGCCTCAATATGTCTGGGTTGTCGAGGCGATAGACCGAACGCTCCGTGGCCACATGCAGCCAGCGGTATTAGGCGAAGTCGTCATCGATGCGACTTCGGACAGTCTTGATCCCGTGGTGTTGGCAACACGGCTTCCAGGAGTAATCGCGGTACCCACCCCCGACGACCCGCAAATGTCGCTTTCGTGTACGGACGGTCCGTTACAAAGTGGAGGCGAGCATGAGCCCTGAAAATAGCTCCGACCGTTTCATGGGATATCGGATGGCTGTTGCCGTAATAGTCGTAATCGCATTCGGCGTGTTTACGACCTATATGATTCTCAAATCCGATGCGGCTCAGTCCCAGTGGACAAGATTGACTTATGTTTACACCGGGATAGAGGCGATTGTCTTCGCAGCTGCCGGTTTGCTGTTTGGCACAGTAATTCAAAGCAAGCGAGTTGAGGCGGCAGAGCGGGGGGAGCATGACGCCTCCGAACTCGCTGCAACGAATGAGAGAGCGGCTGAAGTTTCTCGCGTACTGAAAGCCGATCTCCGTGTGATTGCGAGTCCCGCGAGTGGCGGCGTTGCCCGTTCCACTCCCGGCGGCGCAAGACAACCAAGAGTTGGTGGCATAAATACCAGCAATGAGACCGACCGGACGGGTTTGCGCCAGAACGCCGAACGATTGTTGGCCCTCGTTGAAGAGATTGAGAATAATCCCTAAGGAATCAATGTCTTAGCGTGCATTTGGCAACTAATTCATATTGGGAACATCGTGCGAGCGTAAAACGTTAATGCCCACTGGATGCCGAATTCTGAAATCGGAATCATTCGAGCGGAGAGAAAATATTGTTGATCAGCACTTTCAGTAATTTGCCAACCGAATCAGCCCACCCTTTCAAGGTTGCGGCACGGGTTCGAATCCCGTT
>PLRK01000059.1 GCA_003163875.1 Acidimicrobiaceae bacterium | reverse complement strand
GATTTTCTTATCGCTTCGGAGCGTGCCTATTTTGCAGATACCCACACAAGAGTGGGGATACAACCTGGCTGGGGGTTGTCGTACCTGCTTCCCCAAGCGGTGGGACTGCGTAACGCACGATATATGAGCGCGACCGGAAGTTTCGTGGGCGCGGGGCAAGCACAGCTCATGGGTTTAGTGACTGCGGTGGTGGCACATGACGATCTGTTGTCGACAGCTTTTGACGTCGCACGCGACGTCGTTGCCAACGACGCGATGGCTCTTCGTACATTGATGGCGGGCTACGAGGAGTCCGTAGGTTTGTCCCAGGAAGATGCCATGAAGGCGGAGCGTCGTCGTGGCAAGGAATGGCAGAGTTCTCATTTTGACCCAACGCAGATACGAGAAAGACGCCAGGCGATCATCACTCGCGGAAGCTCGAAAATTGGCCCAGAAGCAACGTAAGCCCGCCATTACTCTCGTAATGTCTGGGGAATTCCTCTGAAGAAGTTACCTCTATGCAATTAAAGGCAACTTATTGCAGGAGCGGTACTGGAGTCAGTTGGAACGGACGTCGACGCCATCTGGAACGGGCGACGAATTCGCGCATTTTTACCAACGCTTCTCGCACATCGCGACCTAACCATTGATGCGAGCACAGCGGCAAAGTCGGCGGCTGCGGCGGTCGAAGTCGCTCACGCCGCCGAGGCGTTGAACACCGATTACGAACCTCTGGCAACTCTTCGTCGGCTCGTGAGCGTAGGTATTCTCACCGAGAATGGGACGGTGTCGCAAAGTCACTCCGGGCAGCCTCCGTCGCTTTTTGTGTCTCGAGACTTGCTCGAACTCGCTGGATTGAATCCCCTGCGCTGATTTCATCAATTGCCACCAATCGAGCATGAGCTCGTCGAAACCGTGGAGGATGAGTGCAGTCGTATTTCGCGTTGTCGGCTGGCGAACTTCGTGCCGGTTGGTCAAACAAGACGGAAATCTCGATCGTGGTGGCCAACGTTGCCTCGACTCTGATAGAGACGCGTGGTTGAAGAGTGACCAGGAATGCGATTGATTGACGAAGTCACGCTGAAGAGTTGCCGGCATCTCGTTGCGAGAGGGCTGAAATCGCTCACTTACTTCAGCACGACTATTTGCTTGACAGGCAAGTCGTTGACGTCACTGAAAATGCGGTTCATTTGAATGAACTCTCGTAACCGCAGACACGAGTAGTTTGGTACGACGTCCTAAGCAGGCAGTATCGGTCGGATGCGTTCATCGAGGAACCACATCACGGCGTCAGTGAAGGCGTCGTTCTGGTCGCCCGCAATCATGTGTCCCGCCCCAGGTACCTCTACGACGTCGACGGCCGGAAGACGCGCAACCATATTGTCGATGCCCTCTTGCGTGAGTACGTCACTCAGCATTCCCCTCACGAGCATCGTGGGTACGGTGATGTTGTTCATTGCAACGTCAAGGAGCCCCTTGAACCGGTTTGCCACGACTTCGGTACGTTCACGAGTTATGAACGCTGGGTCCCAGTGCCAGTACCACCTCCCATCGCGTTCACGCAGTACCTTGCGCAATCCCTCCGGATTGAACGGCCGTTTCCGCTGAGGCGTGTACGCAGCGATAGCGGCAGCGGCATCTTCGAGGGAATCGAAACCGTTGACGCCAGAGCGCATGAATGCACCAATTTTCTCGACACCTTCTGTATTGGTGACGGGAGCGATGTCCACAAGAATCAAACCACTACTCACCACTCGATCACTCGTTCCTTCGGCGAGCATCGCCGACATTCCTCCGAGTGACGCACCAACGAGTATTGGCGGTTGGCCTAGTTGGTCGCAGACCGCGATGCAGTCAGCGCAGAATGCCGTAAATGAGTAGTCGCCATTTGGCGCCCAATCACTTTCGCCGTGGCCGCGCAAATCTAACGACACCGCACGCCAACCTTGTGCTGCGACGGTCTCCGCTGTCCGGCCCCACGCGTGCCTCGTTTGACCACCACCGTGGAGAAACAACACAGGCCACGCGTCAAGGTTTCCTCTCACGTCGGCTACGAGCGTTAAATCTTCAAACCCTCTGAAAGTCACTCGTGTAGCGTCCACGTCCAGTACCCCTAGAAATCAGTGTTTTTGGTGGCAATGCCCCTAGCCGTAGGGTCCTCCGGCGACGTAAATGACCTGACCAGACACAAATGATGAGTCTTCTCGCGCGAAGAAAGATACGACGGCGGCGATGTCTTCAGGTTGTCCAACTCGACCGACCGGGATCTGTTTCGCCGCAGCATTTTTGAAGTCCTCGAATTCCATGCCGATTCGCTTGGCCGTGTCGGCAGTCATGTCTGTTTCGATGAAGCCCGGAGCGATCGCGTTGACGGTGACACCATACTTGCCCAATTCGATTGCCAAGGTTTTGGTAAATCCTTGAAGTCCTGCTTTGGCAGCCGAGTAGTTGGCTTGGCCGCGATTTCCTAGCGCGGAGACACTGGACAGATTTACAATCCTTCCCCAGCCGGCCTCGGTCATGTATCGCTGCGTCGCACGGCTCATGAGAAACGATCCACGCAGGTGGACACTCATCACTGAATCCCAGTCACTGGCGGAAAGTCTGAACAACAAGTTGTCTCGGGTTATTCCGGCATTATTGACGAGTATCGATGGCTTCCCAAATTCCTCCGCCACGCGGGTTACGGCGACCTCGACTGCTTCTTCGTTTGCTACGTCGACACCCACGGCAATGGCCTTTCCTCCTGAACTAATTATTTCGTCTCGGACTGGCGCGCACGTTGCTTCGTCGAGATCCAGAATCGCGACCGCAAAGCCGTCGCTGGCCAGTC
>PLRK01000073.1 GCA_003163875.1 Acidimicrobiaceae bacterium | reverse complement strand
CGACGTCGCGGCGCTGCTCGAGGAGATCGCGCACCCCACGAACGCGCAGTATTGGATCGATGGAGATCAGCGGATTGGACGGCGCGATCACGATTTTCGAGGCGTCGCGAAGGGACTCGAGCACCTCATTCGACGCCGATGCCTCGTCGGCGCCGACGATGTCGATCGCGCTGACCGCGACGTCGTGGTGGTGGCGCACGAAGTACTCCTGAAAACTCATTCGACCGAGATCGGTGTCGAAACACGTGGCGAGCGCGTCGTCGGTGACCGGTAGGAGCCGAACGCGCACGCCCAATCGATCGCACAGCTCGGCGGTGACCTCAGTTTTGGTGGCGCCGTGAGCGAGACGCTGTGAGCGATAGAGATGCGTGGCGAGGTCGCGATCACCCAGTCGGAACCAGGCTTCGCCGCCCAGGGCGTCGAGCTCTTGCATCACTCGCCAACTCTCACCTTCGAGGCCCCAGCCGAGTTGGTGGTTGTTGAGACCGGCCAAGGTGTACATGATCGTGTCGAGGTCGGGACAGACCGTGAGTCCGTGCATAGTGAGGTCGTCACCGACGTTCACAATCGCGGTGATCTCACTGGGGTCGAGCGTGTCGCTCAACGTGGCCAACAGTCGCGCCGCACCCACACCACCGCTGAGAACCGTTATCACCCTCGAGACTCTACGGGGCCTTCGGTATCATCGGGTGTTGTGAGCACGAACTCCCTTCTCGACGGGTGGCCCGGCACGCCCTCGATGGTGCTCTTGTCACTGAAGGACGGCTTGGTCGAGAGGATCGCCGAAGAGGGCGATCTCAATGAGGTTCGCGCGTGGGCGTCGGTCTCCAAAATGGCCGTGTCGTTGGCCTTCGGCGTCGAGCGCGACTGGGAACTACAACGTTTTGATCAGCCGGTCGGCCCGCCCGGCTCGACGCTCGCCAATTTGCTCTCGCACAGCAGTGGGTTGGGACTCGAAGAGGGCGATCCGGTGGTCGAAGTCGGGACCCAGCGGATCTACTCGAACTACGGCATCGACCTCGCCGTGTCGTCGATCCTCGGCGAGAACACGGCCGACAATTGGTTGCAACAACGGGTCTTTCGCGCCTTCGGCATGACGAGCACCCGGCTGGAGGATCGACCGTCGACCGGCGTCGTCGGTTCAACGAATGATCTGGCCCGGTTCGCCGTCGCGTGGCTCCGACCGGACGGCATCACCAAAGCGACGCGCGACCACCTCATCACGACCTACGCCCCGCAACTCGGCGGATTCGTGCCGGGCTTCGGTCGATTCTCACCGTGTCCGTGGGGGCTCGGTCCGGAGATTCAAGGTGACAAACATCACTGGATGGGGAACTGGCCCGCGTCGAGTTTTGGACACTTCGGCAAGAGCGGAGCCCTGATCCTGCTGAACGCCGACGAGCAGATCGGACTCGTGGCGACGAGCACCGAAGAGTTCGGCGGGTGGGCCACCAAGTTGTGGCCGTCCTGGACGAGCGCGATGCGAACGTTGGGGCTTGGTTCGTGAGTCCCTCGAACCTTCGCGTCGGACTGGACCTGGACGGTTCGCTCGAGTCGCTGGGCAATTCGATGACCGATCTGGCCGACGCGCTCGACCGCACCGGCGAGTGCGATCTGGTGCGCTTTCGCTCGCGCACCTCGGCCACGAACAACGAGACGCACCTCGCCCTTCGCGCACTCTGGTCGCCACTGTGGCGGCGAAGTCGCGGACGCTCGATCGACGGTCTCTTGCCGCCGGTGGACGTGTTGCACGTGGCCGGACTCGCCACGCCACCGACGCACAACATCCCGTTGATCGTCTCGGTTGACGACCTGCGACCACTGCGGGGCGAAACCCGAACCCATCTGCGCATCGCCCAGCTTCGACGCGCGGTCCAGCGCGGCGCGACGCTCGTCGCGTCGAGTCGTAGCGCGAGTCACGAGGTCATCAGTGTCCTCGGCGTGGCCCGAAGTCGGGTGGTCGTGGTGCCGCCGGCGGTGCCGCACGTCGACGTGACCCGTGACGGCACCGACCTCGTCGTCAACATCACGGGCGTCGACGACCTCTTCGTCGAGCTCGCGCCGCAACTGATTTCCTTCGCGCAGGGACACGGTTCGCGCGTCGTGGCGTTGGCGAGCACGGCCGCCGGACAGAAGATTCGCTCGAGCGGACTCGCGATCACGATCCGAGCCCGTCACGACGCGCGCGACGCACTGGCGAACGCCCGGGTCGTGATGCACCTCTCGGACGGCGCGCGCTTCCCGTCTTTCGCCATCGCCGCGCTTTCGGCTGGCGTTCCGACACTCGCGCGCGCGACCGAGATCAACCGCGAGCTCCTGGAGGGGGCCGCGGCCCTCTTCGCCAACGATCACGAAGTTCGTGACGCGCTCGAAGAGGTATGGACCAACGGGTCGCGGCGCTCGATCATGGTGGCGGCCGGGCGTTCGCGCGCGGTCGATTTCGCGCCGGACACGGCGGCGCGGGCCTACCTCTCGCTGTACCACGAGGTCGTGCGAGGCTGGACGTCGTGAAGCGTACGATCACCATCTCGATCGAGCAGCTCAGCCGGCCCCAGCCCGGCGGCATCGCGACGTACGTCCGTGGCCTGGCGACGGGGCTGCACGACCTGGCCGATCCGTCGCTCGACGTCGTCGGCCTCGGGCCCAAGGGGGCCACGGTCGATGACGAACTGCCGCTGCGCGGTGTCAACGCGCCCTTCGGCGTGCGGCTCTTATCGCGGCTCTGGCCGATCTGGCCACTGGGCGTCCCGAAGGAGTCGAACGTCGTACACGCCACGTCGATGGCCGGCCCCTTCGCGGGAGGAGCCGCCGACGCGGTGCACTCGATCGCGATGCACGACCTGTTGTGGCGTGATGAACCAATCGTGGCGACTCGACGCGGCATTTCGTTTCATGAGAAGCGTTTGGCATTGATACGCCGCCGCGATGACCTGCGAATCTTCACGACGTCACCGAACCTCACCGAGCGTCTCTCGGGATTCGGCATTGATCAGGAGCGGATTCATTTTGTTCGCCTCGGTGTTGACGCGCGCGACGACCATCCATTCGATGACGCCCTCGTCCGCGACTTCTTAGCGTCCCATGGCGTTTCTGGCCCATTCACGCTGTACGCGGGGACTCGCGAACCGAGGAAGAACCTGACCCGTTTGATTGAAGCGCACGATCGCGCCCGCCAGCGCCATCGCGGGCTCGGGTCTTTGGTGCTCGTTGGACCAGAAGGTTGGGGTGGCGTTCCGACACGTGACGCGGTGGTGCTAGGGGCCGTCGAGCGATCGATGCTCCTGGGGCTCTACCGCGAGGCGACGGTCTTTGCGTACGTCGCGCTTGCTGAAGGCTGGGGCCTACCTCCCGTCGAGGCATTGCACGCGGGGACTCGTGTGGTGGTGAGTAGGACAACTCCGAGCGTCACATCAAACGACGAGGTCATTCGTGTAGATCCGCTGGATGTCGACGCCATTGCGACGGGACTCCTCCAGGCGATGGACCAAGACGACGGAGCTTCCGCCCGTCAAACGCGTCAGATGTCGGTCGCCAATCTGACGTGGCGCAACGCCGCCCTCGATCACGTCGAAGGTTGGAAGTGAAACTCGCCCTCGACGTCTCCGCAGTCCCCGCGCGTGTCGCTGGCGCGGGACGCTACATCGTCGAACTTGCGCGTCGGCTGCCGACAGCGGATGTCGATACCACCCTCGTGACTCGAGTCGATGATGCGGCTCGCTGGTCAGAGATTGCGCCGAGCGCTCGCGTGGTCCCCGACGTACCGACGCGTCGACCGGCCCGTCTCGTCTACGAGGCGTGGCGACTTGGCACGTCGCGCACGGCACGAGATGTCGACGTGTGGCACTCGCCGCATTACTCGATGCCTCATCGAGGATCGACGCCGACCGTGGTCACGATTCATGACCTCACGTTTTTCACGAATCCCGAATGGCACGAGCGATCGAAAGTCGTGTTCTTTCGGCGAGCGATTGAATACTCCGCGGCGCACGCAAAAGTCTTGGTGTGCGTGAGTGAATTCACCGCCCGCGAGTTGGACGCCCATGTCCCACGTCATGCGCCCGTGGTCGTGGCACCGCTAGGGGTGGAAGCGTCACGATTTGACGCCGACGGGACTCATGATGACGAGGTTATGGCGCGGTACGCGCTGTCGGCGGACACCCCCTTTGTGCTATTTGTGGGCACCGTTGAACCGAGGAAGGGACTGGACGTGCTCCTCGAAGCGTTCGAGGACGTGGCGGATTCTGATGCCGATGTCGAACTTTGGATTGTTGGACAGACTGGTTGGTCCATGAAGGGTTTGGCCGATGACCTTCGTCTTCATCGCGCCGCAGGGCGCATTCGCCGCCTCGGTTTTGTCGACGAAGGACTGCTGCCGGTGCTCTTTCGAAAAGCTCGAGTTGTTGCGTACCCTTCTCGCGGCGAAGGTTTCGGTCTTCCGGTGCTCGAGGCGTTGGCGTGCGGCGCAGTCGTCGTGACATCCGCCGACACCGTGATGGCAGAGATTGCAGATGACGCGGCCACGTTGGTCAAGGTGGGCGATGCCGCGGCGCTCGCGCGCGCGATCGTTGTGGGCCTCGGGTTGAGCGAGGGCGAGCGACGCGGACGTTCCGAACGTGCACGCGCGAGAGCGGAAGCGTTCACGTGGAATCGGACGCTGCAACAACACCTCGTGGCTTATGAACTTGCGAGGAATGTTTAGCGTGCGCGTTCTCATCACAGGGGCCCGTGGCTTTGTTGGCAGACACCTTGAAGCACATTTGATCAGCCGTGGCGATAGCGTCACCTCTGTCGACCGAGAGTGCGATGTCACCGATTTCTCTAGCGTGACGAATCTTTTCGAATCAATACGTCCGGAGTCGGTCTATCACCTCGCTGCTTTGACGCACGTGGGCGAATCGTGGTCGAATCCAGTTGAATTCACGCGAGTGAACGTGCTCGGCACGAAGAACGTGCTCGACGCCGCGAAAAGCGCTGCCCCCGACGCGGTGATTGTGTTCGTCAGTTCTTCGGAGGTCTACGGGGTCGTCGTTGAAGCTGATCTTCCCGTCGACGAGTCGAATCGAACGGCGCCGGTGAATCCCTATTCGTCAAGCAAGCTTGAGGCGGAACACATCGTTATGGAGGCACATCGAAACCATGGACAAAGGACAGTGATTGCGAGGCCCTTCAATCATGTTGGACCGGGGCAGTCGTCCCAGTTCGTGGTGCCCGCCATTGCGAGAAGACTCTTCGAAGCGCGAGAAGCTGGTCGCGACGAGATCCCGGTCGGTAACCTGAGTACGCGACGCGACATCAGTGACGTCCGTGACGTCGTTCGGGCGTATCGACTTCTAGGGACCTACGCGAAAAGTGGCGAAGTGTACAACGTCGCCTCTGGTCATGACACGGCCCTCATCGACGTTGCGAACTGGCTTCGTGACGCCATTGCGCCATCAATTTCTTTCGTCACCGATCCAACGCTTTTTCGACCGAGTGAAGTTCCGGTGATGCGTGGCAGTTTTGACAAGATTCACGACGCCACCGGTTGGGAGCCGGAAATAGCGCTCGAGAAGTCGCTACACGACGTCGTCGAAGAACTACGCCTCGAGGATCGTTCGGCGTAATTCGACCGGTCGCGGACCGATTTTGCGCTCGCGCAACGGTTCGAAACGCCGCTCGGGGCCAACTAGCCTTGATGTACTGATGGAATCTCGTGCTCCGGCCGTCGTTGCCGTCGTCGTTACCACCGGTCCGGGCCCAGGTCTCGAAGCCACGTTGGCTTCGCTCGTGGCCCAGGATTACGGGGAATTAAGCCTGCTCGTCGTTGCGAACGGGGAGACCGAGCACGTCCCCGAACGCGTCGCCGCGATAGCCCCCAACGCCTTCGTGAAGATACTCGAGGAGAACAGAGGTTTCGCTGCCGCGTGCAATGAGGCGTCGCTCATGGTCGAAGGGTCCGCCTTTTTTCTCTTTTGCCATGACGACGTGCGACTCGATCCCGACGCCCTGCAGTACATGGTGGAGGCGGCATTTCGCACGAATGCGGGCGTCGTCTCGCCCAAGGTCGTTGCGTACGAGGATCCTCTGGTGCTGCTTCACGTCGGACAAACCTGCGATCGCTTCGGTGTCGTGCAAGAACGCGTCGAATTAGGTGAGATCGACCACGGCCAGCAAGACCTCGAGCGTGACGTCTTCGTGGCTCCCGGTGGCGTGACGCTCGTGCGTTCGGATCTTTTTACGACGTTGCGCGGATTTGACCCATTGATTCCGGCCTTAGGCGAAGACCTCGACTTTTGTTGGAGAGCGCAGATCGCGGGTGCTCGCATCATTGTCGCTCCGCACGCGAAGGTGGCGCACCGCGAAACCATTGCGACTGGCGAACGTACCGTGACAGCGGTCGGAGCGAGACGCGCAAGTCGACAAGATCTTCAGCGGCGTCACCAACTCCTTGTGGTCGCTACCGGTTGGAGTCGGCGAACGACGTTCAGCACGCTCGCGATCTTGCTCGGATTAGATTTCATGGAACTCTCGTTATCGCTGGTTGGTAGAGACAGCGATCGTGCTGGCGCGATCGTTGGATCATGGCGTTGGATCTTCAAAAATCGCAAGAGGATCCGCGAGCGGCGCCGACAACGCAGTGCGACGCGTGTACTTTCGGACGCCGAACTTCGTCGCTTGCAAGTCGGGGGCGCGTCGCGGCTCAAGAAGTTCTTCCTGACTCTTTTGCGCGACGGCTTGGACCGTGCGAGGGGCGTCCTCCCGCATCCCGATGGCGAGTTCGACGAAGAGATTGACGATTTGGGGAGCGTTGGATTTGGCGCCGTGTTCTCCGAGGAGGAGGAATTCGACGAGATACCAGAGAGTGGTCTTCTCGAACAGCGAAGCCGACCGTCGCGGATACTGACGTCCTTTCGGACCCAGGCGACCGTCGTCGTCGTCGTCATCATCTTGTGGCTGATTGGCTCTCGAAATCTCGTAGCGATGCATCTTCCACTCATTGGTCGTTTGGCGCCCCTTGATTCGTGGTGGTCGACGTGGCGTCACTACTTTGCGTCCTGGTCGGCGACCGGGGTGGGCACCGGCACGCCGGGAATGCCCGGGTTTGGAGTGCTCGGTTTCGCTGGAACGTTCGTCGTGGGTCGGATGGGCGTGCTGCCACGACTCGCGCTCATTGGATCGATTCCGGTGGGCGCCGTGGGCGTGGCGAGATTATTGAAGGGTCGCGTTTCTAACCGAGCTCGCGTCGTGGCGTCGGTGTCCTACATGGCTTTTCCCCTCGGCCTCAACATGATTGGTGAGGGTCGCGTTGACGTCCTCTTCGTGTTGGCCGGATTGCCGCTCATCGTGCGTCGACTTCTCGAGCTCCTCGAGGTGCCCGGATTTCGCGCTGGGCCCTATCCCGAGCCGGTTCCATTTGGTCATCGCGGTTGGCGCTCGACCGAGGCCGGTCAACGCATGGTCGCCATCATGCTCATCGCGCTCGTGAGCGCAATGGCGCCCGCCACACTGCTCGTCGTCGCACTCGTCATCGCGGGCGTCACCCTCGCTCGATTCTTCGAACCCGATGATCTCGACGGCCGCGTCGCACCATGGCACCTGCTTGGCTCACTTTCATTGAACGTCGCGATTTTTCTTCTGCCGATGACCGTAGATTTCTTATTGGCGGGACGCCGTGCGCTGGAACTCTTTGGGCTCCCGCGAGGTCCCTGGTCTGCTCCGAGCTTCGTCGATCTGCTTCGCGGCGTCGACGGGACGTTCGGAGACAACTGGTCTGGCTGGCTCTTGCCGGCGGCGGCGGTCTTTTCGTTGTTGCTGTGCCGAGACCAACGGCGCGCGATTGCCACCAAGGCCGCCAGCATTGCGACGTTGACGTTAGTACTCGCCACACTCGTTGCGCACCACTGGCTTGGTTCATTTGCACCCGATCTCGACGTGCTTATGGCGCTCTATGCGGTGATGGTGGTGCTACTCATTGGGCTCGGCGTCAGTGCGATGGAACTGGATCTGCGTCAATCAGGGTTCGGATGGCGTCAGGTGCTCGCAAGTTTGAGCGTCGCGGTCATCGTGGTCGCGATGGCGCCGTTCCTCGTGAGCTTCGCGAGTGGTCGCTTCAATCTGCCAACTACGAGCGTCGCCGAATCGTTGAGCGCCCTGGCGCCATCGAATGCCGGGGGATATCGAGTCCTCTGGCTTGGTGATCCGTCGGTGCTACCAGTGACGGGATGGACCGTCGCGCCCGGACTCGAAGCGGCGACGTCCACCAATGGTCTCCCCGGGGGCGACACACTCTTTGCGGCACCGGATTCGGGAACGACGGATGACGTGCTCAATTCACTCCACCTCGCGTTGAACGGAGGCACCGTACGCTTGGGGGCCCTCCTCGCTCCCGCTGGTATTTCGACCATCGTCGTCATGAACGCTTCGGCCCCCGAACTCGAGGGTGTCCAAACGGTGCCCCTGCACTTGGTACCGGTAGGTCTCAAGACCGCTCTGGGACTCCAAACCGATTTATCGCTCGAACTGCAAACGAGCTCCGTAGAGGTGTACTCCAACTCAATGTTCCACGGTCTGGTCACCCAGACGCTTGCGGGCTCGACCAAATCGACGCCGCTCTTTGCGAGTACGTCTACTTCGGGCCCCGTCGTCGCCGGTTCTACGGTGCGAGCGGGGCTTGCGCCCGCGAGTGCATTCGCACTCGACGTCAATGGCAAGGCAAGTACGCGCTCGACGAGTGACGGGTGGGTTCCCACGTACAAGGTGTATGCGGCCGCGACGAATCCGACCGGTGTACTGGTGCTCCACCAGTTTCCGTTGAATGGCATCCTCGCAGGGTTCACGCTCAGTCTCTGGATTCTCGTATGGCTGGGCTTTGGATTGATTCAGCGACTCGAATGGGTGTTCACGGGTCGTCGACGCACTGGCGTCGTCGCGCGACATGCGAGGCGAGGGAATCGTGGATAGATTCCGCCGCGCCCCAATTCTCGTGGTGCTCCTTGCACTCTTGGTGTTGGCGGGAGTGACGACCCTGGCACATTCGTCGAATGTCGCGCCAAAGTCGTCATCTATCGCGAGCGCGCAAAACGCGAACTCAACCGCTCTCTACTGCACGGGTCTTTCGGGCACTTCCGGCGCCGAAGTAGGGCACCTCACGTTCTTCAATACGACGATGTTTCCACGGTCGCTCAACGTTGACGTCGTCTCGGACAAGGGCCTGACGTCTCTAAGTTCCTTCACCCTCAAGTCGCACACCTCAACGGCCATTTTCCCGGAGAATCTTGCCAAGGGTGACGACTTCGCCGCCGCCGTCCAAGTGGATGGTAGTGGCGTGATTGGTGAAGAGGTCGCGGCGAAATCGAGCGCGGAAGCGCCGTGCATTANNAGCGCGGGCGTCACTCAGTGGTACGCGAGCGGTTTTGATACAACCGTTGGTTCGACAGCGAATCTCAGCATCTACAATCCGACGGCGACCCCTGCGGTGTTCAATGTCTCGACCTATTCGCCTAGCGGTTTCTCCGCCCCCGCACCATTCCAGGGAATGTCGGTCGGTGCTCATGATCAGATGGAAATCAATCTTGGTTCACAAATCGTGAACACCAGCAATATTGGCGTGCACGTGAATGTCTTGCGTGGTTCGATCGTGATCGAAGGCGTCCAGCAGTCCGGTTCTGTCGTGTCATTCAATTCGGGCCAAAACAACTTGGTTACGACTGCGTGGTATCCCGAAGTCACGACCGTCAATAACGCCGTCGCGCAGATTCGTTGTTTTAACCCATCGGCACTTCCGGTGACGGTGGTCGCGACGGTGACGATCCCCGACGTCGCGGTGGCTCCTCAAATGCTGACGCTCGCTCCCTACGCGAGCGGCGACATCCCCATTACCCCGAACTCCGCGATCCCGCCCTCGGGTTACGCGAACGTCGAACTCAAGTCGAGCGGACCCGTCGCGACTTCGCTACTGACCGGCACGAGTCTGGGAACGTCCTTGTGGGCACCTAGCGAACCCGACAGTGAGTTCATCGTCGCTGACTTCTCCGGTAAAGGATTCGACGCCGCGACCGTTTCAAATACGTCGCGACAGAATCTGAAGGTCACCTTTACGTCGATCCCAGGACCCGGACAGTCCAAGGTATCGTCCAGCGTGGACCTCGCCGCCAACACGAGCGAAAGCATCTTGAGCATCTTCAGCGGGCTCGGCACCCTAAAGGCTCACACGCTCCTCGTGACGAGCAACCATCCCGAACTCTTGGTGAATTTGACGCTTCCGACGACGCCCAGCGGCGTCGTCGTGGTGTCGCCTCTAGACGGCGGGTAACGTCGGCGGCTGCCACGCAGTCGCGGCGGGAACCGGTGCGGGCGCCGGTGCCGCGTCGTTCGCGGCGGGCGTTGGCGTTGACTTGCCAATGCCACTTAGTGCACTCACGGTCTTGGTTCCTTGTGCGTGGACAGGTTCACCGTGCGCCTCGTCGATCAAATGAGCGGCCGTCTCGCCATCAACGGTTTCGCTCTCCAGCAACGCCCTCGTCAATGACTCGAGACCACGGCGGTGCAAAGTGAGCACTTCAATCGCGCGAGCCTCTTGCTCGCGCAAGATGCGTTCGACTTCATCGTCAATGATTTGCGACGTGTGATCGGAGTAGTCACGCGTATGCATGAGGTCCTCGCCAAGGAACACTTGATTGTTCGATCCCCAGGCCATCGGACCAATTTCCTTGGACATGCCCCATTCGCGAACCATGCGTCGAGCCAACTCAGTGTTGCGCTGAAGGTCGTCGGCGGCACCAGTCGACAGGTCCCCGTAGACCAACAGCTCGGCGACGCGTCCGCCCATTCTCATGCACAACGAGTCCTCGAGGTGCTGGCGCGACATGATGTGACGGTCCTCTTCGGGCAGCGTCATCGTGACGCCCAGCGCCATCCCTCGAGGGATGATCGTGATCTTGTGCAGCGGGTCGGTTTTGTCGAGCACGTAGGCGAGAAGCGCGTGCCCGCTCTCGTGGAAGGCAATCCGCTCGCGTTCGTCGTCCATGAGCACCATCGTGTCGCGCTCTTGGCCCATCATGACGCGGTCTCGGGCAGACTCGAAGTCCTCCATACCAATTGTTGACGAGTGACGACGCACGGCATGAAGTGCTGACTCATTGACGAGGTTTGCGAGGTCGGCCCCACTCATGCCCGGGGTGCCGCGAGCAACCATCTCCAAACTCACCGTGGGATCGAGAGGTTTATCCTTCGAGTGCACCTGAAGAATAGGGAGGCGCTCTTCGAGGTCCGGCAGCGGAACGACGATTTGTCGGTCGAAACGCCCAGGTCGCAGAAGGGCGGGGTCGAGCACGTCGGGCCGGTTGGTGGCGGCGATAACGACCACTCCTTCGGCGGGGTCGAAGCCGTCCATCTCGCTCAGCATCTGATTCAACGTCTGCTCGCGCTCGTCGTGGCCACCACCCACGCCGGCGCCACGCTTTCGACCAATCGAGTCGATCTCGTCGATGAAAACAATGGCGGGTGACTGCTTGCGAGCGGTTGCGAAGAGGTCGCGAACTCTGCTCGCACCGACGCCGACGAACATCTCCATGAAGTCAGAGCCTGACACCGAGAAGAAGGGCACGCCTGCTTCACCGGCAACCGCCCGCGCGAGCATGGTCTTGCCGGTGCCGGGAGGTCCGACGAGAAGTATCCCCTTGGGGATCATCGCGCCGATTTCCTTGTAGCGACCAGGTGTCTTCAAGAATTCGACCACTTCGCTGATCTCTTGCTTGACGCCAAAGTATCCCGCCACGTCATTGAACGTCGTCGTCGGTCGGTCTTGGTTGAACTGCTTGGCTTTGGAACGTCCGACGGACATCATGCCGTTCATCTGACCGCGAGCTTGACGACTCGCGAACACGAAGAAACCTACGAAAATAAGGATCCAGATGATGTAAGGAAGGAATTCGGACAGGAAGCTCGATGAATTCGCGAACGTGACGTTGACGTTGTTCGTGCGCAGCGTATTGACTTCATCAGCAATCGCGGGAATAGGGCCATTGGACGTGTAATTCGTTCCGTTGGTCAATTGCCCAGAAATCACGCCGTTGTTGTTGTTGATGGCTGCCGATATGACGTCGCCGCCGCGCGCGTCGTGGATCAACGTCGAATACGAGATCGTCTTGACTGACTTCGAGGAGAACAGTGAAGGAATGATGAGTATGCCAATGAGGAAGGCCACGACAGCGATGATCAAGATGCGGCGCCGGGCTTCTGGAGGCATAGGCGTTTCGCCACCTGGCATGTACTTCTTGTAATTGGGCTTCTCGTCGGGGGCTGTACTCACTCTCTCTAATCTAGGGGTCTCGTGCGACGAACGGACTTCGACCCTGTGCATAACTCGAGAAGCATTAGCGTTATTGCCTGTGAGTTCTAGCTTCGAGGCGAATCTTAAGAATCGCCCACGCGTGGGCGCCATCGTTCTTGGATGCCTCGTGGGTTTTCTCGCTGGCGAGATCGTGGCGTCGATACTCGAGGAGATTGGCGCGCAGTTGGCGCATTTTCATGGAGGTCTGAGCGAACTCTCCACGTTGAGCGCCCCTCCGTGGTGGTCCGTCGCGCTCGGGCTGGTCGGGCTCTGGTGCGGGTTTCTCGGGGCATATTTGTTCGCACGCTCCGCCGGAAACCTGCGTGACATGCCACGCCAATGGACGCTGCGCACGACCGACGTGGCCTTCGTCGCCCTTGGCGTGGGTTGTCAATTACTCGTGGACGTCCTCTACATCCCGTTTCACATCAAGAATCTCAACAAGCCCGTGCACCATCTCTTCGGAGGTGCCACGGGCGCTACGTTCGTTCTCGTGGCGTTGATGACCACGGTGGGCGCACCGATCGTGGAGGAGATCTTCTTTCGCGGCGTTCTCTTTCGCGCACTCGACGCTGGCTTCTCGGCGCGAATGAAGAGTGCGGGTACTGCCCTCGCCGTTGTGTTGAGCGCGTGCCTGTTCGCGCTTGCGCACGGCGAGCCGGTCCAATTCGCTGGATTAGCGCTGCTCGGGGTGGTGCTGGGCATCGTCGTCAAGCGCACGCAGCGCCTTGTGCCGAGCATGTTGACGCATGCGTCGTTCAACGCTGTAGCGCTCGTGTCATTAATCGCCCAACGAGCGGGGCACTAGTGGTCCGGCGTTTCCTGCGTTTCTGGACGCCGCTTCGCGTCATGGACGCGATGATTCTGCTCGGCATCATCTTTGTCGTGGTCTGGTCCCTGCACCCCAATTTGATCTTCTCGTCGACGCTCATTACGGGAGGCGATACCGGCTCGCACCTCGCCCTTCCCGCGTATCTGAAGAGTCAAGGCAGTCTGTTTAATCTCACGCCGTGGTACCCGGGCTGGTTCGCGGGTATGCCGGCCTACACCTATTACTTCGTGCTACCCGACATCCTTGCCACGTGGGCGAGTTACGTTATCAACTTCGCCGTTGCCTTCAAGCTGGCGACCATTCTGGGCTCAGTGCTCATGCCAGTGACCGCGTATTTCATGGGACGGCTTTTCCGAGCACCGCGTCCTGTGCCGATTGCGTTGGCACTGGCCACGTTGCCCTTCTTGTTCGACGCATCATTCACCATTGACGGCGGAAATCTTTTCTCCACCATGGCTGGCGAATATGCCTTTTCGTTATCGCTGGCATTGAGTCTTTTGACGATAGGACTCTTTGCCCGAGGTGTACGCACGGGGAAGGGCTATTGGGTTTGCGCCATTGCACTCAGTCTCACCCTCGCGTCACATATCCTGCCGTGGTTCTTCGCCATCGTCGCGGTCATCGTCCTCGTTGGGTTCGAGCTCCTGCAGCGGCGAGGCATTGGTGACCCGCACGACCCAATCACGGTACGCGGCGACTACGCGCGACCTTTACGATTTGGCGTTGGCGCGGGATTGCTTTCGATTGCAGTATCGGCGTGGTGGCTCGTGCCATTTCTCACGTCACAGCGCTATACCAATTCACTGGGCTACGTCAATCGCAACGTCTCGACGCTGCACGCCATCTTCATCCAGCTCGGATGGTTTACCAGTAGCGGTGGTGCGGCGGGTGATCGCTGGGTCATCGTGCTTGCAGGAATTGCGACCCTCGCGGCCTTTATCGTGCGTGATCGTCTGGGCATGGTGCTCGCTTCACTTGGCGTGTTGTCGTTGTTGGGCTACGTCTACGAACCCCAAAGTGTGATTTGGAATGAACGCCTCGTCCCGTTCTGGTTCATCTCAATCCACCTGCTCGCCGGATGGCTGTTCGGTTACTTCCTCGCCCGATGGGCTCGTCGACGAAGAGTCGACTCCTACGAGGTCGNNACGACGACGCCAATGAGGAAGCGACCCTTACGTCCTTCGCCGTCGAACGATTCGGCTCTGACGAGGAGATCGAGAATCGTCGCATGGCGCGAACCGTCAACGCGACGTTGATCGTGGCGATCCTCGGCTTCGCGTCAGTGGTGCCGGGACTAATCCCGTGGGCCGCATCGCAGCTGCACTTAAACACGTCAGGCAACGAAGTCACCAATTGGGCCGAATGGAACTATTCGGGCTACCAAGCGAAACCCGCGTGGCCCGAATATCACGACCTCATGGACACGATGGGCAGCGTCGCCAAACGTTACGGATGTGGTCGCGCGATGTGGGAATACAGCGCGAGTGAGAATCGTTTCGGAACCCCCGAGGCATTGATGCTCCTGCCGTATTGGACGAACAATTGTGTCGATTCCATGGAGGGTCTGCTGTTCGA
>PLRK01000126.1 GCA_003163875.1 Acidimicrobiaceae bacterium | reverse complement strand
GGATTGTGCGGGAACGAACAGATGATGACGCGCGGCTTAACGGCGGCGTCGTGGTACGCGCGCACTAGTCCGTCAAAGAACGCGTCGCCTGGGTCGTCGTCGCTCGCCCCGGGGTCCGCGATGGGTACCGTGATGACCGTCGCGCCCGCGAACCCGGGCCCGGCTAGGTGAATGGGGTAACTCGGACTTGGCACAATCGCACTGTCGCCCGGTCCGAGCAGCACCCACATCAAATGCGTGAGGCCTTCTTTGGCGCCGATGGTCGTCACCACTTCGGTGTCGGGATCGATATCAACGTCGAAGAGCAGTTTGTAGCGATTGGCCATGGCGAGTCGAAGGTTCGGGATACCTCGACTGGCGCTGTAGCGGTGATTCTTGGGGTTGTACGCCGCTTCGGCGAGCTTCGCGACCGCGATGTCTGGACTTGGAAGGTCCGGATTTCCGAATCCGAAATCCACGATGTCGCGACCGGCCGCACGGGCTTCAGCCTTCAGACCATTGATCTGAGCNNACGTACGGGGGCAGTCCAGTAATTCGGCGAAATTCCATCAAGAAAACCTACTTACTTCATTGGTACTTTGCCAGTTTTCGAGCGGACCCAATGCGGTATCCGGGCTGAAGACGGCCCACGTGACTCCCGCGTAAGCAAGTGCGTCAAGATGGCCCGCGACGTCGTCAGGTGCCGGACCCGCCCAGGTCGTGGGTCCAATCAGACATTCGCTCTGGACCCGCTCGATCGGCGCGTCCCAGAGATTGAGTGGCGCCCCGAGACTTCGAGCGAGTTCATTGGTGGCACTCGCGCCGGCGCCGAACCANNGCTGCTCATGCGTCGCTCGCAGCATCGCGCGCCGCTCGTTGGGGCTGCGTTCCTCGAGTCCGTAGGCGGCGTTCTCTTGTGCAGAGAGCTTGTCGCCCGTACCCAACGCCGCAATGACGCGACCCGGGGCCAGCGATTCGAGTGTGAAGAACTCACGCACCAAGTGCTCGGTACCCACCATGCCGACTCGTGCGACCAAAGGACCCACGCAGAGTTCTTCGTGACGTTTTGCCGCAACCGCGAGCAGTCCAAAGGGCGCGAGTGATGGACGTGTCGGCGTACCCATTGGCCAGAGATGGTCGTAGGCGAAGACTCCATCGAGACGTGCTCTCGCAGCGCGCTCGGCACATTCCAGTGCGTCCCCAGCTCCACGACGAAACGTCGGAAGCAAGACGCCGATTTTCACGGATACCGCTCGAAGGCCACCAGCGCGGCTCCCATGGCACCCGAGCGGTGTTCGAACATCGACGACGTTATCGTAATCTCGGGGCGACTGTCGTAGCCCTCGACGAGGTCGCTGAGATACTCGCGTGCAAAGGGCAGCACCAGGTCCGACGCGCGAGAGAGACCTCCGCCAATCACGAAGTGCCCGACGTCCAGGATCGCAACCAAGTTCGCGAGTCCGAGCGCTAACCACCAACTCACTTGACGTATCAAATCAATGGCCTCGTCATTGCCGTGCGCCGCGGCGTCGGTGACGTCCTCGGGGGCGATGTCCTCCGCAGATCCAGCACGCTCGAGCAACGCAGAAAGACGTCCTTCTTTGGCGGCATCACGAATGAGTCGACGAAGTCCACTGCCCGACGCGTAACGTTCCCAACAACCCATGCCGCCACAGGTACACGGAACGCCGTGCGCTTCGACGACCATATGGCCAATCTCACCGGCGAATCCACTTCGCCCGCGAAGGAGCGCGCCGTCAGCGATGATGCCTCCACCAATGCCGGTACCCAGCGTGACCATGACGAAGTCATTGATGCCCCGACCAGCACCCCATTCGTGTTCGGCGAGCGCCGCACAGTTGGCGTCGTTCTCGTAGAACACGAGTGAACTCTGCAACGCCACGCTGAGGAGTGAACCGACGTCCGCGCCCGACGCGGTCTGCAAATTTGGGGCATAGGCGAGTCGGCCGTCTTTGCGCATAAGACCGGGTAGCCCGACGCCAACAGGAATCTCGCTCGCCTTAAGGCCATGCAGGGACGCGAGGTACTTGATCAATTCGGCGAGCGCCGATGCCGTCGCTTCTCCCGGCGCAAGTTTCGAATCGTGTGGCGTCGGTGCCTGCACCTCGCCCAACACGCGTCCGTCACGCGCGACCATCAGCGCGAGCGCCTTCGTACCGCCAACATCGATGCCTATTGCGACGTCACTCATTGCATCGACTCAGCCTGAGCTTTCAATTCTCGCAAGGCCTGGCTCTGGATGCGTTGGGCCGCACGTGACTTGATGAAGTGAGGAATTGGAACGAGAAGCTCGACCTCGAGGTCGTACGTCACGCGCGTCGCACCCTCGATTGCGTCGAAGCGATATTGACCTTGCATTGTCTCGGTGAGATCCCCGTGGGTCTGGACCCAACTGATCGATTGAGGCGCTCGGCTGTAGTCGTAACGCAGCGCATACGTAGTCGAGCGTCCAAAGGCGGCCGCTCGAAACTCAACCTCGAGAGGACGGCCATTCGCGTCGCGTTCGAGGACCTCTATCTTCTTTAGGTCGCTCACCCACTTGGCATAATTCGAAAAATCAGTAACGACGCCGTAGACGACCTCAGGCGGGGCGCTGACCATGATTGACTCCGTAGCTCGCTGTGACACGCCGCCTCCCACCGATATACCCTAGGCGAGTTGCTTCTCTGACTCGTAGTGGTCGAAGCGGGCCAACTCTTGACCCAGTGAAGCGCTCAGCACGTTCCAATCGAAATGCGAGACCGCGACGTCGCGTGCGGCGCTCGCGTAGTTCGCACGCGTCGCGTCGTCGCTCAGCAGCAGCGCTATCGCGTCAGCCAGCATTCGCACACTGCGGGGACGGCGAAGGACCACTCCGGTGACGCGATCGACGACCGCCTCGTGACTTCCTCCCGAACGCCCCGCGATGGCGGGCACGGCGCACGACGCCGCGTTCAAAAAAACGATGCCGAATCCCTCTTGCTCTAGGCCGAGCCAACGAGATCGACAATCCATCACCATAAGATCTGACGCGGCGAGCCACGAGCTCAACTCCGCGTCGGGGACCCGACCAAGAAACGTCACCGGGGCGTCGAGCTTTTTCGTCAAGTGCTCAAGTCGGTCCCGGTCACGCCCCGAACCGCCGATCTGGACGCGAAGTTTCACGTGGTCTTTTGTGAGTCGCGCACTAGCGCGGATCAACGTGTCCATGCCTTTGCGTGGCACCAGGCGAGAATAGGAAGTAACGAGTGCGGTTTCGGTTTCGATACCGAGTGAACGACGCACGTCCTCGCGCTCTTTCGCGTCCAGTGGACGAAACTCACGGGTATCGACTCCCGGAGGTATCTGAATTACCGGTGGCATGAATTCAGCGCTCACGCGGCGCGCCTCGTGCTCAGGGTAGCTACCCGCGCAGAGTGCGACGCTCGCGTGGCGAAGCACGTAGCGCATGCTCGACGCCACGAAGGGCAGTCGCCCCGGTACGGCCACCTCGGCGCCGTGGAGCACGACCCCATAGGGCCGCGAGAGACGCGGTCCAAGTAGACCGAGGGGCCACGCGGGATCGAGGAGCACAAGATCGGGCTGATGTCGCTCGATTGCGCGTTCAATCATGTGAAGCGTGCGACGCGTGGGCAGGTACAGCGTCGATGCGTCGACTCGCTCGATGACTACTTCACTCGTCGCGTCAAAACCCTCGGCTCCGTCGTGCGATGACGCCGTTAGCACGACGGCGCGTCCAGGTTCTAGACGTCGCCAGAGCTCGTGAAGATAGACCTGGATTCCACCGGTCTTCGGTGGATAATCATTGGTCACCAGTAGATGACGCGCCATGAAGCCACGCTAGTCAACAGGGGGACTCGACGTGATTTGCTTCTAGGTCGTGCGCTCTTGATACTTGAGTCGCGGAATCAGACCCTGCGTCGTAAACAGCTCGACGACCTGAGCGTCCTCGCTCGTCATTTCCAACAGTCCCGGCTCATCGCCGAGTACGAAGCTGACAAGGCAATCATCGCAATCTGGCGTGCCGCGACGCACGCAATTATTACAACTAATAGAGAGTTCAATGCCACCGGCCATTACGCACCTCTTTCCTCAAATGAGTATGCACAAGCGCTGTGACATCTCAAAGGGCGACGAACTCAGCAATCTCATCGCGAATCTGACTCGGCCCAAAGACGACTCCCTCGCAAACAACACGTTGTGTCAATGCGTCAATCAGCACGTAGAAAGGGGGCCACGCAATATCCAGCTCTGCCAGAAGCGCTGGCGCCACGATGATGGCGTGCGCAGAGTCACTCCACTCGTCATCGTCGTCGTTCGTCGCCGACACGAAGATCACACGCAGGTCAGCGAACTCCTCCGGTGACGAATTGATGATGTCGCGACAACCGTCACACCTGGACTTAATCGCAATCAGCAGTGTCAATCCTTCGAACTCCTGTGACACGTGTGCGCCGTCAAGGGTGACTCCCGAAAAGTGCTGCGGCGCCGGACGTTGACGGGGAGCGTCGATGGAGCGCACGTCCACCTACGCGGTCTCGGAAATGACCTCAACCCCGCGACCATGCCCGCACCAACGACACGTCACCGACTCGATAGTCCGCGCTATGATCTCAGGTTCTTCAATGCTGAGTTCACCACCCACCGTGTAGTGATGAAATGACCGAACCGACGTCGTCTCCACAACGTCAAAGCGGGTCAAATTCCCACACGCGGTGCAGCGATAGCGAGTTGTCATCTCCTTGAGGGTAGTTGATTGCGCTTCAAACTCGTTCACGTGGCCTGACCTCGGTGCCGCCGCGGATTCATGTCAAAATCGTGATTCTGAGGTGAATCGAAGTCAAAGACCGTGTTAAGTGCAACGCCACTCGGCGAGTTGCTCGTTCGTTGGTATTCGATCAATCGGCCAAGCGCGTCGGGATGGCGCACGAGACCGAGACTGAGCGATCCGCTCCGCGTCTCAAGTATGACGACACCCCTCTTTAGGAATCGTTCGCGAATTCGTTGATCAACTCGAATCGCCGTCACGTCGGCGAGTTCAACTGCGTTGCGCTGATGATGAATCACTCCGCCTTCGACGATCACACGCTGTGTCGAAAGATGAACCTTGCGCGATCGCCACCTCCATGTTCGGGTGAGCAACACGACGGCGCACGGCCCCGCGAGAACGAGTAGAAGCCATGCCCGATACATGTGTAGGAAATGGACGTGCATGCTGGAAATTTCGGCGATGGCACCAGCCGCGATCACACCCATCGACGGAATCAAGAGCCCACGACCAACCGGCGTCACCGTGATCACGCGCTCTTCGTCGCTTCGCCAGTGGTTCGTTCGCGCCATACCCCAATGCTAAATACAATTTCTCATTTGGAATCAACCTTCGATCGATTTCCTCCAATACGGTGTCGTACCAAGAGCCAGTGTCGAAACGACGACACCGAACCTGGCTGCTCGCCGACGTGCTCTCGTGGCCCTGTTCAGTACTGCGATTGGTAAGGGTCGTTTCTCGCGACGCCGTCAGACGTTTCTGAGCTGACTCGCCGCCATGTCAAAATACGATTGGAGTTCGTCAAACTGTTCATCGGAGAGTTGGTCACGTACTGTCGCCAACGCCGTGCCCATGGCTCCGAGCCATGCGTCGCGGGCTTTTTTCGTGATGCGAAAGGGTGCGTGGCGCATTCGCAGACGGGGATGTCCTCGTTCCTCCTGATATGTTCGTGGTCCACCCCAGTACTGAATCAAGAAAAGTGCGAGATGGCGCTTTGAATCTTCAAGGTTGTCAGGATACATCGGTCGCAGGACTTCATCATTCGCAACTTCGTCGTAGAACGCATCTACCAAACGCACGAAGAAAAAATCGCCTCCGACTTGTTCATAGAGCGACGAATCCATGCATCCACGCTAGATGGTGGGCAGCGAACCCTACTCGCCCAGAATTGGCGGATGAAAGAGTGATACGCAGTCCTTTTGTCGTGGGTCGGAGGAGCCCGGTAGTCGAGAGCATTGCCAGACCAGCCAACAGGGTCAGCACCCAATAGACTTGCTCGAGTCTCTTCGGAGAAATGCGGGTGTAGCTCAATGGTAGAGCTCCAGCCTTCCAAGCTGGCCATGCGGGTTCGATTCCCGTCACCCGCTCTCTGTCGCCTGAGTCGCGAAGTCTGGACCACATTTTTATGACGACGTGACCTGTGAGTCGGGAATCGCCCGACGGTCACAGTTGCTTTCCAATCGCTTTTTTATTCGAGTTGCTCTCCGAATTATTCAATGTCGATGGCGATGCGTTCACCGGTTTCACTCTTTGCAATCAGTTCAAGGGTGTAGCCCACTGTCCCTACGTACGATCGCAGCGTTGAAACGTGAAAGTCACTGGCGCTCTCGATGGCGCTGACACGGCGCCACGAAACGCCGAGTGCCTGAGCGACTTCCTGTTGGGTCACCAATCCAGCGCGAAGGTCAGCGAGGGTCACCGAATGGTGCGCTTTCACAACCTCAGAACGTATTCGCGCAGCCATCGCGGGGTCAGCCAGCACTTTCCTTTTGGTTTCTTTGAGACTCAGGTTCTCCACTTTCTCTCGTGTCGCCCACCCTTCGGGAATGAAGTTTCCTTCGTCTTCGACTTCATTTGACCTGACGGACGCTCGGCCTTCTTTGCCCGATCAACCTGCCTCGAGGACGAACCGCCACAGAGTTACAATCCCACCACTGAGCCAGCCACCGACTCCACGACAATCGTGTAACAATCTTTTAAGCGGCGCTAGAAGCCAATCAAGACGCGAAGGACACCAATGACGAAACGATACGGCGAGCGTGCAGAGCGTTATCGTCAAATTATGCGTCGAGTATCGCAAACAGTTGCCGCCGTTGCCACGGCGTTTTCGTCGATGACGATTCTTGGCGCCCAAGCATCGAGCGCCACCAGCCACAACAAGCTGCCGCCCGCGGCCGCGTGCACGCACACCGACGTCCGTGAAACCATCGTCGCAACCATGTCGGCCGCGCCGAGTCAAGTGGTGACGTTCACGACGGCAATTGAAAATCTTTCGCGCAAGACCTGCTCCGTGGCCGTTGGTCCTACTTCACCAATGATGAGCCTGACCGATCCGAGCGGCACCGTCGTATGGAATAGTTGCTACACATCGGGTGAACCAGGGATGTGCGCTGAATTTCTTCAACTCATTGCACTGAAGCCGAAGGCCAGCTACACACGAAAGCAGTCCTGGGAGCCAAGTTCCACGTCAACCGTCCTCCAAGGCACGTACACGCTGATGTCTCGATTCAGCGGTGTCGGATGGACCAGGACGACGACGTTCGTTCTCTCGAACTGACGACGTCGTGCAATCGCACGGCGACACGACTACAGCGCGGGCTTCTCTGTAACGACAGGCGAAGCGCAACTCGCACTCGCACCGGGAAGCCGATAGCGATTCTTCGCTACGGTTCGATACGCGATGGTGGCGAACCACGCTATAGGTGCGATGCGCAGCAAGCGACCAACGAGCACCCAGCCGCCTCTCGCATTCATTAGTGCCAGAGCAACGGCCTTCGCACCAACCTCGGCACGATCGCCGCCGTACCAGCAAAGAGCAGAATTGACGAGCGATCGGTTGAGGTGCATGGCGCGCAGTTCGACGTCAGAGAATGCCCTCGAATCAACAATCGCCAGCGAGGAGTCCGGGCGAAGTCTCGTCTCCAGCCATTCTTTACAACGTGTGCAGAACCCACACGAACCGTCGTAAACCAGCAGTGACGTCGTTTCACTCACATATCAACTCTACGGTGCACACGTGCCACTTCAACCGTGTTCGACCAACTAGCGGCTCACGGCACGCCGAGCAATCATGGACTCGTGAACGTTTCAATGATCGAACGTAAGCACGTCAGGATAACGGCAGTAACGGCGCAATCGCGAGTGACTGGCCCGTAATTCGCGAACCCTTCTTGGCACACACTGGATAGATCAACTCAGGGCGAAACGATCGTCCTTTGGCTTCGCCCGGGCGGCCCCCTCGTACTTCGACCCATTCGTCGAGCGTCGACTCATTTCGAACATGGGCAACGAAGACCCAGCTCTGTCGGCGCTCCTTGGCGCCATCGACGAGGACCGCGTCATCAATATTCACGCCATTCCAGTATGACGAACGAACGAGGTTGCCGTTTCGAGTAACCATTGGGCGTTGTTGCATGCTCCATGTTTAGTCTGAGTGAGCATTTGGAACGCGTACTTAATTCACAGGGACGTTCTCAAAAGAAATTCGTGATACGTGACTGAAAGAACAAACGTACACATCGTTGTCGAAGCCCTCGCTGGCGAAGAGTACCGATTGCAGTGGGCTCTCAGTGGGGACTCGATGCACCAGTTCGCCGGTCTTGACGTCAACTAGAACAATGTCCTCGCGCTGCGCTTCGACATTGAAATCGTTCAACATCACGAGTCCCGACGATGACAACATGATGGGATGCATCGCGTGATTCACGCGAATAGACCACTCGGGCGCACGTTGCTCACGCGAGACGTCAAAGGCACTCACCACACCGTGCGAACTGTCGTAACCAATAGCGATTGAACGGGTCACGTCGATGGCGGGTGGATTCGCTACAATGCTGGGCCCCTCGTGAAACACCTCCCAGCGGCGCTGTTCGCAAGTCACTCGATCAATCTGGAACAACTGCTGAGCGGAGCGCGAGACGCCACGGCCGAGTAGCGAGCCGCCATAGGTTTCAGAACCGACGCCATTATCGAGAAACCAGACGTGCTCGTCGCTGATCACAGCGTCCCAGCCGTAACCTTCACCTTCTTTCGTGCGATAGAGAACGTCAAAATCCTCGTCGAGCGAGAGCGTGCCGCCGCGCCAGTGCAGACGAAAAAGACGTGTCACGCCGACAACGTAGATCTCATCGCCCGAGGCACTCAAGCGGGCGACTGACGCTTCAGGGAGCGTGATTGAACCCCGCGTCGCCAACGTGACCGGATCGATGACCAGCACTTCGCAGTCGCTACGTATGGCGTTGGTGTCCTCACCGGGACGAGCGCCGCCGAAGTCCTTCGTGACGATCTCGCCTCGAGGTAACACGACGAATGAGTTGTAGGGGCGTTGGCGAGGAAGTTCTCGTGAATCAAGCACTTCGAGCGTCGACGACAAATGGTGGAGGTACCGTCCGAAGACGACGTAGAGCGAACCATTCGCGTGCGCCGCGATGCCGCCGGGCCACGTCGGTCCACCTGACAGGTCCTTGGAGCGTTCGATCACCGCAAGACTTCGGGGATCGATGCGTTCGACCCAACTTACGGCGTCGTCACCACCCGTATGGCACAACAAGAACACCTCGCCGGGATCTCTCAGCACAACCATCGTCGACACGGGCGCCAACCGCGACATCGATCGAGCAATGCTGTCGCGTCCGACGCGCAGATTTGAAACCTGCAGGCGGTCGGGTCCGTTGTCTTCGCCCGGCCAGGGACTTTGCCAGTAGCCGGGCGCGCTCGTCACGTTCCTATGTTTAGTCGTCGAGCGATGACGTCCCAAGAGCGCTGTCGTGTGACAGCGCGGGCGTACGGTTATCCCATGACCTTCACGCAAGCGCTTCCCAAATCACTCTCCCCCTCTCGCCTCGCCGACTTCCAAGCTTGTCCTCGTCGCTACCAACACGCCTCCATCGAACGCATTCCCCAGCCCGCCACCTACGCAACCGCGAAGGGTCGATTCGCCCACTACATCTTCGAACACCTCTTCTTGTTGCCAGCCGAAGATCGAACTATCGACCAGGCGAGAAACTTCGTCGACCCCGCCATCGGCGCCATTCTCACTGACGACGTTCGCCGCGATATCTCGATGGACGACTCGCTGCTCGCCAAGCTGCTCGAAGAAATTAGCGAGATCATCACGACGTACTTCGCGATGGAAGATCCCCGTCATGTGCACACCGAAGGGATCGAACTACGCCTCGGCGTGGAAGTTGACGAAACGCCGCTCTTTGGGATATTGGACCGACTCGATCGTGACGACGAAGGCAATCTCATCATCGTCGACTACAAAACCGGCTCCTTGCCAAATCGAAATTTCGATAGTCACACGTTCGCCAACGCGGAACTCTACGCTGCGCTGTGCCGTGAAAAACTGGGCGAGACGCCCGTGAAGATCCGCCTCTTGTACGTTGCCAAGGGTGAAGCAATTGAACGGCCGGTGACGGACGTCGTCGTCAAAGCGCGCGCCGCCTCGGCGGTAAACGCGTGGGAGCGTATAAAGCGCTACTACCAGGACGGGGATTTCCCCGCGACCCCGTCGGCGAACACGTGTCGTTTTTGCTCGTATAAAGATCTCTGTCGCGCCGATGGGGTGCCGGTGCCACCTCGATAGTCCGTAGGCTGGTCGAGTGACGTCCTTTGAACTTTCCTTCGACTATCGCTGCCCATTCGCGAAAAATATCCATTTGCACCTACTTCGTGCCCTCAGTGGCGGAGCCGACTTTGACGTTGAGTTCGTACCTTGGACCATGAGCCAGGGTTACAAATCTGAAGGGGCGCCTGACGTGTGGGACGACCCCACCCACGACGCCGATTTGTTGGCGCTGGCTGCAAGTATTTCAGTACGCGATGAACAACCCGAAAAGTTTCTCGCGGCACACGAGGCGTTATTTCGAGCTCGTCACGAACGTGCTATTCGCCTGGTGACTTTCGACGAAATCGAGTTCGTGCTCGATCCCGTGGGTGTCGATATGTCACGGGTCCGCGACGACATCATGTCGCGGCGCCCCCACAAAATCATTGGTGAGAGTTTTTCCAAATACCAGCGCTTCGAGGCATTCGGCGTGCCGACCTTCGTCGTCGGCGGCGACGCCGTCTTCGTTCGCTACATGACGCCACCTGACGATGACCCAGCGGCGTCGACTGCCTTGATTGAGTCCATCGTGGCGATGATAGCGACACAACCGGCGCTCAACGAGTTCAAACACACTCGCGTACCAATGTGATCTAGGACGCGCGAAGAATCAATTCCAGTAGCGCAATCACGCCAAGCACGAGCGCCGGCGCGAACATTTTCGCGTTGTCACCTTTTCGAATGTGCATGATCATTGCGAGCAACATAGAAAGTGCGAGCCCCGCCGCCGCCGCCTCGTTGAGCACNNAGCACGCCCCAGAACGATGAGCCGTTCGCGGCGACTCCGACGATGACACCGATGGCTCCGGCGATCTCCAGCATGCCAATTCGCTGGTAGGCGGACTTTGTAAACCCCAGGTGCTCAGCGGCACCAGACATCATTGGGTTCCAACGTACTTTCTGGATCCCCGCCATCGCGAAGGCGAGGAACAACACGACAGAAAAGATGCTTGCGGTGACCGACATGTCTACTCCTAGTAAGTACTCCAGGTTACTAGGCGCACGATCGTTCTCATGGTCACGAGATCGCGCTCATCGCACGAAATCAGTGGTGGTGGGCATATTGCATCAGTGCGTCGATTGCATCCGCACGCTCTTGACTCGTGCCCGTGGGCGCTCCAGAAAATTCAGTGACGCCGGCTTGGTGCAACGCATGTAACTGTTCAAGCACGTGTTCCTTCGTACCAAGCAGGCCAACGTCAGCTGGCTCTTTCGCCCCTTCGCGTTCCATCATCGCGACGTAACTGGGGAGCGTGCCATAGATTGCGTACGCCTCATTGACCCTCGCGCTCCGGACACGTCACTCGTCACGGTGATTGGTAATCCACATACCACGCGGGGTTCGGGTCGCCCAGCCGTCGTTGCCTCCTCTCGAAGAAGCGGAACGATGTGCGAAGCGATCGTCTTTCGACCCGTCTTCCATACGACGGTGCCGTCGCTCATGGTTCCGGCTACGTGCAGCATCTTGGGTCCGAGGGCGGCGACCGGCAGTCCCGGCGCGCGAGTTTCTGCGGGACCGACGGCACTCATCGACACCGCTCCCACGCGTGTGCCTTGGACGTTGACGCTCGCACCGCGCAACGTCGGTTCGAGCGCCTCGAGATATTCGCGCATGTAACTCGCTGGCTTATCGAAGGAAATGCCCGACAAACCCTCGACAATTACCTGATGCGAAAGTCCAATATCGAGCGAAAGGGTTCCCTTGATCGCTTCTTGCACCGTGCGCGCCTGCGCCGCGAGCATCGAAGGGTGGCGAGGTTGAATCGGTACGACTGCCGTACCAAAGTCCACGTCGTCAAGTTCTCTACCAACAACCGCGAGAACGGTGAGGGTGTCAGGACCAAAAATCTGTGACGCCCGCATCGAACGAAATCCCGTCTCGTGAAGTCGCGTGGCCCGCTCGATGGTCGTGTCGATGGAACCGTCCACGTCGAGCATGATGGCGATGCGTATATCGTTCTCTCTCCCCGAGCGACCTGTAGCGTTCTGGTCGTGTCGAATGACTTCCAACCTAGCCGGGTACGAGTTGGGATCATTGGTGCGGGCCAACTCGCTCTCATGATGGGTGAGGTCGCGCACGACGTGGGCGTCGAAACAATCGTGCTCGCGACCAACGTCGACGACGCGGCCGCGCACTCCTGCGACGAAGTAGTGCTGGGTGAGGCGAAAGACCTCGGGGCGGTCTCGAAACTGGCCAGCGTGTCGCAGGTCATCACATTGGATCACGAACTCGTCGACCTCGAACAACTAGCGAGACTCGAACGCGAGGGTATCGTGGTGCGACCAAGCAGCGACGCGCTTCGCTTCGCCGTTGACAAGGCGTACCAGCGACAACGTTTCCTCGAGGCGGCGCTGCCGGTCCCACGTTTCATAATCATTCGCACAACCGCCGATCCGTTGCTCGAAAGCTTTCTGGAGCAGCTACCCAACGAACCGGTCCTTAAGGCGCCGCGCGGAGGCTACGACGGTCGCGGCGTGCTGTTCCCGCGCTCGCGCGACGAGACATTCGAGATGATCGAACAGCTGAGTCACCACGGCGACGTCCTCGTCGAGGAACGCCTCGAGCTGCAAAGCGAAGTGGCACAGCTCGTCGTGCGCGGCGTCGACGGCACACTGGCCCTCTACCCTCTCGTCACGACCGTGCAAGCGAACGGCATGTGCGTCGAGGTGCGCTATCCCGCTGAAGTGAGCGAGACGCTGAAGGAACAAAGTGCCGCACTGGCGAGGAAGATCGCATCGTTGGTCCAAGGGGTGGGGGTGCTCGCCATCGAATTCTTTGTGACGTCCGAAGGACTTTTCGTCAATGAGATCGCGTTGCGCCCGCACAATTCAGGCCATTGGACCATCGAAGGCGCAACGACGAGCCAGTTCGCCAACCATCTTCTCGCCGTGAGCGGACAACCCCTAGGCGACACCTCAGCCCGCGTGGCCCACGCGGTGATGGTCAACGTCGTTGGTGCCGACACACCGGGATCGCTTGAGGCGGCCCGACGCATTCCAGGAATCTTCATTCACGATTACGCCAAGGCGTGGCGGCCCGGAAGGAAACTTGGCCACGTGACGAGTGTGGGTGACGACGCCCATGAGGCGCACGTGAGAGCATGGCAGGGTGCTCAAGCGTTTGGCACGGTGATGAAAGAGGTCTAGTGGAGCCAGTCGTTGGAATCGTGATGGGAAGCTCCTCAGACCTAGAAATCATGAACGACGCGTGCACTGTTCTCGACGAATTTGGTGTGTCGTATGAGTTGCACGTGGTCTCAGCACATCGAACCCCCGAAGACATGATCGAGTACGGGCGAAGTGCCAAGCAACGCGGCTTGCGTGTGCTCATCGCGGGTGCTGGCGGTGCTGCGCATCTTCCGGGCATGTTGGCGGCGATGACGACCTTGCCGGTAGTGGGCGTTCCCGTCGCGCTCGCGCGTCTCGATGGCCTTGATTCTCTACTCTCCATAGTCCAAATGCCCCGGGGCGTACCGGTCGCTACCGTCGCCATCAACGGCGCGGCGAACGCTGCACTTTTGTCGCTGCGCATCCTCGCGCTCCAAGACCCCAAACTCTCCGAGGCACTCGAATCGCATCGCCTACAACTCGCCGAAACGGCCAAAGCCCAAGACCAACAACTGCCAAGGAAATAAACTGGCGGGTGCCTGGCAGCGCGAACTTTCGTGACCCCTCAGCGTTGCCCCTAGTCTGTTCAAGTAGCGAAGGAGGCCCCCGTGGGTATAGGTAAGAGGATTGCGACGATTTTCCAGGCCAAGTCCAATGCGGCCCTCAACAAGATGGAAGACCCGCGCCAGACGCTCGATCTCTCCTACGAACAGCAACTCGAGAACCTCACCAAAGTGAAGCGCGCGGTCGCCGACGTCGCCACCGCTCGCAAGCGTGTGGAAATACAGGCCGAACAATTGAAGACTCAGGGCGACAAATTGGCTGAGCAGGCGAAGGCTGCTCTCGCCCAGGGCAACGAACCCCTCGCGCGCGAAGCATTGACGCGTCGCGAAGCGATTGCGGATCAGCTGAAGGACCTCGACGCCCAACACGCCACCATTGTCGAGCAAGAGGACAAGTTGACCCAGACCTCCCAGCGTTTGCAGACCGAGATCGAGGCGTTCCGCACGAAAAAGGAGACGATCAAGGCAACGTACACCGCCGCCGAGGCGTCCGCGCACGTCAATGAAGCGGTCGCAGGGATATCGACATCGATGACCGACGCCGGTTCGGCGATGCAACGGGCTCAGGACAAAGTTGCCGAAATGCAGGCCCGAAGTGGCGCTCTTGACGAACTCCTCGCATCAGGCGCGCTCACTGACCTCAATGCGCCCAATGACGACATTCAGGCCCAACTCGACAAGGCGAGCGGCACGACCAGCGTCGACGCCCAACTCGCCGCACTAAAAGCTCAACTCAGCTCGGGCAGCGATGCCGCGGGTGAGTTGCCAACAGGGAAAGATGCATAACCATGCCAAAGTCCAAGATTGAGTCTGATCACGGCCTGAACATTCGAATGTTCATTACGGGCTTTCTGCTCGTGCTGCTGTACGCCATCATTATCACGGTATTGATCCGCGTCGGGGTCGCCTTCGGACTCGTGATCGTGATCGCGTTCGCGTTGATCTTCTCCCAATACTTCTTCTCTGACAAGATCGCCATGTTCTCGATGCACGCACACGAGGTGACCCCTCAGCAAGAGCCACGACTGCACGAGATTGTCGACCGTCTATGTCTGCTCGCCAACATGGAAAAGCCTCGCGTCGGCGTAGCGGAAGTCGATATCCCCAACGCGTTTGCGACCGGCCGCAGCCCCAAGCACGCCGTCATTTGTGCGACCCGAGGCATCATGAACCGGCTCAACGATGAAGAACTCGAAGCAGTCCTTGCCCACGAACTTAGTCACGTCGCACATCGAGACGTCGCAGTGATGACCATCGCATCGGGCGTCGGAATGCTCGCCGGACTCATCAGCAGAGTGGCGATGTGGAGCGCGTTCCTTGGCGGTGGTGGGGGCGGTCGAGGTCGCGGTGGGCAGAACATCGTGCTGATCGAACTGCTCACGTTCGTAGCGTCACTCGTGATCTACGTCATTGCCTACATCCTTACGATGGCGTTGTCGCGCTATCGCGAGTTGGCGGCCGACCGTTCAGGAGCGATCCTCATTGGCAAACCCAGCGTGCTCGCGAGCGCGTTAGTACACATCACGGGTGACATGGGAAAGATTCCGCGCACCGACCTACGAAAGACCGAAGGCATGAATGCCTTCTTCTTCGCTCCCGCTCTCGCGGGCGGTTCCGCCGCCTCACTATTCTCGACGCACCCGACGTTGGAGAAGCGGCTCGACCAGTTGAACAAGCTTGAGCGCGAACTGAACGGCTAGTGGGTCTTCGCGACACGCTTTTTGGGCGCACAAAACAAGTCCAACCAAAACTCGACAATCTCTTCGCTCTACCCACGGCAGCGCTCACTCTCGAGACCGAACTCGATCTCGTGACCTCAGGCCAAGCCGGTCTTTGTTTCAAGGCGGGTAGCGGTGAGTCGACCATCGCCACCGACGCCGACGTCGAACAACTTTTGAACTTCGACGAAGCGGGCGATGACAAGGTGTCGATCACCACCGACGACCTCGGCTTTAAATGGCTGGTCGTCAAGGACCCTGATCTCGAGAGCCAGGTAACTCGAATCCATAGCGCCAACACGTCAATGGTGGAGAACGGGTTGGGGCCGCGCCTCCTCTGCGCAGTGTTCGGCTTCGTGGCAAAGACGCCACCCGGTGAAGGTTCCGTGCGCATGGTCTACCTCTTAAAGCAAGGCACGTTCTATCCCTTCGCACCAACGTCAAAGAACCAGCGTGACAACGAACTCGAACTGCGGGTTCGTTCGTTTCTCGAAAAGGATCTACCGATGGAAAAAGACTTGACGCGTTGGATGGCGCTCTGGGAACTCCCGGTCAACTAAGGACGTCGGTGAATCCTTCGAGTAGTTGATCGAAGCCTTGCGCGTACTCGAGGTCAAGGCTCGTCAGACCACCTTGGTCGTGCGTCCACACCTCCATTCGCAGTTCTCGATAACCGAGGGTCGCAATGGGATGGTGCCCAAGTTGATTGGCGAGTGGGACCTGAGCGATCACAATGTTCGCGGCACTCGCGTAGTCCTTCGTCTTGAGCTCGCGCACAAGATGGTCGTTCTCGAGCCGCCAATGTGGGTGCGAGCCAAGCCACCGAGTGACGACGTCGGTCGCGAGCAGCGGAGGGCGGCTCAAGGATGCGTCATATCTTCTGGCACGACGGCCGCGTCGAACTCTTCGCCAGTGAGAAAACCAAGGCTCACCGCAGCCTCGCGCAACGTCGAGCGTTCCTTGTGAGCCTTCTTCGCGACCTTGGCGGCCTTGTCGTAGCCAATAATCGGATTGAGCGCCGTTACCAGCATCAACGAATTCTTCAAGTGATGATCGATCTGTTCGTAGTCCGGCTCGAGACCTTCAACGCAGAACTCGCGGAATCTGTCGCACGCGTCGGTGAGTAAATCGATCGAGTGACAAAAGTTGTGGATCATGACGGGTTTGCAGACGTTGAGTTCGAGATTTCCCCGTGATCCCGCCATCGCAATGGCGGCGTCGTTGCCAAACACCTGAATACAAACCATAATCATGGCTTCTGACTGCGTGGGGTTCACCTTGCCGGGCATGATGGAGCTTCCCGGTTCGTTCTCCGGCAACTGCAATTCCCCAAGACCCGACCGTGGTCCCGATCCGAGCCAGCGAAGGTCGTCGGCAATCTTGATGAGGCTCGTCGCCGTTGTCTTAATCGCCCCGTGCGCGAAGACTAAGGCGTCGTGGGCCGCGAGCGCCGCGAATTTGTTAGGTGCGCTAACGAACGGGTGACCCGTCAACGTCGAAATCGCCGCGGCGACCCTGGTGCCGAACTCGGGGTGGGTGTTAAGGCCCGTGCCCACTGCCGTACCCCCCGCGGCAAGTTCGTAGAGACCGGGGAGCACTACGTCCAGTCGCGCCAAGTCAGCATCGAGTTGAGCAACGTAGCCAGAGAATTCTTGTCCCAGCGTGAGTGGCACCGCATCCATCAGGTGCGTGCGCCCGATCTTGGTCACGTTCGCGTACGCCTTCGCCTTCGCGTCGAGAGCGTCGCGCAGTCGTATGACACTCGGCACCAGTCGTTCGGTCATTTCCACGACGGCAGCGATGTGCATGGCCGTGGGGAACGTGTCGTTCGACGATTGGGACATGTTGACGTCGTCATTGGGATGTACGGGCGTCTTGGAACCCTGCACGCCACCCGCGAGTTCTATCGCCCTATTCGAAATGACTTCATTGACGTTCATGTTCGTCTGCGTGCCCGATCCTGTCTGCCAGATTCGAAGTGGGAATTCACCCATCAACGTGCCGACCATGACCTCGCGAGCGGCTTGTTCGATGAGGGCCGCACGCTCATGATCCAACTTGCCGAGCGCTTCGTTGACCTGTGCCGACGCCAATTTCAAGACGCCGAACGCCCGCAGCAGCGCGGGTGGCATCGTGTCGGAGCCAATAGCGAAGTGGTGCAAACTTCGCTCCGTCTGAGCGCCCCAATAATGATCCGCCGGCACCTCGATGTCGCCCATGGTGTCTGATTCGATGCGAACGTGCGCCATGACTTCCTCCTACTTTCTTCCCTCTCAGTCTTATCGCAGACCGCGACGTGAAGACCAACTGGCGAAGGTTCGAGGTACCGAGACTTTGGCGGGACCAATAAGGTACAGGTGCAGTTCGCACCAGCCTCGCATCGAAGGGAAGACCATGTCCGACACTTTCACCCCCGCCTCACGCGCTGTCTTTGCGAAGAAGGTTCTCGCCCACGTCGCCACGCTGGGACCCGACGGTGCACCACAGGTGACTCCGGTGTGGGTCACACTCGATGGCGATGACATCATCATCAATACCGCGCTCGGACGGGCCAAAGCCCGAAATCTGGCGTCCGACGCTCGAGTGGCGGTGTCACTGACCGACCCCGACAACGGCTACGTCGCGATCGTCGTGCGAGGGACTGTCGTCGGATTCACGACTGACGGCGCCGACGACGTCATCGACCAGCTCGCGAAGAAGTACCTCGACGTGGATTCGTATCCCATGCGTCGCGAGGGCGAAGTTCGTGTGACGGTGCGCATCCGACCTGACCGTATTTCCCAACAGCCGGAGTGATCACCCAAAGTAGGTAATTTCCCCGGCGTCGGTTCTACGCACCGCGCTCATCGGCAAAATCTGCTCCCCGCATACGAGGGTGGTGCCTTCGAGGTGCCAGACGCGAATCGAGTGAGGAGGTGCGGGTCGGTTGAAAGCTTTGGTGATGACCGCGACGTCGGTCGAGATGTTCACTTCGTCATCGCTCAAGAGCGCTTTGAGGACACGAGCGTGTGACGAGGCATGTTCACCCGACACCACCACGTCGCTGAGTTCGACGAGCCAACTGAGCGTCTTGACGTCGCGCGCCGCCAGCGATGCCGGGTAGCTCGACGAGACTTCGAGCCAGATGCCGATGCTCTTGCGCAACTCGTCCTTCATTGAGGCTACGGCGATGACGCTGTCCGCGTCCTCGACGTGCACGACCGTCGGCACGGACTCCGCGTTCACCAGCTGAGCGACCGCGCCGAGTGACGTCAAACGCGTCGAGAGGCGCGCGATCTCCATTGCCTACGGCTGGAGATCTTCTTTGGGCAAACGTTCGATGTTGACGTCGCGGAACGTCAATACGCGCACCGAGGGAACGAATCGGGCCGCGCGGTACATGTCCCAGACCCACGCGTCAGTGAGCGTTATCTCCAAAAGCGTGGGGTTCGCTGCAGAGCGAACTTCCACGGCGACGTGATTGGCCAGATAGAAACGTCGATCCGTCTCGACGGCAAAGTCAAAGGTTCCAACGACGACCTTGTACTCTTGCACCAGCGCGAGTTCCAGCGTCGACTCGTAGTCGTCGAGCTCTTCTTCGCCCAAGGGACTAGGGACGCTCGGTGACGCGGAGCTCCTTGATCTTTGCGGCCTTTCCACGCAGATCACGGAGGTAGTAGAGCTTGGCACGGCGAACGTCGCCATACGAATCCACTTCGATCTTGGCGATCGTCGGAGCGTGCACGGGGAACGTACGCTCCACGCCCACGCCAAAGCTCACCTTTCGCACGGTGAAGGTCTCTTGGAGTCCCGAGCCTTGTCGGCGAATGACGACGCCCTGGAACACCTGGACGCGCTCGCGGGTGCCTTCGACCACTCGCACGTGCACCTTCAAGGTGTCACCAGTGCGAAACGAAGGAATGTCGTCGCGAAGCGAATCGCGATCAATGAGGTCGGTCGGGTTCATGAGAGCGGTCCCTTTCGGATCACTAAGGCTTTAGAAGTTTAGCCGTTCGCGCGAGGGGCATCCAATGGTTGAAATTCGTCCAACACGTCTTGTTCTTGCTCGCTCAGCCCCCCGCGGCGCTCAATCAGGTCAGGGCGGCGCTGCATCGTGCGATACAGCGATTGCGCGAGGCGCCAGCGAGCGATGCGGCCATGGTCCCCCGATCGCAGCACCTCAGGTACGGTCATGCCCCGGAACTCGGCGGGTTGGGTGTACTGGGGGTACTCGAGGAGATTGTCCGCAAACGACTCGTGCACGCTCGATTCGTCGTTGCCCAATGCTCCGGGAAGCAGCCGTACGACCGATTCGATGACGCAAAGTGCTGCCAACTCGCCCCCCGCCAGCACGAAATCTCCCACCGAAACCTCGTCGTCGACACCAACGTCGAGTATCCGCTGGTCAAAACCCTCATAACGACCGCACAACAAGGTAAATCCCGTCAGCCCCGCGAGATCGCGGGCCAGCTCATGGTTGAACGTTCGCCCCGACGGCGTCAGGGCAATCACCGGGTGCGCGAGACCGGGCGTCGTTTCAAGCGTTCCCAACAGCGGCTCCGGGCGCAGTACCATCCCGGCGCCGCCACCAAAGGGTGCGTCATCGACGCTTCGATGCACGTCGGTCGCGGCATCGCGAAAGTCGTGCACGTGCAATTCGAACACTCGGCGTTCGTTCGCACGGCCCAAGACTGACGTCGACGCGTACTGACGGATCGCGTCGGGGAAAAGGCTGAGCACGTCGATACGTAGCGTCATTCGAACAGCCCCTCGGGAACGTCGACGTCAATGCGTTCGTTGGCGAGCACCGAAGTGACGAAGGTGAGCGGCACGAGGGCACCCGTGTCGAGCACGAGGATGTCGCTCGCTGGATTCTCCTCCACGTCGACTACCACACCGCGTTTCGTGCCCGACGAGTCGACGACTTCGGCGCCAAACAGCTGGTCGATCCATATGACGTCGTCAAGGTCGAGTCGCTGTGCGCGAAGTACCACTCCACGCCAGGATTCGGCGTCCTCACGCGAGGCGATCTTGTCAAAGCTCACGATGAACCGGTCTTGGTGGGCGATGGACGATACGACCTTGAGTGTGCCGCGATCGCTTTCGAGAAGATTCCCCGGATCGAGACGTTCAACTCGGTCGGTCCAGAGATCGACGAGGACCTGACCTTTCAGTCCGTGTGCTTTGATGATGCGCCCAACTTCGAGCGTGGGGCGCTCTTCGGCGCTCACGATTAGTCGACGATGTCGACGGAGGTAGTGACGCCGTCACGCGCACCCGCCGCACCCACGAGGGCGCGGATGGCCTGTGCGGTACGACCACGGCGGCCAATGACCCGGCCCATGTCGCCCGGTCCCACGCTCAACGACAACACGACCTTGCCTTGTCGCTCACTGACGTCGACCGACACGGCACTGGGGTCCTCGGCGAGCGACTTGGCGATGTACTCGAGCACGGCAGTGGCGGTGACGGCGTTCTCGGCGTTCGAGAAGTCCTCCTCGGACTCGTCGCCGTCGATCGTGTTGACGTCGCCAGCGACGTACTCGTCGTGCACGTCGCTCACTTGGCGGCCTTTGCGGCTTCGAACGCGTCGAGTGCGCCACTCGCCTTCAGCAACTTGGCGACTCGCTCCGTCGGCTGCGCACCGTGCTGGAGCCAATGGACGACCTTTTCATTGTCAATCGAAAAAACCGTCTCGGGCTGCGCGTCAGAAATCCCACGGGGCTGGTACGTACCAACAATCTCAAGAAACGCTCCCGATCGAGCCCGTCGGCTCTCGGCGGCGACGACGCGATAGGTGGGTTGCTTCTTCTTACCCATGCGCACCAAACGAAGTTTTACGGCCACGGCAACATTCCCTTCAAACCTTTTGTCCTGGTCCACCAGGACTGGGCGATATACCCGAGCGTCAAAGTTTAGCGTTGTTTGGGAGGCGTTACCCTCCCGCCCTTCTTCTTCTTGTTTTTGGGACCACCCTGCTTGGTGGCTCCGGCCTTCATACCCGCAGCGAGCGACTCGAAACCGGGAGGAACCTGGTCACCTCGCTGGGCTTGCGCGCGGGCGGCGAGGTTCGCCATCTTGCCCATCGGTCCGGGCATGGTGGGATTGGTGCCGCCCATTTGCCGCATCATCTTTCGCATGTCGCCAAATTGTTTCAGTAACTGGTTGACCGCACTGACACTCGTTCCCGAACCCTTCGCGATGCGCGCCCGACGTGATCCGTCGATGATGATGGGCTCTCGACGTTCGCGCTTGGTCATGGAGTTAACGATCGCCTCGATTCTGTTGAGTTGACCTTCATCGACATTCGACGCAGCGCTTCGCATCTCTTTGGTGACACCAGGCATCATGCGCATGATCCCACCCAGCGAACCCATCTTTCGAACTTGGTTCAGCTGCGCCATGAAATCATCCAGCGTGAACTGCCCGCTCATCATCCGCCCGGCGGACTCGGCGACCACGTCGGGGTCCATCGTGCGCTCGGCCTGTTCGATGAGTGACATCACGTCACCCATGCCCAAAATGCGTGACGCCATGCGGTCGGGATAAAAAAGGTCAAAGTCCGCGAGCCGCTCACCGCTGGACGCAAACACCACGGGCCGCCCCACGACCCCTCGGGCCGACAGCACCGCGCCACCGCGCGTGTCGTAGTCGAGCTTGGTGACAATCAATCCTGTAAGTTCCAGCGTCTCGTGGAACGCCTTCGCGGTGTGCACCGCATCTTGACCCGTCACGGCGTCGATGACGAGGAACGTGTAGTGCGGCGAGGTGACGTCGCTTATCGAGCGAACCTCGCGCATCAAGGCTTCGTCTATCGCGAGACGTCCCGCGGTGTCGATAATGACCACGTCGCGTCCCAGTCTGGTTGCTTCGGCGAGACCCTTTTTCGCGACGTCGACGGGGTCACTCGCCTGGGAGAACACGTCGACGCCAATCTCGCGCGCCAACACCCGCAACTGCTCAACGGCTGCGGGACGTTGCAAGTCGGCGGCGACGAGGTAGGGCTGGCGACCTTGCTGCTTGAACCAGAGCGCGAGCTTCGCCGCAGTCGTGGTCTTACCGGCACCTTGAAGACCTGCGAGTAGGACGACCGTTGGGGGTCGCGACGCGTAGGTGATTTTGAGAGCACTCGAACCGAGGATGTCGACGAGTTGGTCGTGCACCGCTTTGATGACTTGTTGACCTGGCGACAAGCTCTGGCTGAGAGCTTCACCGCTCAGCCGTTCACGCACCGCATCAAGGAACGCTCGCACCACTCCAAATTCGACGTCCGCGTCGAGCAGTGCCGAGCGCACGTCACCGAGCGCGGCGTCAAGGTCAGCGTCGCTAAGGCGCCCGCGCGATCGCAGGGAACTCGAGATTCGTTCCAATCGTTCGCTGAGGGCATCAAACATGTTGCAGAAAGGCTAGTGCTACGCGTCGAGCAGGGAATCAACGAAATTGCGCGGATCGAAGACCAGTAAATCGTCAACGGTCTCGCCCACGCCAACGTATTTGACCGGGATGGAGAGTTCGCGCTCGATCGCGACGACGATGCCACCACGCGCCGTGCCGTCCAGTTTGGTGAGGACGATACCCGTCACGTTCGCCGCCGCTTGAAACTCTCTCGCCTGGCTCAACGCGTTCTGTCCCGTGGTCGCGTCAAGGACCATGAAGGTCTCAATCACTTCACCGGGTTCGCGGTCCGCGACACGTCGAATCTTGGAAAGTTCGTCGAGCAAGTTCGTACTGTTGGCTCGCCGCCCCGCCGTATCGGCGAGCACGATGTCGGATCCTCGCGCGAGCGCGCGCCCAATGGCGTCGTGCACGACCGATCCGGGATCGGCCCCTTCAGCGGCGCGCACGATGTCGCTCCCGGTCCTGGTCGCCCACTGTTGGAGTTGTTCACCGGCCGCGGCACGAAACGTGTCGCCCGCCGCCAACATCACGCGCCGACCCTCGTTCACGTGACGCTGCGCCAACTTTCCAATCGTTGTCGTTTTACCGACACCGTTGACGCCCACGAAGAGCCACACCGGCACACGACCAGGACTCGCTAGGGTTCGAATGCTGCGATCAGCGCTGAGCGACGAAAGTAACGCCGCCCGCAGCGCGCTCGCGATACCCGAAGGCGCGCCATTCACTACGAGACCGGCGAGTATCTCGTTCGTGGTCGTGACCCCAATGTCGCTTCGAAGCAACACTTCTTCGACGACGTCTAACTGCTCGCGCGAAAGTGCACCGACTCCCGACAGCGCACGCACGCGCTCAAAGATCGACCTCGAAGAACTGAGTCGACGTTCCAAGGTCTCAATGTCGTTGAGGTCAGGTCGACTCGCGACCTTGGTGACGAGTACTTCGGGGACCAGACTCCTGGTGCGCGTCGCCAACTCGCGTCGGCGACGTCGTAGGCGTCGAATCAGCAATGCGTCTCCCACCACGAGGGCGACGAGAATCAGAACAATGATGAGGACAATCATGCGCGTTCTGTTTCTAGCGTGCGCTTCACGCGCTGGCTGACGACCTTCGACGACGCGCCGGGCACCATCGTGACGCCGTAGAGCGCATCGGCGGCTTCCATCGTCCGCTTCTGGTGGGTCACGATAAGCAATTGCGCTTCGTCACGAAATTCGTCAACCAAACTCAAAAACCGCTGCAAGTTCACGTCGTCGAGGGCAGCTTCCACCTCGTCCATCATGTAGAACGGCGACGGACGCGAACGAAACACCGCGAACAAGAACGCGAGTGCCGCCATCGAGCGCTCTCCGCCCGACAGCAATGAGATCCGTCGAACGTTTCGGCCCATTGGACGCACCTCGATCTCCACGCCGGTGTTGAGCGGGTCGTCGGGTTCGGTGAGCAGCAGACGCCCTTGACCACCTGGGAACAACATCGACACGAGGGTAGAGAAGTGCTCGTTCACGTCCGCCACCGCGCTCGAGAAGGTCTGCATGATCTCTTCGTCCAACGCTCGAAGCACCTCTTGCAATTCGCGACGAGCGTTTCGCACGTCGCTGACTTGCTCGTCGAGTTCCTTGTATCGCTCCTCGAGTGCCCGCAATTCTTCGAGGGCGAGCGGATTGATTGGACCGAGCGACGTGATGCGCGCCTCGAGTTCGCCGACTCGTTGTTCGAGGGTCACTCCTTCGTGGAGTTCGATCTCGTGCACCGGACCCATCTCGTGGGGTTCAAGACCGAGGTCGCGGCGAATGACGTCGTGCAAGTTGGTGACCATCACCGCGAGTTCTGCTCGTTCAATGTCGCCGCGATGCATGGCGTCGGCCACTTCTCCAATCCGACCTTCTGCCTCGTTACGGAGTTTTCGCACCGCTTCGAGACGCTCCGCCGACGCTCGAGAGGCTTCGAGCTGTTCGCGATAGGTCGAATCCATCGCTTCTTGAGAGGTTCGAATATCCTCCGCCGCACGCGTCACCAGTCCCGTCAGGCGCTCGAGGACTCGCAGGTCGAACTCCAAGGACTCACGACGGCTCGCCGCCTCCAGACGCTCAGAACTTCGACCCTCGAGTCGCGACTCGATCTCCGCGCGACGCTGTTGAATAAGGCGACGGCGTTCACCGAACTCCGCTTCGCGACGCGAAAGCGCGGTGGCGAGTTCGTTGACCGAGGCGCGATCGGCTTCGAGCGCGCGACGTGCTTCATCCATGAGCCGCTGCTTCTCGCCCGCGGAGTCGACGTGCGCTTCCAGCGCGGGTACCACGTCGCGAAGTCCTTGAAGCTCTTCGTCGAGTTCGACGATCTGTCCCGCCAGTTCACCCACCTCGCTCGTGAGAAGCTCGGCGCTCGAGGCAAGCTCTTCGAGGAGGGCACCGAGCCGCTCGATATCGCTCGTCGCGCGCTCGAGACTCGCCTCGGCCTGTGCGAGCAGGGTGTTCGCTCGGTTGAGTCGCTGGCGCGCGACAACGGCGAGTTCGTCGGCCTGCGTGCGACGAGTACGAATTGGATGCAAGTCAAACTGCGCCTGGTTCGCCGCCTTCTGCGCTTCTTCGACCGTCGAGCGAGTCACCAAGGCGCGACCAGACGCCACGCGCCATCCCGAAGCAGCGAAACGGTCACCCTCGCGCGTCACGATGACAAGATCTGGATTCTTGACCGCAACGTCCATCCCCGATTCCCAGTCGGTGGCGACGAAGGCCCTCGAAAAGAGCGTGTCCAACACCCGTGTGACGTGCGCGGGGGCGCCCGGCCTCGCTCGCACCAACGACCGCAACGCAGTACAACCTTCAGGCACGGCACTCGGGGTGGTCGTCCCCTCGCCCACCGGCAAGATCAGACCGGCCCCGCCTTCTTTTCGAAGGGCTTCGAGCGCCGCACGCGCCGAAGCGCGTCCGTCGACGACCATCGCACCCACCGACGCACCGGCAGCTGACTCGACGGCGCGATCCCACCCCGCATCAATGTCAATGAGCTCGAGGAAGGAACCCAGCACCCCTTCGAGGTTTCCAATGATCGCGCGACCACCGGCGCCGGAGATCTCTTCGAGTGCGCGCGCGAGTGCTTCGGCACGAGCTTGGGTGCGAGCGGCAACGTCAGTTGCTTCGCGCAGTGCCTCGTCGGCTTCACTTCGCTCGTCCTCTGCGAGCTTGGCGTCGCGCTCTGCGTCACTTCGTTCTTGCAGCGCGGCGTCCAGCACGTGCTGAGCTTCTTGTTGCGCCCTCGCCAACTCGTCACGCTGACGAATTGTCGCGCTGGTGCGTGCCCGCACGTCATTGAGGCGATTCGTACTGCGTCGTTCCGTTTCTCGAAGCGACGCGAGCGAGCGCTCGAGTAGTTCGACTCGCTCCAGTGCCGCACGCAGTGCCGCCTCGTCACCCTCACGTGACTGCGAGGACCACGTGGATTCGAAGGCCTGCTCGTGACGTGCAAAGTTCGCACGTGCTTCGTTGACTCGTTCGCGTTCGAATCCCAGTTGCGACTCCTCGAGTTCGAGGGCGCCGAGATCACTCGACAACTTGGCGGCGTCTGCTTCGAGCGTGGCGATGACGTTCTCATCCGCTGAGGCGATGAGGGCCATTCTCAAGGAGCGCTCACGTTCTTGGATGATCGACAACGTTCCCCTGGCTCGCTCGGTGAGGCCCTGCAGCGTGCCGAGCGTCGACGCCAACATCTCTTCACGGCGGCTCGCCATCTCGGCAGCGGCGGCGCTCGCCTGTGCGTCGAGCGTGACGAGCTCACTTCGTAGTTCTCGCTCCTTGAGGACCGCACTCGACAACGACTGCTCCAATTCGAGACGACGCGCCTCAAAGGCGCTGAGTCGCTCGAAGAACAGGGAGTGCCGAGCCTCACGAAGTTCTCCCTCCACGTCGCTGAAACTTCTGGCGGACGCGGCTTGGCGTTCCAAGGGACGCATTTGGCGACGCACTTCGCGAACGAGGTCACCGAGTCGCTCGAGGTTTTCCTGGGTGGCGAGCAGGCGACGCTCCGCGCGTTCTTTTCGACGACGATGCTTCAAAACACCCGCCGCTTCTTCGATGACGGCTCGACGGTTCTCGGAACTGGAGTTGAGTATCGAGTCCAGTTGTCCCTGGCCAATGATCATGTGCTGTTGTCGGCCCACACCGGTGTCGCTCAAGAGTTCTTGAACGTCGAGCAGACGACACGTCGTGCCGTTGATCGCATACTCGGAATCACCGTTTCGAAAGAGGGTGCGCGAAATTGTCACTTCGGCGCCGTCAATCGCCAGGCGGCCCGAGGTGTTGTCGATTGTGAGCGCCACCTCCGCGCGACCGAGGGCGGCTCGATTTGGGGTGCCGGCGAAGATGACGTCGTCCATTTTGGCGCTTCGCAGTGCTCGGGTGCTCTGGGCACCCAGGACCCACGTCACCGCGTCGACCACGTTGGATTTTCCCGACCCATTTGGCCCGACGACCGCCGTGACGCCAGGCTCGAACTCGAGAACGGTGGTGTCAGCGAAGGACTTGAAGCCCTTCATGGTCAATCGCTTAAGAAACACGCGTAGACGCTACCAACCTTCTGACGTTGACTTTGGTCCTAGCTCTGGCACTTCTCGCAAAAGAACGTGGAACGCTGTCGAAAGGTGACTCGTTCGATGAGTGTGCGGCATTGATAGCAGGCCAGTCCCTCGCGGTTGTAGACCTGGTGGTACTCCTGATACGTGCCCGGCTTGCCATCGGGATTGACGAACTGCTCATCATCGAGGGTCGATCCTCCATACTTAATGGCATCAGCGAGAATCTCGGCGATAGCGCGGTGCAGGCGGCGAATCTCAATTGTCGACAGCGACTCAGATGGCCGGTCGTAGCGAAGGCCCGAAGCGTAGAGCGACTCATCGGCATAGATGTTGCCCAGCCCGGCGATGATGTCCTGGTCGGTGAGCACTACCTTGAGCGGCGTTGAGCGACTGCGCAAGATGGCGGCGAACCGGTCCCAACCAATCTGGTCCTCGAAGGGATCGACACCCAGGTGCGCGAGTTCGGGGATTTGGCGACGCAACAGCAAACCCTCACCACCAATCGAGAGTCGAGCGAACTTGGAGATCTCTACGTCGGCGCCTTCGGGTGGAGGAACTGCGACGTACAGTTCTCCAAAGGTCCTTGGGTCGACGTAACGCAATTCGTCACCCTGGGCGAAACTGAACACCACGTGGGTGTGTTTTGGCTTTGGTTCCTTCTCGCTCTTCGCGAGCAGCAACTGCCCGCTCATCCCGAGATGGATCACCAAGTGATTCCCGCTCTCGAGACCGATGATCAGATTCTTGCCGAGGCGCTGGACGCTCTTGATGGTGTGGCCCTCGAGCAGGGTACGAAAGTCCTTGGCGGACTTATGACGACGCACCGCTCGGCCATTCGTCACGACGACGCTCTTGATCTTCTTGCCAATGAGCTCGCGAGCGAGCGCCAGGCGAACCGTTTCGACTTCGGGAAGTTCAGGCATTCTGACGCTCCTGCCACGCCCGTTGCGCCGCGTCAGACTCGGCACGCTTCTTTGAAGGTCCCGAACCCGTCACGCGAAGCGCTCCCACGCTCACCGTCGCCTCAAAGTGAGTGTCGTGTAAAGGTCCCTCGGCACGAAGTTCGTAGTGCGGAGCGCTCAGACCTTGTTGCTCGGCCCACTGCACCAAGCGAGTCTTCGGATCCAGGGTGCTTTGAAGGGTTGACGCCGCCGCGATTTCGGGCGCCAATGTGCGCTGGACGAACTCGCGTGCGACGTCATAACCACGCTCCAAATAGATCGCGGCGACCACCGCCTCGAAGGCGTCAGCGAGAATGGAGGGGCGCTCGCGACCGCGCTCCTTGATCGCGCCTCGACCAAAGCGCAGATGATCACCGAGACCGAGTCGACTCGCCACGCTCGCGAGCGACGACTCGTTGACGACGCGCGAACGCATCACCGAACTGGCGCCCTCGTTTTGTTGTGGAAAATCACGAACGATGAGATCGGCAACGGCGAGGTCGACGACGGCGTCACCGAGGAACTCCAAACGTTCGTTGGACTCGACCGCGTGCTCGGCGGCGTAACTCGAGTGGGTCAGAGCCAACGCGAGTAACTCACTGTTTGAATCAAGACCCAGTCGTTCAGCGAGCGCGGCGTGCGAAGAGAGCAAAAGGCTCACGAACCTCGCTACGCCACTTGCAACTTCACGACCACGTAATCAACCGCGTCTCGCACCGATTGGAGACCTTCGAGGTCTTCGTCATCAATGTGGAAGCCGGCGGCGTACGTGGCCAGATTCTCTTCGAGGGCTTCGACCAGTTCGATAAGAGCGAGCGAATCAGCACCCAGATCCGTGAACGGGACGTCTTCGGCGATATCGTCGGGCGTCGTTTCAAGGATTTCCGCCAGTTGCTCTTTGACGAGTACTAAGACTTTTTCCCGGTCGAGCGATGATGCATTTCCAGCGCTTGTGGTCATGACCACTCCTTTGTGTTGCTGAACAAGAATACCGACAAGTGCGGTACCGCGCGCTTGTTCCTAGCCTTGATCAGGACGGATGGCGAGACGAAGTTTGTCCACCACACCCGCCTCGTCCATCTCGGCACCCACGCGCAGCGCGTTCATGATGGCGGTCGAGTTCGAGGAGCCGTGCGAAATGATGCAAATGCCATTCAGACCCAGCAGCATCGCCCCGCCGTGGTTCTCGGGGGTGAGTTCATTCGCGAGCGGCAATAAGTATGGAAAGAGCGTGTCGCCCGCCGCTTTCGTGTCGTCATTGGTGTCGATAACGCCCAGCACCGAAGCGAAGAGAAACTTAAGAGCCCCTTCGAGTGTCTTCAGCGCCACGTTGCCAGTGAAGCCGTCGGTCACCACCACGTCCACGGGCGACGCCAGAAGGTCGCGCCCCTCGACGTTGCCGAAAAAATTGACGTCGGGATGTTCAGCAAGTAGGTGGTGCGTCTCTTTGACGAGGGGTGTTCCCTTGGTGGACTCCTCGCCGATTGATAACAACCCGACTCTGGGTGACGCCACGTGGAAACGCGCCGACGCGAATGCGGCGCCCATCAAGGCGAACTGCACCAGCATCTCGGCGCTGCATTCGGAATTCGCTCCCGCGTCGACGAAGACCGTCGGATTCTTGCCGGGATTAGGAATAGGTGTCGCGATGCAGGGGCGAAGCACTCCGGGCAATCGCCCCATTCGAAGCAACGCCGACGCCATGGTGGCACCCGTGTTGCCGGCGGACACCATGGCCGACGCTTTCGCGTCGCGGACCAATTCGGCACTGCGCACGAGCGAGGAATCCTTTTTCTTACGAACACTCGCCGCGGGATCGTCGTCCATCGCGATCACTTCCGAGCAACTCACGACTGGTAGACCCTGAGGGTCGCCCATCAATGAAGGAACGCCAACGAGGGTGACCGCGAGACCCAGTTCGTCCGTCGCGCGCTTGGCGCCCGCGATGATCTCACGTGGTGCGAAGTCACCTCCCATCGCGTCAAGGGCGATGGGGAGCGTCAACTCAGTTGACCTCGACCGCGACGCGGTTCTTGTACCATCCACAGTTCGGACAGACCACGTGGGGCAACTTCGAAATGGCGCACTGGGGACAGACGCTGCGCGCCGGTCGAGCCAAACGCCAATTCGAGGCGCGACGACTGCGGGTCTTCGCCTTGCTGGTCTTGCGCTTGGGGACAGCCATCGTTAGTCACTTTCGCCAGAACGGGCGAACCCGTCACATTTCGTTGGATTCGTCGGACGAGAAGTCCGTGAATCGGAGTCCATCAAGTGTA
>PLRK01000131.1 GCA_003163875.1 Acidimicrobiaceae bacterium | reverse complement strand
ACCTATCAGGGCGTCTTTCGTAACCCGCTCGCCGATCCGTACCTGCTCGGCGTCGCCGCGGGGGCGGGGCTCGGCGCGACCTTCGCGATTGTCGACATTGGCTCGGGGCTCGTGACGCCAACCTGGACGCCACTGCTCGCCTTCGTCGGCGCGATGATAGCGGTCGCGTTCACGTGGCTGGTCGGTGGACGAGGGCTTCGCTCGAGCGCTGCGACGCTGATCCTCGCGGGCGTCGCGGTCGCGGCCCTGCTCACGAGTGTGCAGACGTATCTCCAACAGCAGGCGTCGTCGGGTTCGATCGTGCGCGTCTACATCTGGCTGCTCGGATCCTTGGCGAGTGCGAGCTGGAGCTCGGTGTTGCTCGTGTTGCCCTACGTGGTGATTTGCATCGTGGTGTGCGTGATGGCGGGGCGCGCTCTCGACGCGATGAGCGTGGGCGAAGACGAATCGCGCTCGCTCGGTATTCGCGTGCGTCAGGTACGTTTCATCGTCATCGCGGCCTCGTCGCTCGGGACCGCCGCGATCGTATCGGCGGTGGGTCTTATTGGATTCGTTGGCATTATCGTGCCGCACATCGTGCGTCTTCTCGTGGGCACCTCCTACCGGCGTATCTTGCCAATCTCGGTGCTCTTCGGTGCGGCGTTCCTCGTCTTCGCTGACACGCTCGCGCGCACGATCATGGCTCCTTCCGAGTTGCCGCTCGGCGTCGTCACCGCGGCCATTGGCGCACCGGTGTTCGTGCTCATCTTGAGCGTTCGACGGAGCTACGTCCGATGAGTTGGATCGACGTGGAGAACTTGCGCGTGACGGCGGGATCAAAGACGTTGCTGTCTGACGTGACACTTCACGTCGAGGCGGGGACGTGGTGCACGATCATCGGGCCCAACGGTGCGGGAAAGACCACGCTCGTCGAGTCCGTCGCGGGACTGCGCCGGATCGCGAGCGGCGAAGTGAGCGTGGCGGGCAAGTCGATTGCGCAACTTCACGAACGCGCACGCGCACGCCTCGTGTCATTGGTGCCCCAACAACCCCAAGTCCCGGCGGGCATGACGGTGCAGGACTACGTTGGTCTCGGTCGCGTCGCGTACCACGGACTCCTACGTGCCCCGAGTCGCGAAGACAAAAACGTCGTCGAATCGGTGTTAGACCGGCTCAGTCTCAGCGATTTCGCGCAGCGCGACGTCGTGACGCTCTCGGGCGGGGAGCGTCAACGCATGGTCCTCGCACGCGCACTCGCCCAGTCGACAATGGTGATCGTGCTTGATGAGCCAACGACGGGACTCGACGTTCGCCACCAAATGGAACTGCTCGAGTTACTCAAGAACGAGGTCGCCGATTGTGGGCTGACGGTGCTCGCGACGTTGCACGATCTCACGCTCGCGGGGCAGTTCGCCGATCGTCTGGTCTTACTCGACGAGGGAGAAGTCGTGCTTGACGGCGCCGCACGCGACGTGGTGCGCAGTCGCGAACTCTCTGAGCGCTACGGGATGAATCTTCGCGTGCTCGACGTCGACGGCAGTGACGTCATCGTGCCCGTTCGTCACTAGTCATCACACGACGTTCACACTTACCGTTGAGTACACGCAGTCATCGAAGAAGTGACGTCGCGCGCCTTCGCGACCTTAAGGAGCTTCGTCGCCATCAATTAGACTTGACCAACACAGCGAAGGGAAAACCGTGCGACGCACGCGAATCGTAGCCACCATTGGGCCGGCGTCGGAGAGTGACGAAGTCCTTCTAGAACTGGTCAAGGCTGGCGTCGACGTCTTTCGCCTCTCCATGGCGCACGGCGACATCCCTTCGAGCATCGAGCGACTGCGTCGCGTGCGTGCACTCGCTCCCGACCTCGCGATCATGGTCGACATTCCTGGTCCGAAGATTCGCGCGGGTTCCTTCGGCACGGTGCCCGTGTCGTTGCCGGTCGGCACCGACGTGACGCTGATCGAAGGATTCGCTCACACGTCAACGGCGTCGACCATCTACGTCGAGCGAGCGGACATCCTCGCTCAATTAAAGGTTGGCGACCGCATCCACATTGGCGACGGCGGTCTCTCGCTGCTCGTCGAGAAGTCAGGTTCGACGACGTTGGCGAAGGTCACCTCGGGCGGATCAGTGATGGGTAAGCCCGGCCTCTCGCTGCCGTCCTCGATTTTGAACGACCGTTTGCCAACCGAGGAGGATCGCGCTCGCATAGAGGCGCTCAGGACCGAGCAATTCGAGATTCTGGCGGTGTCCTTCGTTCGTTCGGCCTTTGACATGGTGTCAGTGCGCACGGTGCTCTCGCGCGACGACGTCATGTTGATGGCGAAGATCGAGACCGGCGAGGGCGTCGCCAACTTAGACGAGATCATCACCGTTTCTGACGCGATCATGGTGGCGCGTGGCGATCTCGGCGTGCGCATGCCGATCGAAGAAGTACCGCACTTGCAGAAATTGATCGTGCGTCACGGCATTCGCTACGCGCGTCCCGTAGTGGTCGCGACCCAGATGCTCGAATCAATGACGCACGCCCAAGTTCCCACGCGGGCCGAAGTCACCGACGTCGCCAACGCTGTGCTGGACGGCGCGAGTGCGGTCATGTTGAGCGGCGAGACGGCGATTGGCGAGGACCCGGTGGGCACGGTCATCACGATGGACCGAATCGTGCGTCGCGCCGAAGAATCCTTTGATTACGCGAAATGGGGCTCGTCACTCGGCGTGCAGCAGATCGTGGGCACCGGGACACAATCAACGCGTATCACCGCCGCGATAACCGGCGCCGCGTGGCGCGCGGCGATGGAGGAACGCGCCGTGGCGATTGTCGCCTGCACTCGCTCGGGCATGACGGCGCGAGCAATCTCACGCTTTCGTCCTCCGATGCCCATCATCGCGATCACGCCGAGCGAGATCACGGCACGTCAACTTCGAAGTTCGTGGGGCGTACAAGAGGTGTTTCTCTCGCCATCGACCAACATCGACGAGTTGTGCGACTTTGCCGTCGCGCAAATGAAGAAGGCGGGCATCGCGCAGGCGGGCGACCCCGTCGTGATCATGGCAGGTTCGTCCTCGGGTGGCACCGCCGTGACCGACACCGTTCGAATGGTCATCGTCTCCTAAGTCGCGCGAGCCGTACGCCGAATCCTGTCGTCATCACCTCGGCTAGGCAACACTGCCTACGCGAGATACGAAATTCTCGACTGGGCAACATTGCCCACGTCAACATTTCCTACGAACGTCGGGAAAGAAATCTGCTCAAAGCGCTTGAGAGTCGTTGCGCGGTCGTTAGTTTCAATGTGTTGGATTGAATGATCCATACGCGACTGCTCTGAGCCTTGGTCTTCGCCACTTTTGAACTAAGTGGAGGTCCACATGGCACACGATGCACCCGTTCCTACAAGTCGTTTCGCGTCACGCTTCGTGATGAGGACGGCGATCACCTTTGCTACGGCCGCCGCACTACTGACGGCGGGACTCGCGTTCGTCGGCGTTGAGCAAGCTGGCGCTTCGCCGACGCTGGCGTTCACCTCGCCACCCGCGGGCAACTACGGTACCGTGTATCCGCCGGTACTCATCCTTGGAACGAGTTACTCGTATAACGGCATCGAGGCAACCGGCAACGTGGGAACCGTAACCTACACGTTGAATTCGGCACTGCCCCAAGGCCTGAGCCTTGATCCCACGACGGGTGCCGTGACGGGCACAGACACGCTGGACCCTTCGGGAACGCCGGTCTACACGTTCGTCACGATCTCGGACAGCTCTTCCCCGACGGCCAATGCGTTCTTCATCTTCCAACCCGACTCGGGACTCAGCGCAATGCCAACTGCTGCACCGACAACCATCGATCCGGGACAGGCGAGTTACTCATGGAACGGCGACACGACGACCGGGGGTGTTGGCACGATTACCTACAGTGACACCAACGCCGCGCTTCCCGCTGGTTTGTCGTTTGATACTTCGACAGGCATCGTCTCGGGCCCACCTTCGTTGAGCGCCACCCCGGCGACCATTACGGTCACCGCGACCGATGCCGATGGCGCCACCGCGAGCCAGGCGTATACCTTCGGTGTCGACCCCGCGTTGGGCTTCACATCAACCGCGGCGCCGACGTCTATTGACCCGGGTGAGTCGAACTACTCCTGGAACGGTGACGTCGCGACTGGTGGCGTCGGAACAATCTCCTACAGCGACAACGCCGCCACGCTTCCGGCGGGCTTGTCGTTTGACCCAACGACGGGCATCTTCTCTGGTTCGCCAGCCGCGAATGCGACGGGTGGAACAATCACCGTGACCGCGACCGACGCTGATGGCGTCGCCCTGAGCCAGCCCTACACCTTCACTGTGGGCACCGCGCTTTCGTTCGTCTCGAGCGCCGACCCGACGTTCATCGACCCCGGCCAGGCAAATTATTCCTGGAACGGCGACACCGCCACGGGTGGCGTCGGACCAATCACCTACAGCGCACCGGGCAACTTCCCCGGAGGCTTGAGTTTCAACACGACAACGGGTGCCGTCACCGGCAGCCCCAGTGCGAGCGACACCGACACACAAGTCAACATCTTCGCCGCTGACAGCCACGGCGCCGTCATCGAACACACGTACAACTTCATCGTCGGTGTGCCGCTGGCCTTCATCTCGACGACCGACCCCACCACCATGGACCCGGGCCAGGCGAACTACTCCTGGAACGGCGACACTGCGGACGGTGGCGTCGGAACGATCACCTACAGCGCGCCCGGCAACTTCCCCGCGGGCTTGACGTTCGATGCAACCACCGGTGCGGTGACGGGTAGCCCGTCGGCCAACGTGGCGGACACCCAAGTGGACGTCTTTGCGACCGACAGCTTGGGCGCGGTGATAGAGCACACCTACAACTTCATCGCGGGTGTGCCGCTCGCCTTCGTCTCGACGACCGACCCCACCACGATGGACCCGGGCCAGGCGAACTACTCCTGGAACGGCGACACCGCAACTGGTGGCTCGGG
>PLRK01000013.1 GCA_003163875.1 Acidimicrobiaceae bacterium | reverse complement strand
CCCAATTGAAACACGCAAAGACCATTGAACCACGGACGACAATCGTCAATTCCGAGGTTCCTAGCCTTGCGGTGACATAGCCATGCTCTTGGCAAAGTAGGCACTCGCAGGCTCGGTCACCTCGGCACGAGTGCTCCAAAGCCTGATCGTCGTGGTCGACGACGAGTCTGTTCACGGAATTGACATTACATAGAACCGCTCTAAATGCGACTCTCTTCAACCATGGATACGTCACCGATAAATAGCGAAGAACCAGATTTCCTAACTACAACTCAGTTTGCGCGACGAATGGGCCTTTCCAGCGCAACTGTGAAACGCCAATGTGATCGAGGCGAAATCGCCAGCATTGTGATCTCGGACAGAGGCGATAGGCGGATTCCCGTCTCTGAGGTTTACAGGCTCCTTGAGGACGCGCAGGCGAACCGGACTGGCCAAGGCTTCAATGACTAACAGGAGCTGGAATCGGCTTGACCGATACGCAATGTTTGACATATCGAGGAAATGTCACCTGTCTGCGATCGAGTTCACCGTGCTATACGCGCTCTGTCAGTTGGCGGACTATCGATCGCGAGAGTGGCAAGGGACCGCAATCGAACTGGCCGAGCATGTGCCTTCGGGCCGGAATTCAGTGATGGCAGGCTGCAACAGAATGTCAGAAATCGGGCTAATTGTTTACGTAAAGCCATTTGGTCAGAACAGGAGTGCCACTGTCAGCGTTGAGTGCTATTCGCAGGTGATCGTAGAGACAGTCGGACCGCGTGGACGTTCAAAAGTTCTGGATGTGAACTCGAGCAAGCTCAGTGAAACAACTGAAGTATCGCCAGAGTTGTCATCGGAAAGAAATGAAGTTGCAGGATCTGAAGCATTTGACCAGGAATTACGTCGCTCGCTAAGGGATGGAGGCATGGAGGTGGAATCGGAGTCTGATGTTTTCTTTTCCGAAGGAACTCGGTCATATGCAAATCTTCCACCGATTCGATTGGGTCCTCCCTGTCCGAACTGTGGCAAGCCCACGTCTAATGCTCCATTCGGCCTGAACTGCGATTGCCCTTTTTAGAAAGGAGTTGAAAGGTGAAAAGTAACGAATCGATCATTTCAAATAGCGCGCTTATGAGTGACAGTCAAAAGGTGAAAGTGTCGTTTTTCCTGGTGGGGAGTCATTCGCTGTCCGCGGGAGACCAACGCAGAGACCAGCGGCTCGTGGAGCGCCTCGTACATGGGCGAAGTAACTTGTTGGTGGACGGGAGGTGCGCTAACACCCCCCGCCCCGTCCGATCACCTGATCTAACCAGGAGCCGAACATGAGCAACATAGTTCGCCGCGACAGCGGCGCGTCCACATCCCGAAGCCGTCGACCAAATGGCGCGGGATCGGTGTCACTTCGCCCTGACGGGGCGTGTGACGTCCGTGTGAGCCTTCCCGGAGGCCAAAGGAGAAGGCGAGTCCTGCAACGCCTACCCGAGGAAACCAAGGCCCAGTTTCTTAGACGGGGGGAGTCCGTCGCAGCATCCATGCTCGAAGCGACCGCGAAAGGACACGTTGTTCCGTCAGGGCACCTGACCGTCGAGATGTATTCGCAGGAGTGGCTCGAGAGCGAATCAGCCAAATCTGAGGCGGGCCGTGGCCTTGCACCTTCAACGCTGAACTTCTACCGTCAGGTTTTTACTTTGTACGTCAATCCGCTGGTGGGCTCCCGGCCGCTGCCCCAACTGGTAATTNNCGCGTCCCAGGGTCGAAGTGTGCGAACAGTGCAGGCGGCCAGAAATTCCCTCAGCCGACTTCTCAAGTCGGCACGACGCGAAGGCTTGGTGGACGGTATAGCGACGGAGAATGCTAGCCACGCCCGACGGACGCTGGCCAGCGAAATTGGGCCTGCCTCGAAGGCTCTGGAGCCCGAACAAGTGAAGAAACTCCTAGACGTCGCGCACGAAACCAGGTGGGAGCCGCTCGTGACTACTCTCGCACTCCTGGGAGTTCGTAAGGGTGAGGCGCTCGCGTTGTCATGGTCCGATGTCGATCTCGATCAAGGTTCAGTGACGATTCGACGGTCGTTGTCGCGTATTACAAATAATGGACACTCCAGGATGCTCATAGCTCCGACGAAAACGAAAGGCAGTCGCCGTACATTGCCCCTCCCAGCCGTTCTCGTTGCCGTCCTGCGCTCGTGGAAGGTAGAGCAGACGCGTCAAAGGCTCAAAGTCGGTTACCTCTGGGGGCGCGACTGGATTGGGGAAAACCTAGTTTTTACAACTCCAATTGGAACTCCGGTCGACCCTGACAATCTCCGCCACGCGCTGGAGCGTCTCGGGAGAGAAGCGGGTATTGGTCATGTGAATCCTCATCGGCTCCGACACTCTGTCGCTTCCGTGCTGATCGCCAACGGCCACACGCCGCCCGAGGTAGCCAGGATTCTGGGTCACTCAAGTCCGTCGGTGACGCTNNCACTTACGCGGTCTCCGCGATTATCTTTCGGTTCCACTGGTTCGCGGCGACGATTTGGGGAATATTCCTCTGGATAACGGTGGACGAGAAACCAGATAGCAGCTTTAAGCGCGAGACGCTGTTCTTCCATTGAGGCGTTCTCTATGTCGATGTCAATGAGGTTATTTATGACCTCGTGCGCCTGGATCACAACTTCCGCGCTAGCCCGCTCCGTAGCTAGGCAAAACCGCGCAAAAGTTCGCTCTTCAGGAGTTCGCTCTTTGGGTCGAACTTCTAGCGCGGCTTCGCCCCGCCGTCTCCAACGCCGAAGTGTCGACGCATCAACGCCTGCCGCAGACGCCGCGTCGCTCATTGATGCTCCGCTCTTTAACGCCNNCCTGCCATCAATCCAGCGTATCGAGGTTAATTCTGATTCACCCGTAAGTGAGGATGACACCAGCCTCTGGGATTTGACCGGGTCCAAATTTCTGCCCAACTGCTATGCACGAGTTTGAACCCTGGCAGTCGATGTTAAATACGAGAAAGTTGCCCTTTGGGAGCGACTCATTGGACCAGGATTTTCCGCCGTTGGTCGTCCGTTCAAAGAGATTCTTCTCATACCCCGGAGCTACGTCAACGACGCAGATTTTCGACGAGAAGCAGGNNCCCCCATCCTTGGAAATGAATAGAGCAACATTGCTGCCACCGAGACCAATTGCGGTGCAGCTGTCCTTAGTGGTGCACGCTAAGTCGGAAGTGCCCAGTGGCAACGTTGACACCCTTGTCCAGTTCGCGCCGCCATTCACGCTCTCCATGAGCGTTTCGTGATCGATGTGGTCATCTTGCTGGGTTGCTACCGAGGCTGGTCCCAACAGAGCCAAGCAGTTCTGCCGCGAGTGGCAATATAAACCTTCGACAGACAGATTCAAGTTGAACTTCGCCGCACTGGACCAACCGCCATAACTGCCGCTGCTCGTGGCAAACACCTGATTCTCATCAGAAGCGATACACCATGTCTCCGAGGTGCAGGTGGCGTTGGCGAGAATTCCCGGCTGATAAACCGTGCCCGGATAGCCGACCTCCCACGTTGCACCTCCATCAAGTGACACCACGCTCACGTCGCCGCCCTCTAGTGCTGGTACGCCGGGCGCCCACGCCGAACCCGCCGCGAAGCAAAAGGAAGTCGTAGGGCAAGACATCGACGTTATGTCGCCACTCGTCACGTTGAGATTTTGGAACGACCACTTCTCGCCGCCGTCTTTGGTTCTTACGACGAACGTTCCGTCATTACTAATGCCGTTACATACCCGGCTCGAAGAGCAGGAAATGGCGTAAGGGACGTTCGTGAAATGCGCTCGTTCAACCCATTTGAGTGTCGAGGCGCTACTGGTGCCGCCACACATTGCAAGCGCGAGACCGACCGTCGTGATCGACGAAATAACCCGCGTCAACCGCGCAGCATCGAAATGTTGGCCCACAGTGCTTCTTTCCCCTCGTTGCCCTATGGTTCCGTATAAGTGACCGTGAATCCACCGACGTCATTCACGGCGCTCGGAACAGAGAGCGTCACGCCATTCTGTACGATCTCCTCGCCATCGGAGTTCGGCAATGACCAACCGGACGGGAGGCTCACTCTGACGTCGGAAAAACTGATTGTGCCAAAATCGTCAAGGGGAAACATGGAACCCGAACTCGCATTCGTGGGGTCCTCCACAATCCATTCGGCTGAATACGCTCCTGAGTACGAGGTGCCGGTCGCATTTCCGTGAGTGCTGATGACTGTGTTGGTTGCGGTTTCTGCAACGCCCCATCCCTGTCCAACGAAGAAGAATCCCGTGAGCCCCGTGTTTACATCTTCTAAGAGGGTTCCGTATGGACCGCCGCCGTCTCCTACTATCGCGATGATCGTGTTGCCTGGACTTACCGGGAAGTCGGCGAACGCCTCGGATTGATTCGGCGTGCTTGGAAATAACTCGAACCAGCCAGAATCAACTTGAACTCCGTTGACGC
>PLRK01000117.1 GCA_003163875.1 Acidimicrobiaceae bacterium | reverse complement strand
TCGCCGTCGCGACAACGGTGAATGGCTTTAGGTGGGAAATTGATCATGCACCGAAGCATTCATCTATTTCAGATAGGCGCTGAGGTGAATGCTGAAGTTGGACAGATTGAGGCGTCGGAAATGAGTCGTGCAGCAGTGTCAAACAAGACATTCCCCGGAGTCGCGCGTCGGCTTGATGAATTACTGACCCCTTGCGTTGCGAGCGAATACGTGGAATTTCGGGAAATAGCGGACTTGAAGCCCGCAAGTGGGAATCGAATCATCAGGGATTTTTCTAAAAGGTGGAAGCAGTGAGACAGAGGTCCCGGAGCCACCGGGACAGGGGAAACGAAGCCGGGCCGGAAAGTGAGACACACGTCCCGGAGTCAAAGTGAGACGGAGGTCCCGAACTTTCACACATCGGTGACAGACTTTTGGTGGAGGTAAGGAGATTCGAACTCCTGACCCCTTGCATGCCATGCAAGTGCTCTACCAGCTGAGCTATACCCCCAAAGGCTCCTCGATGTTATCAGTTACCCAAAAGCTGACTTCTAGGTTCAGTCCAGCATGGCGTGTGCTATCTCAAGAGGGTGCGAAAGAAACGGCGAATGGTCGCTATCGAGTTCGACGTGCTCGTCGCAGCGGGTCGCCATCACGTTTTGAAGTCCCGGATCGATGGCTCGATCACTTCGACACTTTATGTAGAGCGATGCGGCACCGGTCGAGTCAGACGTGCGAAGCGAACGAAAACTCGCAATCGTTTGGGTGGTGAGTCGCTGGATCGCCCACTCCTGCACCGAAACATCACATTGGCCAAAGAGCGCCGATCGGGCACGGGTCTTGTTGAGGCGAAGGTAGTCGCCGTCGACCTCGATAGCGTCATCAAGCTCGGTTCGTACCCGAACGGCGCGTCCGGCTTCAGCGGCGCTTTCGCCTTTATTCGGCACGAGGGCTGCAATGTAGATGAGTTGTTGAAGACCGCGCATGAGGGGAGCCGCCTCGCTAATGACCGCTCCACCGTAACTGTGTCCGACGAGCACCACGTGGTCGAGGTCATCGGCGGCTTGCGCGACGTGCTGAGCATCATTAAAGAGGTCAGTCGCGACTTCGGCTCCCAGCCGAGCACTCGGTAGATTGACGCTGCGACTTGCGACGTGGAATTCGTCAAGCGTTCGTTCCAGTTCTCGCCAGCACCACGAACCGCTCCACGCTCCGTGCACGAGGATGAAAGTTGGATCTTTCACGAAGACCTCGACGTCATAGGGAGAGGCTAGGCCGTTGATTCCCTAGAATGTTGATATGGCTCGTCCTTTTGACGTCAAAACAGTGGAAACCAAGTGGCAAGCCCGCTGGTTTGACCAGGGCACGTACGAGGTCGACAATGACGATCCCCGTGAGCGTTATTTCGCCTTGTGCATGTACCCCTATCCATCAGGCGCGGCGCACCAGGGCCACGTACGCAACTACACCTTCGGTGACCTCGTCGTTCGCTACCAGACGATGCTCGACAAAGCCGTCCTGTCGCCGATTGGCTTTGACTCGTTCGGTCTTCCAGCGGAAAATGCCGCGATCAAGGCGGGGAGCCATCCTCGCATCTTCACCGAAGAGCGGATGAAGGAACTGAGTTCGTCGCTTCGCCGCCTAGGCGCGGTCTATGACTGGCGCCGCGAAGTATTCAGCCACGACCCCGAGTACATGAGATGGTCGCAGACCTTTTTTCTTTCATTGTGGAACGCTGGCCTGGCGTATCGCGCTGAGGCACCGGTGAACTGGTGTCCCGGTTGCATGACGGTGCTCGCGAACGAACAAGTGCACGCTGATGGAACCTGTGATCGTTCAGGGGATATCGTCATTCGAAAGAACCTCGAACAATGGTTCTTCAAGATCACTGACTACGCCGATGAATTGTTGACGGGTCTCGACACGCTCGATTGGCCCGAACGAGTGAAGACGATGCAGCGAAACTGGATTGGACGCTCCGAGGGCGTCGAGTTCGATCTTCCTTTGGCCTACGACTCGTCGCGGGCATTGCGGGTCTTTACCACTCGACCAGATACGGGTTTCGGTGTGACCTACGCGGTCATTGCGCCCGAGCATCCGCTGCTCGAGGAATTGACGACCGACGACGAACGAGAGCGCGTGATGGATCTTGTCGAGCGCGCCAAGTCAGAGAGCGACTTGGAGCGGACGGTGTCTATGGAAGCTGGTCCCGGTTTGGACAAACGCGGTGCATTCACGGGGAGTTTCGTGGTAAATCCGTTTACTAACGAACAGGTGCCGATTTATGTCGCGGACTACGTCCTTGGCAATTACGGGACGGGAGCCATTATGGCGGTGCCCGCGGAAGATGAGCGTGACTTCGCCTTCGCCACCGCTCACGGGTTACCCGTGGTTCGTACCATTGAACCGCCCGAGGGTTTCGAAGGAGGCGCCTACGCGGGCGAGGGCCTGCACATCAACTCGGGATTCCTCAACGGACTCGGCGTCGATGAAGCGAAGCGTAAGGCAACTGACTTCCTCTCCAAGAGTGCGAACGGTGTGGCGAAGGTCAATTACCGACTGCGCGATTGGCTGGTGTCGCGACAGAGGTTCTGGGGATGTCCGATACCCATCATCTACTGCGACGATGACGGCTTGGTGGGTGTCCCGCTCGACCAATTGCCGATCCTCTTGCCTGATGACGTCACGATGGACAAGACCGGCCAGTCCCCGCTCGCGACGCACGACTCATTTCGAAACACGACGTGTCCCAAGTGTGGCAAGCCCGCGTATCGAGAGACTGACACGATGGACACGTTCACCGATTCTTCGTGGTATTTCCTTCGCTTCGTCGATCCCTTTACTCCGGACAAGGCGTTTGACCCCGAGCAAGCGGCCAAGTGGATGCCCGTCGACCAATACATTGGTGGCGTCGAACACGCGATCTTGCATCTCATGTACGCACGCTTTTATTTGAAGGCCCTCATTGATTTGGGAATCGCGCCAGGGTTAGCGCGAGAACCTTTTGCCCGACTCTTCACCCAGGGAATGCTGCGCATTGACGGAGCGAAGATGTCAAAGTCCAAGGGCAATCAGATTGCGCCCGAGCAGTACTACGAGACTGTTGGCGCCGACGGTCTTCGACTGTTCCACCTGTTCGCGGGACCACCGGTCGATGACGTGGACTGGAATGACCAAACTGAAGAGATCATTGACGGTTGTGGCCGGTTTCTCGATCGTCTCTATCGCCTAAGCCACTTCGATGAGGTCAATTTTCACGAGGTAGCGGACGACGGTGATCTTGAAGTTCGACGAAGCGTTCATCGCGCGATTGCGACGGTGACGGAGTGTTTCGAAAAATGGATGTACAACATCGCCGTCGCGGAGGTGATGTCACTACTCAATACGGTCTCCAAGCACGCACGTAGCATGCACGGCATCGAGCGCGGGACGCTCGACGAGGCACTCGATGTTCTCTTGAAACTGCTCGCGCCCATGGCTCCGCACCTCAGCGCCGAGATCTGGGAGGAGCGGCACCCGGGCGAACCCGCGCTGCACGCGCAGCGCTGGCCCGTCGCGGACGCGTCGCTGGTGGCCGCCGACACCGTGACCATGGTCGTACAAATCAACGGCAAGCTGCGCGCTCGCTTGGAGATCGCTCCCCAGATTAGTGAAAGCGAAGCTCAGGAACTTGCCCTCGCCGACGAGACGGTTCGGCGCGCTCTCGCGGGAGCTGCGATCAAGCGCGTGGTCTCGCGTCCGCCCCGTCTGGTCAACATCATCGTCTGATGTCACGCCATTCGACGACGAGTCCGTCGGTATCGGTCGAACCACCTCGATTCGACCGTCCCGAAGTGGAGATTCGATCGTCGCCGCGACGAAAGAAGACGGGGAGTGCGCACTGGTCGGGCAGTCGTATCGTGGTCCAGATCCCGGCTCGACTGCGTGGACGAGAACGAGTGGTGTTCGTCGATGAACTCGTGGAGCGTCTCTTGACTCAGCGACCACAAAATGCAGCGGGCGATGCTGCACTCGAAGATCGGGCCCGAGAACTCGCCACGATCTACAACGACGACGTGATGCCGAGTTCTGTTCGCTGGGTAAACAATCAGCAGGCGCGGTGGGCGTCGTGCTCTCCGGCGTCGCGCGAGATTCGTGTGTCGAGCCGGTTGCGCCAGTGTCCCGAGTGGGTGATTGATGCGGTCCTCGTTCACGAGCTCGCTCATTTACAAGAGGCCGATCACTCGCCAGCGTTCTACGAGATTGCGGGACGTTACCCGCGGCAACACGAATGCGAACTTTTCCTTGAGGGCTACGCCCTTGGACTGGGACTACGCATTGAAGAAACCGACGTCGACGACGGGGGCGTTTGATCAGGTCAAACCGAGCTGCGCTTTGATGTCGGACGGTACGAAGTTACTCTCCTCGGTGCTCTCGGCCTCAACGAGTTGCACGAGTCGCTCGGCGACTTCCTTTGGATCTCGCTGATCAGTCGTGACGAAGTCGCCAATGACGTGGAAGAGCTCGGTCCCTGGCGCGTTCAGCGACGCGTCATTGAACCACTCCCACATGGAGTTCGCCATGCGGTCGTTGAACCCGGTGAGATAGGGTCCGGGATTTATCAAGGTGACGTCGATGCCGAGTGGTGCGAGTTCGCCGCGCATTGCCTTGCCCATTGCTTCGAGTGCGAACTTGGTCATTGAGTAAGGTCCAAAGGAAGGAGCCGCGATGACGCCCGCAATCGAGGACATGATGATGATCCGACCGCTGCGTTGCGGGATCATTGACTTGAGAACTTCTTGGGTGATGCGCAACGTCCCAAAGACGTTCACTTCGAACAGCCGTCGTACTCGATCGAGCGGTACGTCAGCAAGAGGACCAGTCTGCCCAGCGCCGGCGTTGTTGACGAGGACGTCGATCTTCCATTGCGCGGCGAGTTCGACGTCGTCGGTCGTAATATCAAGTTTTTCGACGACCAGCGCTGGCGCCTCACGGCGCAACGCAGTCGCCTGCTCTTCACTCTCGGTCGTTGCAATGACGTGATGGCCGCGTTCGAGGAGTGCGAGTGCGCAGAGTTTCCCAAATCCAGAACCAGCGCCGGTGACGAGGACGTTTTTGCTCACGGACGTCGCGTGTCCTAGTTCGCTTCGCCGCGCAAGAAACGCTCGAGCTCTGCGGCGAGTTCGTCCCCACTTGGCAATTCTTCGCCGAGCGACGTCCCTTCGGTTTCGTCGGCCGCTTCTTCGAGTTGTTCAACCATCGAACTGTGCTCGGGATTGTTCGTGACGAGATCGTCCACTCGTTGGCGCGCTTCGTCGGCTGAAGCCCGCAGGTGGCTCGCGTCAAGAGTCAAACCAGCAATGCGTGCGACGCCGTCGATCAGGGCGGCGGCCGCTTGCGGATAGGGCATCGACGCGACGTAGTGCGGGACTCTGGCCCAGAGCGTGACGATATCCATGTCCACTTCGGCGAATCCCAATTCGAGCGCGGCGCTGATGCCCGCGGGCACTTCGAGATCGCCCGTGACGGTGCCAATGAGAGGCAAGAGGTGCGCACTGCTTTCGGGCGCGGTCGCGATGACGCGTACGGGACGTGTGTGCGGCGTGGGAGCCGGGAACGCTCCGAGACCAACGACCAGACGGACGTCGAATCGCCCAGCGGCGTCGGTAACGACGTCGATGAAGTCGCTCCAGTGAAAGTCCGNNACGAGAAAGAGGATGTCCGCGCCATCGCCGTCGCGGCCGTAGCGCAGTTGGATCTCGGGCCAGGTGAGTTCGGTCGTGACGCCGTCAACGATTCGCGCCAGTGGTCGCCGAGCACGCTGATCGATGAAGTACTCGGTGTCAAAGGTTGCCAGGACTTCCGTATTGATCGTGCTGAGCATGGTCGAGATTGCTGTTCCCGCTCCGAGCCCAGCGTCGATCCAACCTTCCAGACTCACGATCAGGACCGGCTCGCTCAGCTCAGGATCAGCGAGAAAGATGATTCTGTCGTAGATTTCGTCGTCCATCTATTTCTTCTCCAGGGTTTGCTGGGCTGTTTCAGCGAGCATCGCGATGTGTGCTGGAAATTCGGCAACGCTCCCTTGATCGCCAGCAGTTGCCCCAGCGCTGTAACGCGCGAAGACTCCTTGCAGGATGCAGGCCAACTTCCAATACCNNGTCGAGTGTGCGGCGTAGGACTTGAGCACCTGATCGCGACTTGCGAACCCTGGGGCGGTGGTGGGCGCCGCACCTAGGAGGGCGGCGGTCACGTCCGAAGGCTCGGCCCAGTACACGAGCAAGAGTCCGAGGTCCGCAATCGGATCGCCTAAGGTGCAAATCTCCCAGTCGAGGATCGCTCGAACTCCCCCATTCGCATCGAGCACCGTGTTGTCGAGTCGATAATCGCCGTGCACGACCGACACGCGCTGTTGGGTGGGTATTGATGCAGCGAGCTTGTCGCCAACTGCCTCGACGAGTCCGTTGTGGTCGACGCCTTCGACACGCATTTGCTCATACTGCGTACGCCAGCGACGAAGTTGTCGCTCGATATAACTGTCGTGTTTGGCGAGGTTCCCGAGCCCCGCGGCGTCGACGTCGACGTCGTGTAGGGACGAAAGGGTCGTCGCCAGGTGCTCGCCAATCGTGCGCCGTGTTGCGATGTCGAAGGTCTCCTCGGCGCTCGACCGGTCACGGAGGATCGCACCGTCGACGAATTCCATCACGTAGAAGGGACGTTCGTTGACCGCGTCATCGGTGCAGAGTCCGAGGGGTGTCGCCACGGGAATTCCGAGGGGATGCAGTGCCGAGATGATCGTGTGTTCGCGGACCATGTCGTGGGCGGTGGGTAGCACGTGACTTGTGGGCGGACGGCGAAGTGCGTAGCGGCGACCCATAGCGTCGGTGGCACGAAACGTGAGGTTCGAACGCCCTCCCGCGATGAGTTCGAATTCGATTGGCGCACTGGCCCCGACGTGCTCGACCATCCACTCCGAGACCTTGGCATGATGTATTCCCACGACCTCGTTACCCATGATTTCTGAGGCTAACAGCGCCCGCACCCCAGTCCGCGCAACGTTCTCCCAGTTAGGCTGGCCGTCGTGGTCGAGCCTCAACACGCACGTTTCTCCCCGCCCAGCAGGCACACTTCCTCGTGGCGTATTGCGATCGTTTCGTACGCGCGAAGACGTAACAGCAGATGAAGACGCACCAATTTGCAGAGCCCGTAGTACTACGACTCGGTGGCGCGATCTACGACCTCACGACGCGCGCGCTCGTCATGGGAATCCTCAACCGGACCAAGGACTCGTTCTTTGGCCCCGCCGCTACGTATGACCTCGATGATTTTTTTCGACGGGCGGAACAACTCGTCGCCGAAGGCGCGGACCTGCTCGACGTGGGCGGCGTGAAAGCCGGTCCAGGCGATGAGGTCAGCGAGGACGAGGAACTCGACCGGGTCGTCCCGGTGGTGCGTGAACTCCGTCGACGATTTGACCTTCCCCTAAGCATCGATACCTGGCGCGCATCGGTCGCGCAGGCGTGTTTTGACGTCGGCGCCTGTGTTGGCAACGACATCAGCGGTTTCGCCGATCCCCAGTATCTGAAAGTCGCGGCGAAGGCGGGCGCGACGGTGGTCGCGACGCACATTCGACTACGTCCTCGCGTTGCGGATCCGGATCCGCACTACGACGACGTGACCCAGAGCGTGCTTGATTTCTTGGGGGAACGTCGTCAGTGGGCTCTCGACGCCGGCATCGAACTCGACCGGATCATCGTGGACGCGGGTCTCGACCTCGGCAAGACCGCCGCCCAGTCCTTAGAGCTACTACGTAATTCCTCGACCTTGGCCCAACTGCACTCCCCGTTATTGCTATCCGCATCGAACAAGACGTTCCTCGGTGTGATGTTCGACCTTGCGGTCACCGAAAGGAGAGAGGCGTCGCTCGCCGCCACCGCACTTGGCATTGCTGGTGGATGTCGCATAGTGCGTGCGCATGACGTCAAGGGTTCGCTGCGGGTGCGAGACGCGCTGGCCCGCGTGCTCGAGGCGGCGTCGTGACGTCATCGAGCGTGGCAGTCGTCGGTACCGATCCGGTAATGGTCTATGACGCGTTGCGAAACGTGATTCATGATGCGCTGGGCGACCTCGATCCGAATTTCGCCCTCGAGGACTTCACCGCCAAGGACGTGGCGGTTTCGTCGAGCGAGTCGGTCGCCTCGCGTATCGTCGAAGCGCTCCACACGCCACCGTTCTTGGTCGAGCGCCGGGTCGTCGTCGTGCGCGACGCTCAGTCGTTGCTCGCGAGCGAGGTGAGCGCAATCACCAATTGGCTGGCGTCGCCGTCGCCGGATGTCGTGCTCATTGTCGCCGTGGTGGGTACCAAGGCCAACAAGCTCGTCAAGGCGTCACACCAAGTGATTGAAGTCAACGTCAGTTCACGAGCGCAGGACCGGGCGGGCTTCGTGAGCACGAAACTCGACGACTATGGCGTCAACGTCGAGAGGGCGACGTCGCAATTGATTGCTGAGCAAATTGGTGACGACGTGGCTCGTGTTGACTCTCTTGCGCGGACACTTCGATCGATCTACGGTTCCGCCCCTTTGACGTACGAGCAGATACAGCCGTATCTGGGTGACGCGGGCGGCGTACCCGAATGGGACCTCACTGACGCCATCGACGTCGGCAACGCCGCCAAGGCCATCACCGTCGCTCGACGAATGCTCGACTCGAAAGGTCGCGTTGGTCTGCAGATTGTCAACATGCTGCAGCGTCACTATCTTCGTATGGCCCGCCTCGAAGGAAGCGGCGTGCGAAGTGACGAAGAAGCGGCCGCGCTGCTCGGTATCAACCGCTATCCCGCCGGTAAATCATTGCGAGTCGCCCAACGCATTGGTGCCCAGCGCATCGCGACCGCGGTGCACATGATCACGAACGCTGATCTGGATTTGAAGGGTGGAGCCGACTTTGGGGGAAAAGATCTCAATACCGACCTTGACGTCACCGAACTCACCGTCATCGAAGTACTCGTCGCACGATTGGCACGTCTCAGCAATGGCGCGCGACGTCGCTGAACTTGCTCGGTCCTAGTATTCGGATGCGCTCGACAACGCGGAGCGGGCGAAGGAGACATTGACGTGACGCGATCCTTCAGACGAACAGCCCTCCGTTTGGCAGCGAAATGAATACGTTTCGTGACTACGTCGCGGGCCTCGAAGATTACGCCAACGAACTCGCCCTGACGAGTCGAACGTTCGTGAAGGTCAATCGTGTGCACCATGGTGCGTTGCGACTCGCGGCACGTCGAACCGCGAACTATCTCGTGTCGCTCGGGGTGAAGCCTGGTGATCGGATCATGGTCGTGTCGACGAACTCGCCCGAGTGGGTCGAGTTGTTGCTGGGTGCTCTGCTGGTGGGTGCGGTCGTGGTGCCCGTGGACGCCGCGAGCTCCGAAGAACGAGTGCTTCGATTCGCGAAAGAGACTTCGCCGAGCTTGTTGTTCTCCGCGAGAAACTTGCACCTCTCGAGTCCATTGTTTCAGAGTTTCTTTCTTGATGAACTTGACGAATTAACGCGTGACGCGCCCACTACGGATCCCAACGTCGCACTCAAAACTTCGTTTCCCGCCGTCATCGTCTTTACGTCGGGTACGACGGCGGATCCGAAGGGTGTTGTCCTCAGTCAGGAGAACATTCTGTCCAACATCGAGGGAATTCTTCGTCGCATCGATGTTCGCCACGATTGGCGATTCCTTTCGGTCTTACCCCTCTCACACATGTACGAGATGTCGGCGAGCCTCGCGATACTTTCTCGAGGCGCGAGCATCTTCTACGTTCCTCGAGTGACCCCTCGAGCGATCGTCGAAGCTCTCAATGAGTATCACATCAACTCAATTCTCTCAATCCCCCAATTGCTCAGCATCATGCTCGAGCGAATCCAACAAGCGGTCGAGGAACAAGGAAAGACGAAGTTGTTCGACGTGATCAACCGTCTGGGTGAACGGTTGCCCTTCGAGCTACGTCGCTACCTCTTTTACAGCGTGCACAGGGAACTTGGCGGAAAACTTCGTCTCGTCGTCACCGGCGGTGCCCCCATTCCCGTTGACGTGGGCCGCGCGTGGGAGCGCATGGGCGTGCGGCTCGTGCAAGGTTACGGACTGACTGAGACGTCACCAATTCTCACGTGTAATGGCCTCGACGATCGTCGACTGGATTCTGCCGGTCGAGCGCTCGACAACGTGGAACTGCGAATTGGAGACGACGGCGAGATACAAGCAAGGGGACTGAGTGTCTTCGAGGAATACTGGCGTAACGAATCGGCGAGCCGCGATGCGTTCAGTGACGACGGATGGTTTCGTACCGGCGACGTGGGTCGCCTCGACGACGGCTGGTTGCACATTCAGGGCCGGTTGAAGTTCGTCATCGTACGAAGTAGCGGACTGAAAGTCTTCCCAGAAGACTTGGAACTCGCGGCGAGTGATGAAACTGACCTGTCGGGATTCTGCGTGGTGGGCGCAAAGGACGACAAGAACGAGACGGTCGTCGCGGTGGTGCGTAGCGACGCGAGCGATGAGTCTGTCGCCGCAGCCATCGCGCGAGTGAACGCGAAACTTGAATCGTTTCAACACATTGACTCCTGGCGACGCTGGCCCGGTGAGGATTTTCCACGAACGCGCCTCCTCAAGATCGATCGACGTCAAGTCCAGGATTGGGTGAACGAAGTACCCTCCAACGTCGAAGCCGCCACCGCAGGTCCAGCGAGCGGTGACGATCAGCTCATGCACGTCATCCGCCTCAATCTCGACAACCCTTTGGCGCTCGTACGTGAGGATGACCGGCTTGATGATCTCGGACTTGATTCGCTTCGACGCCTTATGGTGGTGTCCCTTCTCGAAGAGCAACTGGGCATCGCAATCTCGGATGAAGCGGTCACGCCAGAGACGACCGTCGCGCAACTACGCGCGCTCGTGGCCGAAGGAAGTCCCGACGAGGTGGCGAAGCGCGCGCCACGTTGGCCGTATTGGCGCCCCGTACGAGTGATTGGTGATCTATTGCGTGACGAGCTCATCGCCAGAGTGGTCCGCCGCTGGGTGGCGCTGCGCGTGGAAGGAAGCGAGAACCTCTCGGGGCTTTCGGGCCCGGCCATTTTCATTTTTAATCACAGCGACGACTTCGATGGTCCGGTTGTCTATCAGGCACTTCCTCGAGAACTTCGTTCGCGTCTGGCGGTGGCGGCGGGCGACGACGTGCTTCGCGAACACCGCGGATTGGCGTTCATCATCAGGCTTTGCTTCGCGGGATTCAGCTTCGCCCGCAGCGAGCCGTTCCTTCCAAGTCTCGAGTACGTTGGCTCGACGCTCGATCGCGGTTGGAACGTTCTCATCGCACCCGAAGGTCACATCGACAACTCGGGCACGCTGCAACCTTTCAAATCGGGTATTGGTCTGCTCGCAGTGCACCTTGGCGTACCAATCGTGCCGGTCAAGACGTTGGGTCTTACTGGTACCGTGCCGCTTCATTCGAAGTGGCCCAAGAAGCACAGTGAGGTAACGGTGCGCTTTGGCAAGCCCCGGGTCTTTGCTCGTCAGGACAACTACGAGGAAGTGACCGACGAGTTGCACCGGATCATCGAGGAACTTTGAGGGCATGATTGGTCGAGGACGTGACGCGTTTGGCTCAATGACGTCGACTCGAATGACGCCATCGTGAGCGAGACAATCGACCTTGGCGCATCGACATCACACATACGAAGAATCACACTGGTTCTGTTTCTCGCAGCCCTCGCGGCGGGCTTCGCCGAATTCGGGGCGACGACGTCTCTTAACGACGTCGCGCGCCACTTCGGTCACGTCACGTCATCGAACACCCTGCAGAGCGTGGTCGGACTTTCCGGGTCCTCACTCGGACTCGGACTCGCGGCGTACCGACTTTCCTCCCTCGCGGCGCTTCCGCTGTCATCGTTGGCCGATCGCTGGGGAAGAACCAAAGTCCTGCGGCGAACCCTTATCACCGGTTTGTTGATCACGGCACTCGCGGCACTAAGTCCCAATTACTGGTTCTTCGTGCTCTGTTTCGCCGTGGCGCGACCGCTGCTCAGCGTCGCGAACACGTTGATCCAGATCATCACGGTCGAGCTCGCGAGTACTCGCCTGCGCGTGCAGCGTATTGCGTTCATGGCGGCGGGACTCGGCATTGGATCGGGTCTGTCGGCCGTGGTGCACGGTCTCGTACGCGGGACTGATTCATTTCGCTGGCTTTTTGCTCTCGCCCTGGTACCGGTCCTTACGATCGTGCCTCTTCTTCGAGCAGTCCCCGAGCCACCGACGCGAAGTAGCGACGATCGTCGTGCGCACTTAGGGGTTGTGCCGCGTGAAGCGTGGGAGCGACTCAGCGTCGTGTCCGTCGTTGCCTTCGTCATCGGTGTCATAAGTGGTCCGGCGGGCGGATTCACGTTCGTCTATAGCGAGGGCATCTTGAAGATGCGTCCCTCTAGTGTGTCGCTCGTTGTCGTGACGAGTGGCGCCGCTGGTTTGCTCGGTCTGTTCGCGAGTCGACGTTTCGCGCGCACGCTTGGCCGAAGATGGACTGTTGGTGCGGGAGTGGTCGCGACGGCAATCGCTTCGACCTACGCCTACAGCGGAGGAAAGACGAGCTTTATCGTCGGCTACATCTTGTGCGTAGGGGCAGGGGGGTTACTCTCGCCCGCGATGACGGCGCTCTGCACCGAAATCTTCGCGCATCGGTTTCGAGCGACCGCAGCTGGCTGGATCACGATTGCGGGCGTTCTGGGTGCGATTGTCGGCTTAGGTGTCTTTGGATGGATTGGTGATGCGGTGCACACGTCGGTGATGAATGGACTGCGCGTCCCAGCGCTCGTGACGTTCTTGCCGCTCGTACCGGCGATGTCGCTACTCGCCCGAGTTCCCGAGAGTAAGGGGATGCAATTGGAGTAGCGCTAATGCCCCTAGGCGTCGTTGCGCAGTGACGCGATGCGCTGCATGAGGCCACTCTTCTTGTTCGCGGCCTGATTCTTGTGGATGACGCCCTTGGCGGCGGCTTTGTCGATGCGCTTGATCGCGGCGCGCAGCGCCTCTTCTTCGTTCTCGGCACCCACGGCCGCGACAGCGTTCTTCGTACGGGTGCGAACCTCAGACTTGACGGCCTTGTTGCGCTCGCGAGCGACTACGTTCTGCTTGTTGCGCTTGATTTGGCTCTTGATGTTTGCCACGAAAAACCTCGATATAGGACGCGGAAACGCTCCGCGGGCTGCATAAGGCTAGCAGGGGCGCTGATTCGTCCACCACTCGAAGGGCGTTGCGCGCGACGGGTAGCCTTTACTTCACCGTGGCAACTCCTTCATTGACCGTCGAAACCAGCAAAATTCGGAATTTTTCCATCATTTCGCACGTTGACCACGGTAAGTCCACACTTTCGGATCGCATCCTTGAGATCACCGGCGCCGTCGATCCTCGTTTGATGCGCGCCCAGTACCTCGACTCCATGGACATCGAACGCGAGCGGGGCATCACGATCAAGGCCCAGAACGTGCGCGTCGAATACGCCGGGCACATCTTGCAGTTGATCGACACACCCGGTCACGTGGACTTCGGTTACGAAGTCTCTAGGTCCTTGGCGGCCTGCGAAGGGGCGATTCTGCTCGTCGACGCGAGCCAAGGAATTCAAGCCCAGACGCTCGCTAACTGTTATCAGGCGATCGAGCACAATCTAGAGATCGTGGCCGTATTGAATAAAATCGACTTGCCCGCGGCAGACCCCGAGCGATGCAAGGAGGAGCTCGAACGGGTGCTCGGGCTACCCGCGTCTGAAGTCTTGTCAATCTCGGCGAAGACGGGCGAAGGCGTCGAGGAACTGCTGCACGCGGTGATCGAGCGGATACCTGCACCCACGGGAGACCCCGACGCACCACTACGCGCGTTGATCTTCGATTCGTACTACGACCAGTATCGCGGCGTCATCAGTTCGCTGCGCGTGAAGGACGGCACCCTGCACGAGCACGTGCGTATCCGAATGATGCAAGCGGGGGAGAACCACGAGATCGAAGAAATTGGCATCCGCACCCCCGACATGGTGCGCGTCAGCACACTCGGTCCGGGCGAAGTGGGGTTCATCGTGGCGGGGATCAAGGACGTCAGCGGTGCGCGCTCGGGGGAGACGATTACCGAAGCGCATCGTCCCGCGAGTACCGCGCTCGATGGGTATTCGGATCCCAAACCAATGGTCTTTTGCGGGATCTACCCCATCGATGGCGACGACTTGGCGGACCTTCGTGACTCGCTTGACAAACTGAAATTGAACGATGCGTCGATCACCTACGAGCCCGAATCGAGTCACGCACTGGGCTTTGGATTTCGCTGCGGGTTCTTGGGCCTCTTGCACATGGAGATCGTGCGAGAACGACTGGAACGTGAATTCAATCTCGACCTGATCGCGACGGCTCCGTCGGTGGTGTACCGGGCGTACTTGAGCGACGGCAGTGAGGTAAAGATCGACAATCCGACGGATCTGCCTGATCCCAGTCGACTCGATCACATTGACGAGCCGATGCTGAAAATCTCGATTCTCACCCCGGCGGAATATCTCGGAACGGTGATGGATCTTTGCCAGTCACGTCGCGCGGAGATGATCAAGATGGATTATCTATCTACTGATCGCGTCGAGCTTCGCTACACGATTCCCTTGGCTGAAGTCGTTATCGACTTCTTTGACGCACTCAAGAGTCGCACCAAGGGTTACGCCAGTCTCGATTACGAACAGAGCGGCTACATCACGTCCAATCTCGTGCGCGTCGATTTGTTGATCAACCACGAACCGGTCGACGCGTTCTCGACGATCGTGCATCGCTCGAACGCCGACTACTACGGACGAAGGATGGCCGAGCGTCTCAAGGAACTGATCCCTCGCCAGATGTTTGACGTCCCCATCCAAGCAGCCGTTGGCGGGCGCGTCATCGCGCGAGAGACCGTCAAGGCTCGTCGCAAGGACGTTCTCGCCAAATGCTACGGAGGCGACATCACTCGAAAGCGAAAACTTCTCGAGAAGCAAAAGGAAGGAAAGAAGCGCATGAAGAACCTAGGGCGTGTCGAGGTTCCTCAGGAAGCCTTCGTCGCGGCCCTCAAGCTCGAAGACTGATCAGTCGCCGGTTTCGCCGTCGAGGCGTTCTCGTAAGAGGTCAGCGTGGCCGCAGTGGCGTGCGTACTCTTCAATCATGTGCAGATAAATCCATCGGAGCGTGACGCGCTCGTCGGGGTTGGAGCTTCGTGCCAGTTCTTCGAGGTCGTGCGCTCGAGCGATGATGCGCGACTCGCTACAGACGTCGAGGAAGTTGCGCTCAACTCGCCCGCTTGACTCGCCGAGCACGTCGTGAAACTCCTTTTCTCGATTCCGCGCGCCTCCGTAAACGAATTTGACGTCCCGGCCGAGTAGTGCCTGCTGGAACCAGCGTTGTTCGACACTGGTCATGTGACGAACGAGCCCGAGCAAGGTGAGCGTCGACGGCTCAACTCCACGCGTTCGAAGCTGCTCATCGCTGAGTCCGGCGCACTTGAGGAGCAAGGTGTCACGGTAGTAGTCAAGGAATCCTTCGAGAAGTTCGCGCTCGTCGCCGACGAAGGGCGGCTCACGACGGTCGGGCTTTTCCACGCCACGAACCTACTTAGGCGCGCAGTTCGCGGGTAACGAGTCAGTCACCCGTCGCACCATCGATGCACTCGCGCAAGAGGTCCGCGTGTCCATTGTGCCTCGCGTATTCCTCAATTAAGTGCACGCACACCCAGCGAAGATCGATCGTCGTCGAAGGACCGCTGCTGCGTGCGAGCGCGTCGAGATCACTGGTGCGCACGATTTCTCGCGACGCGTCGCCCACGTCAAGAAAGTGTCGCTCGACGTCTTCGAGCGGCGCACTTTGGAGGTCGTTGAGATCGGCGTCGGGATCGTCTCGAGATTCGTAGATGGAAATGACGTCGTCGCCGGCGAAGACTCGCTGGAACCAGTACTCCTCGACGAAGGTCATGTGTCGAAGGAGTCCCAACAACGTAAGTGTTGACGGTGGCACCGACGCTGTCGCGAGCTGCTGAAAGGTCAAACCCGCGCATTTGATGAGCAGCGTCGCACGGTGATAGTCGAGCCACGCGGCCAGTTGTTGCTTCTCGGGTCCGTGGAAGTCGGGTTCGATGCGCGCCGGTGTGTCGATGCTCATGCAAGCACTCTACGAGGGAGCTTCACGAAGGGGCTGCGAGCGCGACCCAGCGGCCGTGGGGATGGGCCCATCCCCAGTGCGCCGGCTCTCCACCAAGTTCGCACACGACGATCTGCGTCGCGCCCGAGCGCGGCGGGTCACTCGTCGTCGCGGGAGGTGCCAAGCCCTTGACGCCCCAGGGGTGCTCCAAATAGATCCATGTGGCGCGAGATTGGACGTGACGCATGATGATTTCTCGCCAACGCACCTGCTCCTCGGGCGAGAAGTACGCCGCCACCCACGAGTGAAAGACAACGGGCATCGCGTCGGGCGTGCAGAAAGAAAGCGCGTCGTCAATGACGTCGAGCGCAGAACCCGTGAGGCGAAGCGCGCTGGGCCAGTCCTTCATCGCTTTGAGGGTGTGCTCGAAGCGCGTGGTTCGCTCAGGCTGCTCCGGCCAAAGACACGCCTTGAGCCATAACACATCCTCAGCGTTCGACGGATCGAGGGGATGAAGATCAATACCGATTCGCTCGTGGATCCGAGGAAGCCCCACGCGTGTGACGTTTCCGCCGAGATCCTCGATGTCAAGGTTGACGCCTTCATCACTCGGAGAATTGATGTTGTAGAAATCGGGGTAGAGGTTGAGTCCCATCGACGTGCCGACGTCAATCAAGTGCACGTCCTCGACGCCGCGCGAATGAAGTTCGCGCAGAATCGCGGCGAGCACGGCACTACGACCGGGTTCATTGGTTTGGGTCGCGCGATGGAGCTGGGCGCGCACGAGTTCGGGTCGTTCTTCGAGAGCCGCGACGACGCCTCGCGCGAAGTCACCTGGATCAATCTCGTTGACGTGTGCGTAGAGAGGTGCGAGTACGCGGTCACCGACGAGAGCGTTGTAGTGCAAGGCAGCGAGCACCAGCATGGGGTTTCGTTGCTCGGCGCGGGCTTCGCCCAAGAGGGCGCACGCGACGCTCGAAGTGCTCAACGCGTCCACGAGGGCGGCGTAGCGCGGGAGACGTTCGCGGTCCTCGGGGGCGAGCGCGAGGCGGTAATAGGCGCCCGCGTTGAACGTCGAATCCGTCACGAGGACACCCTAGAGTTCAAGGAACGTGACCGCGCTCGTTGGCACTCGGTAGAATCGAGTGCCAAAGGAGTGCAATGGCTCGACGGAACGCCAAGATTATCGATCCCAGCGGGGACTTGGATGCCCGAAAGGCATCGATTCTCGAAGCCGTTGTCGCCGAACACATCGATACCGCCCAGCCCGTGGGTTCCACGTCGGTCGCCCATAGTCGCGACGTCAAGGTGTCGCCCGCGACGGTGCGTTCCGAAATGGTGACGCTTGAGCGCGAAGGGTACCTCGCACAGCCGCACACCTCGGCGGGACGCGTGCCCACTGACAAGGGCTATCGCTACTTCGTCGACCATTTGAAGTCGGGCGTCATGAGTTCTGCCCAGCAACATCAAGTCAGCGAGTTCTTTGCGAACGTGCGCGGTGAGGTCGAAGACGTACTTGAGCAGACGTCGACGCTGCTTAGCCACTTGACGAATTACACGTCCATGGTCGTCGCTTCGGGTCACAGTCACGCCACTATCTTGAGCGTTCAACTCGTGAGCATGGACGCTCGACACCAATTGCTCGTGTCCGTGTTCTCCGATGGTTCTGTCATCAAGCACAGTGTGACGAGCGACTTCGACGCGACTCACGAGGAAGTGAGCGAAGCGTCACGACAGTTGAACGCCTTGCTCCTCGCGACGACCCTCGAGACCCGCGTCCAGGTGCCTTCACGTACTGATCACGTGGCGACTCTCATTCGTGAGTCCGTGAGCGTCCTGCACGCGGAAAAGCCCACGACGGACGGCGAACAGGTCTTCATCGGTGGTTCGTCGCACGTTGCCGAAGTCTTCGATGGCGTCGAGACGGTGCGAAAGGTGCTGGGCATCTTGGAACAGGAATTGCTCGTTGTCACCCTGGTCCAGGACATCCTCGACCAAGGTTTGTCGGTGGCGATTGGATCCGAACACGGCTACGAACCGCTTTCCTCATGCGCGGTGATCGTTGCGCCGGTGAGTATCGACGGCGAGCCGGCGGGTGCCGTTGGACTGCTCGGTCCAACGCGCATGAAGTACCGCGAAGCGTTAGCGGCGGCGGGCGTCGTGTCTCAACATTTGACGCGCCACTTCGGGGGGGAGGACGACCTTGCCTAATCCCAATCTCTACGAGGTGTTGGAAGTCGACGCCAATGTCTCGCCCGATGATCTGAAGAAGGCGTACCGGCGACTCGCTCGCCAGTATCACCCCGACGCGAATCCGGGTGACCCGACCGCCGAAGCGCGATTTAAAGAGGTCTCGCAGGCCTACGAGATTCTCTCGGACCCCGAGCGACGAGCGAACTACGACCGTTTCGGTGCCGACGTCGGCGCGGGTGCCAATCCTTTCGGGGCTGGTTCGGTCCAGGACATCTTTGACATGTTCTTCGGGGGCATGGGCCAGCGCCCCCAGCAGCGACGTGGTCCCCAGCCCGGCCCCGACGCGGAAATCTCGGTGTCGATCACGCTCGACGAAGCGGCCTTTGGTGCCACGCACGAACTGAACGTCACCTTGGCGCAACGATGCACCACCTGTGACGGCAGCGGGTGTGCCCCTGGTACGTCGCCCGTGACGTGCGTGGAGTGCGCGGGACTTGGCGAGGTGCGTCGCGTGCGTAACTCGATACTCGGTCAAATGGTGACGAGCATGCCCTGCTCGCGCTGCAACGGGATGGGCTCGAGGATCGAGTCTCCGTGTGTCGATTGCCGCGGCGAGGGTCGACGCAATATGGCGAGCACGCTCAGCATCCAGATCCCCGCCGGTGTCGAAGATGGTTCGACCATGCGTCTCGCCGATCGTGGTCCGGCGGGGCTTCGAGGTGGCCCGAACGGTCGTCTCTTCGTGCACCTGCACGTCGAAGCCGACGAGCGTTTCGAACGTCATGGTGACGATCTTCATCACGAGGCACACGTCTCCTTCACCCAAGCTGCCCTCGGGGCCAGCATCGACGTGCCAACACTGCGCGGTTCGGTGCCAATCGAGGTGGAACCGGGCAGCGCCAACGGTACGATCCAGCGAATCAAGCACGAGGGGGTCGAACATCTGCACGGGCGCGGGCGCGGAGACCTCTACGTCCACCTCGTCGTCGACGTGCCTACCGACCTCGACGACACGTCTCGCGATCTTTTGCGTCAATTAGCCGAACACCGAGGCGAAGCCGTGCTCGAAGGTACCGGCGGAATGTTCTCACGAAAGCGTGGTGCGAAGAGGTGATTCGCGCTGACTGGGCGCGTCGGGTGGCCGCCCTCGCGCAGTTTCACGTCGCGAGTCTTGAGACACCCGCGCTTGACCATGATGACGAACACCATTTGCGAAGGGTGCTGCGCGCCAACGTCGGCGAAGAAGTCGTGGTGACCGATGGGCGAGGATCGTGGTCGATTTGCGAAGTCGGTGAGCAGCGACTTCGTCGCGTGAGCCCGGTGCAACGAGATCAGGCGTGCGACGCGACCACGTTGTATCTCGCCCCCCTGAAGGGTGATCGCAGCGAGTGGGCTGTCGCCAAGGCGACCGAGCTCGGCGTAAGTAACATCGTCCCTCTCGTCAGTCAGCGTCTCGTCGTCAAATTCAAGGGCGAGACTCGAGACAAAATCGTCTCGCGTTGGCGGCGCATCGCGAAGGAGAGTTGTGGGCAATGTCGACGCACGTACGACGTCGCGGTGCAGGATCCCGTGTTCGTTCGTGACGTCCCCTCGGAGGTCGCGGTCGCTGACTTCGCGGGCACTGGCGACTGGCGTGGCGTTCGAAGCGTCGCGATTGGACCCGAAGGCGGTTGGGAGCCAGAGGAATGGTCAAAGGAGCGCCGTTTCGTCTCACTCGGACCAACGGTGCTACGAGGCGAGACCGCGGCGGTGGCCGCCGCGTCAATACTGGCTTTTGGCGCTGGTGGGTGGGGATTTACCCTCGGAACCGGTAGTAATGAGTAATGATGAGAGCACTACATGAGTGATTGCCTGTTTTGCAAAATTGTCGCGGGAGAGATTCCCTCCGAAGTCGTCGCCGAGAGTGATTCCGCACTGGCGTTCAACGACATCACGCCTCAAGCCCCCGTTCACGTGCTGGTGATCCCCAAAGAACACATCACGAGCGCCGACCACATTGTCTCGGCGCACGGCGGCATCGTCGATGAACTCGTCATGCTTGCGCAACGCGTCGCGGACGTCAAGGGCGTGCGCGAAAGTGGTTACCGCTTGGTGATGAATGTCGGCGTCGATGCCAACATGAGTGTGCCGCACCTGCACATGCACGTGCTCGGTGGTCGACGAATGGAGTGGCCTCCCGGATGACCTCTGATGCCTCGGCCACTGAGGCCCTGACGGCGACCACCTTCGTTCCCAACACGCACCTGATGTCCGGTCTTCTCGGGCCGCGAGATGAACATCTGCGTGTCGTAGAACGTTCGTTCCCAGACTCGAAGATTCGCGTCCAAGGTAATCAGATCTCGGTGGCGGGACCCGATGCCGCCAAAGTGCTGCGCCTGTTCGACGAATTGGTCCTCGTCCTCGAGAGCGGTCAGGCACTCGACGCGACGAAGATCGCTCGCACCATCGACATGGTCGCGGAGGACCTTCGCCCGAGTGAGGTGTTGCGTCACGAAGTGGTTCGCGGCGCCAAAGGTAAGACCATTCGTCCATCGACCGCGGGCCAGAAACGATACACCGACGCTATCGACACGTCCATCATCACCTTTGGTATTGGTCCCGCCGGCACGGGCAAGAGCTACCTCGCCGTCGCGGCGGCCGTGCAGGCGTTGCACCGACGCCAGGTGCAGCGAATCGTTCTCACGCGTCCGGCGGTGGAAGCCGGCGAGCATCTTGGATTTCTTCCCGGCGACTTGATGGCGAAAGTGGATCCTTACTTGCGTCCCTTGTACGACGCGCTTTACGACATGGTCGGTCCCGACGGGGCACAGCGTCTCATCGCCAACGGCACGATCGAAGTGGCCCCTCTCGCCTTCATGCGTGGACGCACCTTGAACGATTCGTTCATCATTCTCGACGAAGCGCAAAACACCACGCCCGAACAAATGAAGATGTTCCTAACGCGAATTGGATTCAACTCAAAGGCAGTCGTCACTGGTGACGTCACGCAAGTCGATCTCAACGGGAAACACAGCGGACTCTTGAACATCGAGAAGATTCTCTGGAACGTCGAGGGAATCAGTTTCGTGCATCTCGGGGCGAAGGACGTCGTTCGCCACCGTATCGTCGCTGACATCGTGGCGGCGTACGAACTTCAGTCATGACAATTGATATCTATGCTGCTGATGAGCAGCATGATTTTGCGATTGACCTCGAGCGTTGGGTTGCTCTGGCAAACGGGTCACTGGTCGATGAGGGCGTTCGCGGACTCTGCGAAGTGTCACTTATTTTCTCCGATGAATTGACGATTTCGTCGCTCAATCATCAATTCATGGGAAAAGAGGGGCCGACCGACGTCTTGAGTTTTCCGATCGAAGGCGAACCCGATCCAACCGGTCGCGTCCCCGACGCGGGAGGTTCAGGCCCCGGCGAACCCCCGGCACCCGAGATCCCCACCCTCATTGGCGACATCGTGATCTGTCCGGCAGTGGCAGCGCGCAACGCCGTCGAACACGAGTGTTCATTCGACGACGAGATTGCGCTACTCGTCGTACACGGCGTTCTGCACCTCCTTGGATGGGATCACGCCGTCGACGAGGAAGCCGAGCGAATGGAAGCACGTGAGCGCGAATTGCTTGGGCGTCACTACCAAAAGCCAGTCTCGTGATAGCGACCGCCTGGAGTTCGAGCGATACCTACTTATCGCTTACGGTGCTCGTGCTGCTGATCTTGTCGGGGTTTCTCGCGCTCGCCGAGACATCGCTCGTGCGCATGAACAAGTCGAGGGCACGTTCCTTGCGTGAACAGCACCGTCGAGGGTCACGAGCCCTCACCTTGCTCACAGAGTCGCCTCAGAAGTTTCTCAATCCCATTTTGTTGCTGGTCCTTATTTGCCAGCTCGTGTCAGCGACGATGGTGGGCGTGTTGACCGACCGTCTCTTTGGTGCCGCCGGGATCTTCATTGGCATCGTGGGTGAAGTCGTCGTCATCTTCGTTTTCTTTGAGGCGATTCCAAAGAACTACGCGGTCCAGCATCCCGACAACGCCGCACTCGTGACCGCGCCAGTCGTAAGCGCACTTCTCAAGTTCTGGCCCATCAAGTGGCTCTCGACGCTTTTACTCTCGATCGCGCAAGGAGTCATTCGCCTCTCAGGCCTCGAAGGACAAACCCAGAAGATGACCGAGTCTGAAGTGCTCGCGATGGCGGACGTCGCACAAGAAGACCACGCCATTGCGTCAGAAGAGCGAAACTTCATCCACTCGGTCATAGAGTTCGGTGACACGATTGTCCGAGAAGTGATGGTGCCGCGTATTGACATGGTCGACATCAGGGACAGCGCGACCGTGCGTGAAGCTCTTGATTTGGCCGTCGCGACGGGTCGCTCGCGCATTCCGGTCCTCGGTGATGGTCCCGATGACGTTGTGGGTATTGTGAACCTGCGTCACCTAGCGGGACTCTTCGCTCAAGGTCAAGGAGACGAACCACTATCGCAGCACATGGGGGAGCCTCGCTTCGTACCAGAGACCAAACGCGTGGCGTCACTACTTACCGAGGTCCAACAGGGCAAGAGCCACCTCTTCATTGTCATTGATGAGTACGGCGGCACCGCTGGTCTCGTGACCCTCGAGGACGTGCTCGAAGAGTTGGTGGGAGAAATCACCGACGAGTCCGACCCGAACGTCGAAGATGACGAACAGACAATTGAAGCGGGGATCACGCTGAGCGGTCGACTCAATATCGACGACGCGAATGACGAGTACCACTTAACCCTTCCAAAGGATGGGTGGGACACGGTCGGTGGGCTCGTGCTCGACCTCGCGGGAGGTGTGCCCGACGTGGGGAACGTCTTTTCGACGTCGCACTATCACTTGACGGTGCTTCGAATGGACGGACGTCGCGTCGAAGAAGTACTCGTGGAAGCAATAGTGGTGGAACCAACGCCGGACGCGACGTGACGCGAGCCGGATTCGCCGCCATCATTGGACGGCCCAACGTGGGAAAATCAACGCTGCTCAATCAGCTGATTGGTACCAAGGTGTCGATCACCTCGGCGAGCCCCAATACGACGCGGGGTGCGGTGCGTGGGATCTTGAGTGACGATGACGTGCAAGTGATTTTCGTGGACACGCCCGGCATACACCGACCCAAGACCACATTGGGCGGAAGGTTGAATGAGATGGCGCGCGCCGCGGCTGATGACGTCGACGTTATCCTCGCTGTGGTCGAAGCGGGCAAGCCAATTGGCCCAGGCGATCGACACGTCTTGACGACCATGCTCGAGAACTCCAGACACGCCAAGGGTCCCGTGCCGTGCGTCGTCGTGAACAAAATGGACCGTACGTCGCGCGACGGTGTCGCCGCACAACTACTCTCCGCACACGACGCGGTCAACGACATTGCGAAGGATCGCGGACTCGACGAGGTCGTCGCTCGCGTCGAATACTTTCCGGTGTCGGCGAAGACGGGCGAAGGCACCGACGAACTCGTGCGCTTTGTGCGTCTTGCGATGCCGGAGTCACCGTTTCTTTTTGATCAAGATGAGGTCTCCGATGTGCCCGAAGCAGTGTGGATCGCCGAGCTCGTCCGAGAACAATTAGTGCGAAAGACCAAACAGGAACTCCCACACTCGATCCATTGCCGCGTGAGTGAGTTCGAGTGGCCCCACGTCACCGTCGAAATCATGGTCGAACGCGAGAGTCAAAAAGGAATGGTGATTGGCAAGGGTGGCCAACTGTTGAAGGACGTGGGCATCGCGGCGCGCCGCCAACTACCCGAAGGATGTTTTTTGGAACTCAAGGTGTCCGTAGAGCCAGGTTGGCAAAAGCGCGACGAGATCCTGGACCGCTTCGGTTACTGAGTCCCGCGCAGTTCGTGGAGGAACGCATGAACCGTGGCCCGATCGCGCGTTCTCTTCATCGGCGGGAGTTTGCGAAAGAGCGATGAGCGGTAACTCGACTCGGCGAGACGGGTGTCCAACACCGCGACCACTCCACGGTCGGTCTTATTACGGATCAGTCGTCCCACGCCTTGTGCGAGCAACATCGCGGCTCGAGGGAGGTCGACCTCGTAGAACGGTTTGTTCGAACGCGATCGCCGCGCTTCGGCGAGGGGGTCGTTGGGGACGGCGAAAGGGAGCCGATCAATCGTCACCAAACTAAGTGAGTGCCCCGGGACGTCAATGCCCTGCCAGAAGCTGGTCACTGCGAACAGGCTCGCTTCGGCGCTATCGCGAAACTGCTCAATGATTCGTTGACGCGACAGTGTGCCCTGCACGAGCACGGGGGTATCGATTCGTGGCTCGACGGCGTCGGCGACTCTGTTCATCACCGAGCGATTCGTAAACAGGGCGAGGGTCCGCCCACCCGCGGCGCTGATGAGCCCGACGAGCTCTTCGATGATGGCTTCTTCGGCGGCGTCGTCGTTTCGAGAGGGAAAGTTCTCGGGTACGTAGAGCAGTGAATGTCCTTGATAGTCAAAGGGACTATCGAAATGTTCAATCGTGGCTTCACCCTCAAGTCCTAGGTCCCTCGGGAGCGAATCAGGAATCGTGGCGCTCGTCAGTACCGCGGTGACGTTTCCCCATAAGTCGTCCTGGAGACGCGGACCCACGTCGACGAGGGATACTTCGATATCGACTTCTCGATCGCGTCGAGCTAGGTACAGAAGTTCGCCCTCTCGAATCCTCCCAACGCGCTCGAGGTCGTTGGCGAGATGGATGGCCGGACCGAGCGCACGAATCTTGCGCGCTTCGGTGTCCGCACCCGCCGTCTCGACCGCGCGAAGGGCTTCGACGAGACGCGTCACGAGTTCGCTCGCGCGTTCCAGCTCCCGTCGCGCGTCTTCGTCAAGGCCGGTCAATTGACCCGCATCGAATTGGATTTGGAGGGCGCCCGCAAGTCGATCCGCGCAGTTGACGAGGTTCAGAGCCGTGTCGGCCATATCCGCACCGAGCAACGACCGCGCGACGCCGGCGANNTCGTGGGCCTCGTCGAACACCACGAATTCATGAGCCGGCAACAGCATTGATCCTGACGCCAGGTGCGCGGCGTACAGGTGCGTGTTGACAATGAGCAGTGAGCTTTCCGCTGCTCGGTCCTTCGCGAGTTCGGCGAAGCACGACGCTCCTTGGGGGCATTGCGTTCGCCCTAAACATTCTTGGGGGGTCACCGATAATCCTCGCCACGCACGTTGGTCAATCTCGAAGGGGACTTCGTCACGGTCCCCGGTCGAGGTTTCGTTGGACCAGGCGAGGATTCGACGCATCTGATCGGCGACGCCACGGGGAACCTCGCTCCCGTCGTCAAAACTCATCTGTCCCGCGCCGCCTACGGCGTGAGCGCGGTTACGACAGAGGTAGTTGTTTCGTCCCTTCAAGACCGCCACGCGTGACTTCGTATGTGTGCTCACCGTCGGTGCATCTTTGGTGGCTAACTGGTCCTGGAGATTCTTGGTCGCGGTCGCGATGACGACACGTTGGTTCAGCATCGCGGCGGGAACAAGGTACGCGAGTGACTTTCCGACACCCGTGCCCGCTTCGATGATGTGATGCTCTCGGCGAGAGAAGCTCTCGGCGACTGAGCGCACCATCAGTTGTTGCGCTTCACGGTCCTCGCCGCCTCCAGGTAGATCCTCAGTGATTTGCGCCAACAGTTGCAGCGCCCGTTCAACGTCGATGTCGATGATGTCGTGGTCGAGTTGAATACCGACCTCGTCGTCAGGTTCGACATCAAGATCGGGCTCGTCAGGGTCGAAAGAATCCACTCGTCGACCTTAGGGGCCTAGGTCGAAAGCAATTGTCAAGCCAAAGACTAAGTTTTACTCGTGCCCGACCCTCGTCCTGTTCTTCCACCACGTTCGCTGGGTCAAGGTGGCGTACCCCATCACATCGCGGTCGTGATGGATGGCAACGGGCGCTGGGCTGAGCGTCGCGGATTAGCGAGGACCGCAGGGCACGGAGCTGGTGAACAGGCGCTCGTAGACATCACCTACGGAGCGATCTCCATAGGTGTGAAGGCATTGACCGTCTACGCTTTCTCCACCGAAAATTGGCGCCGTCCAGTCGACGAAGTCCGCTACCTCATGAACTTTAATCAGGGATTACTGCATCGGCACAAACTAGATCTCCACGAAGAGGGCGTGCGGATCGCATTTTCTGGCCGACGGGACTGGCGAGTGCCAAAGCGCGTACTGCACGATATGCAAGACGCAGAGGAGCTGACCAAGAAGAACAAGACAATGACCCTCAACATCGCCTTCAACTACGGAGGCCGAGCGGAGATTGTCGATGCGGTGCGCCAACTCGTGGCGGACAAGGTTCCCGTGGGCAAGATTGACGAACGAAGCATTCGCGCTCGCCTTTACCACCCAGAGCTTGCCGACCCGGACCTCGTCATTCGCACGTCCGGGGAGTATCGAATCTCGAATTTCCTTTTGTGGGAGATGGCGTACGCGGAGTTCGTCTTCACCGATGTCCTCTGGCCCGATTTTCGACGCGAGGACCTCTTCGAGGCGGTCGAAGAGTTTCAACGACGAGAGCGCCGATTCGGGAATGTGGAACAGTGATCACGACTCGTATCACGATCATCGTTGCGCTGCTCTTGTACGTACTCTTGTGGATTATCGCCCTCAATGGCGCCTCGGGTCTGATCCCCATCTTGGCGATCCCCGTCGTTCTGGCGGTGCTGGTCGCGGCTGGCGTTGGACTCAACAGGTACATGGGGATCACGCCACGCAAGCAGCATTTCAACGATCGTGACAAAGACTCCGAATGATAAAAGAATTCGACGACGACGCCGTCGTGCTGCGCACGTATAAGTCAGGAGAGTCGGACCGAATCGCGGTGCTCTGGACGAGAAATCACGGCAAGGTACGCGCCCTCGCCAAGGGAATTCGAAAGGCCACCAGTCGCCTCGGCGGTACCCTCGAACCGCTCGCCTACGTGCACGTCGATCTCGTGAAGAGTCGAGGCGACCTGTTCATCACTCGTCACGTGCAACACCGTGAGCACTATCAAGTCATGCGCTCGGCCTATGAGCGCATAAACGCTGGCTACGCCGTCGTGGAAGTGGTGGACGCGATCCCCTCTGACGACGTCGCGGACGAGGGGATTTTCGAACTCCTGATTCGCGTCCTGGGTACCCTCGACGACGACCATTTCAAGCCCGATCTCGTTCCTGCGTCGTTCTTCTTCAAGCTTCTTTCGCACGACGGCTCCGAACCAGTTGTTGATCGTTGCGTGAATTGCGGATCAGAAGGCCCCCTAGTTGCCTTCAACGCACAGGTGGGTGGCACGTTGTGCGTGAATTGTCGAAGTGGCCACTCCATTTCTCATGACGCGCTCGTTTTGATTCGACGCATACTTGGTGGTGACCTCGCGGCAGTTCTGCGAGAACGCTCCACCGCGGGTGCGGGAGAAGTGATGACCATTGCGCATGATGCCATAGAGCAGCACTTTGGAAAGCGCCTGAAAGTAACGCGTGCGAGTGCGCCCATCACCTCGTTGTCGGTCGACCAGTAAGGTGCCTTCGAAAGAGGAATAGTGCCCGGCGCCACCACCATCATTTGGTTTCGTAGAGACCTTCGACTTCACGACAATCCGGCGTTGCTCGAAGCGGTGCGAGCGTCGGACGGTGACGTTGCCGCCCTCTTCGTCATCGATCATGTGTTCGTGGCTCCCAGCGGACCCGCACGCACGCGATATCTGCACCAGACGCTCGACGCGCTGAACGATTCCATTGATGGAGCACTCATTGTTCGACGAGGCGAACCGAGCGAAGAACTCGCGCGACTCGCGCGAGAGTTGGACGTTCGCCAGGTGTTTGCGACCGGCGACTTCGGTCCTCGGGGGCGACATCGCGACGAGCATGTACGAAACGAACTTGCCCGACTGGGTCTCTCGGTGAACTACGTCGACAGTCCCTACGTCGTGGCACCGGGAATCATCACGACGAAAACCGGTACCCCGTGTCGAGTCTTTGGCGCGTTTCAACGTGGTTGGCACGAGCACGCGACGACGGGCACGCTGCCTGCGCCGAGTGGCGTCCGCTGGCGACGGGCACGCTCAGTCTCGCTCGGCGAACTCGACGAGGGCTCGGGTCAGCGCCGCCCGTCGTTTTTTCCCGACGTCGCCGATGACCTTCCGCCACACTTAGCCCCAGCGGGAGAGCAGGCGGGTCTACGCCTTCTCAAGGGGTTCGACGACCTCGTCGATGACTACGAGGAGGCGAGAAACCTTCCGGGTCGCGATGCGACGAGCCGGCTCAGTCCGTTTCTGCGATATGGGGCGCTTCACCCTCGCCAGGTGCTTAGCGCCCTGGACGGGACGTCCACAGGGCGAGCGACGTTTCGAAGCGAAGTGTGTTGGCGCGAGTTCTACGCCGACGTGATGTATCGCCAACCGAACTCGGCGTGGCAGAGCCTGCAGCCCGCGATGCGACAACTTCGTTGGGACACCGGAGCGCTCGCCGAGGAGCGCTTCGCACTCTGGGCGAATGGTCAAACCGGCTTTCCGTTGGTCGATGCCGGGATGCGACAACTTTTGAGCGAGGGATGGATGCATAACCGTGTGCGAATGATCACGGCGTCGTTTCTCGTCAAGCACCTTCACGTGGATTGGCGTTGGGGAGCAAAGTGGTTTATGTGGCACCTCATTGACGGCGACCTCGCGTCGAATCAACACGGCTGGCAGTGGGTCGCTGGCACGGGCACCGATCCGTCACCGTTTCATCGAATCTTCAATCCCACGCTGCAAGCAACTCGATTCGATCCGCAGGGAACGTACGTCCATCGTTACGTCCCCGAATTGCGCTCGGTGCCCGCGCCGCAATGTCTTGAGCCCGGTGGTGGAACCGGGATGCTGCGCGCGAGCGATTATCCGTTCGCGATGATTGACGCCGCGCTCGAACGCGATGAAGCGCTGTCGAGATTTCATGACGCGCGCGAGCGAGCTCGGGTCGCGTCGTGAGCGAGTTCGGCGTCTATGTGCACGTGCCGTTTTGCGCACACCGGTGTGACTACTGCGCCTTTGCGACCTACGCCGATCGCGATCACCTCATGGACACCTACGTCGACGCGGTCGTTAGCGAAATTGAGTGGGCGCGACGTGACGGTCTCAGCGACGCCACCTCGGTCTTCTTTGGCGGTGGCACGCCTTCTCGACTCTCGGCGGCACAGTTGATGCGCATCCTCGAAGCGGTCCCACGCACGCTCGATGCTGAAGTGACTGTCGAGTGCAATCCCGAAGACGCGACCATCGAGCGTCTTGTCGCGTATAAACAGGGCGGCGTGACGAGGATGAGCTTCGGTGTCCAGTCGACGCAACCCGCGGTGCTCGCCGACCTCGGTCGTCGGCACGGCATCATGGCGCATCGCGAAGTCTCCGAAGTCGTAGACGAAGCGGGTTTCGCGACATGGAATATGGACCTCATCGTTGGCTCACGCGCAGAGACGCTCGACGACGTTCGAGCGACACTGCATGATCTCTTGTCGCTTCGCCATGCGCCACCGCACGTCAGTTGTTACGCGCTGACCCCCGAGCCGGGGACACCACTCGGGGAAGACCTCCGGCGTCACCCCGACGAAGACGCGACGGCCGACGCGTACGACCTGGTCGGTACCACGTTGGAAGAGCACGGCTACGCGTGGGAGGAGATCTCCAATTGGGCCATGCCCGGACACGAGTGTCGCCACAACCACGTGTACTGGGACCACGGTGACTATGTCGGATTTGGTTCTGCCGCGCATAGTCATCGAGCAGGGCATCGGTGGTGGAACGTTCGCACGCCAGATCGGTACATCGCAATGGTACAGAGTGGCAAGCGGCCATTGGGTGGCGACGAGACGCTCGACGACGCGACGCAACAATTCGAGCGAGATGCATTGGCGCTTCGTACGCGTCGTGGCGTGCCCGTCGAAGCGTTTGATTCGTTGGACGAAATCGCGCACCTCGTCAACGTGCGCGACGGAGTCGTCACGCTTCATCCCGCATCGCGGCTCGTTGCGAACCAGGTGATCCTTCGATTAAAGAGCGGCGCGTAGTCCGGTAGCCTTAACGAATGGAAATTGCTTCGAATCTGGACACGACCCTCCTCGACAAAGTCATCAATCTGTGCAAACGACGCGGATTCATTTTCCAGTCAGCTGAGATCTACGGGGGATTCCGCTCGACCTACGATTACGGCCCGTTGGGCGTCAACATGTTGCGCAACGTGAAGCAGGCGTGGTGGACGTCAATGGTCCAGATGCGCAACGACATCGTCGGCATCGACGCCGCGATACTTGGGCCGCCCGCCATTTGGGCGGCGTCGGGTCACCTCGAAACCTTCACCGATCCCCTCGTGGACTGTCTGCGATGCAAGGAACGCTGGCGAGAAGACAAGATCAATGGCGTGTGTCCCAATTGTGGTTCAACGCAGTTCACTGAAGCGCGCGCGTTCAATCTGATGTTCAAGACCCAAGCCGGACCGGTGGAAGGCGAGGGCGCGACCGCCTACCTACGCCCCGAGACCGCGCAGGGCATCTTCACCAACTTTGCCAACGTGCTCGGCGCGGTTCGCAAGAAACCGCCTTTTGGGATCGCGCAAATTGGCAAATCATTTCGCAATGAGATCACGCCCCAAAACTTCGTCTTTCGCACGCGCGAATTCGAGCAAATGGAGATGGAGTACTTCGTACCACCGGCGGACGCCCCCGCGTGGCACCAGTATTGGATCAAGGAGCGTTACGACTGGTACGTCGCGCTCGGAATACCCGAGGAGAAGCTCCAACTGCACGAACACGCGAAGGAAGATCTCTCGCACTACTCCAAGGGAACGACCGACGTCGAGTTCGCGTTCCCGTGGGGATTCGACGAACTCGAAGGTATTGCCAATCGAGGCGACTATGACCTCACACAACACTCAAACGCGTCGGGTGTGAAACTCGAATACTTCGACCAGGCGGCCAACGAGCGCTACACCCCCTACGTCATCGAACCAGCCGCTGGTGCGACGCGCGCGATGATGGCGTTCTTGTTGTCGGCGTACCACGAAGACGAAGTGGAAGGGGAACTTCGCACCGTGCTTCGATTGGACTGGCGTCTGGCGCCCTACCAGATTGCGGTGTTGCCCCTTTCGAAGAAGCCCGAACTCGAAGGCGTCTCCGAAGAAGTCCTATGTGAACTGCGACCCCACTTCATGTGTGACTACGACGTCACCCAATCCATTGGACGACGGTATCGCCGACAAGATGAGATCGGCACGCCCTTTTGCATCACGGTTGACTTCGACACGCTCGAGGACCACAGCGTCACGGTGCGAGATCGCGACACCACCGAACAAACTCGCGTGAAGATCGCCGATCTCCTCGAGGAGATTCGTTCGAGAACGAAATTGCCGGCGTGACCTACGACGAGCGCGGACTGAAGTTCGGCTCGGTGGCAGAACAATACGACGCGTATCGTCCGTCGCCCCCTCCCGCGGCGGCGACGCTGATGGGTGATCTTCGAGATAAAGACGTCCTCGAGGTGGGAGCGGGAACTGGTCTGTGGACGCGTTTTCTCTTGGAGTTGGGCGCCAGGGTCAGCGTGGTGGAGCCCGATGACGAGATGCGCGCGGTGCTCGAGCGACGAAGTCCCGGGATTGCTTCGCTTGCGGGACGCGCCGAGGACTTGCCGGTACCTGACGAGGCCTTCGACGTGGTGCTGAGTTCCTCGGCGTGGCACTGGTTCGAACAACCCGCTGCGACCATGGAAATGGCCCGGGTCCTTCGCGATCGAGGCAAACTTTTCGTGTTGTGGAACGGTTTTAGCCGTGATGTGCCGTGGTTAGCTCGTCTTACGGAACTTCGCGAAAATCCGGGCGATCCCGGTAGGCGACCCCGAGGTTGGAGCGCTGGACTTGGTGACGGCGGCCTCTTCCTTGACCCCCAGGACGTGCAGGTGCATTGGACGTGGCACCGCACCACCGAAGAGATGCTTGCGGTGTTTGGGACTTATTCGGGCTCCATCATGAAGACCGAAGCGCAACGTCGTGCGATGAATCTCGAACTTCGGCGTCGCATCGAAGAGGTGACGCAAACTGGAGAAGTGGAGGTTCCCATGACTCTTCGTGGAACCATTGCGACGAGGGCTGCTCGACTTCATTGAGGTGCGCTTTCGTTCAGGGTTGAAGGGATTGCATATGTTACCTGCGCCTTCGCCACTAATTGTTCATGGTCTTGCGAAAAAAGTCCAATATCGACGACGGCGAGGCGTCGTCCAAGTTTGAGGACTGTCGCTTTGGCGAGCAGATCGGTCACCGCGGGCTTTCGCAAGAAATCGATATGAAGACTGGTCGTGACGGCGAGCACCACCGGACCGATTTGGGCGAGGATAGCCATCCACGCCGCCGTGTCGGCCAGCATCATCATCGTGGGCCCCGAAAGGGTTCCACCGGGACGTCCATGTCGTTCGGTGACGACTTGACGTACCGTGACCGAGTCCGAATCGACTCGTTCTATTCGAGGCACGTCCGCGCCCGGGAATGCGGTGTCGAGAATCTCTTGGAGTGCGGGAGCGTCGAGGAGGTTCGCCACTTATGCGACTTTGCGATACCGAGCGGTCGCGAGCGGTCCGAGGATGGCGATCGCGCCGATCGACCACGCAATGGTGACCCACACCGAGTTGCCGACTGGTGTGCCGAGCATCAAACCTCGCACGGCGTCGGCCGCTTGACTGACGGGTTGGTGGATGGCGAAGGGCTGTAGCCAACCGGGCATCTTGTCAACCGGCACGAAGATCGCCGAGGCGAAGGTGATGGGAAAGATGATGGGAAATGAAATTGCCTGCGCGGTCTCTGAGTTCGGTGCGGCAAGACCCACGAAGGCGAAGCCCCACGACAAGCAGTAGGCGAAGAGGAGCATCAACATACAAGCAGCGAGGTAATCGGGGATGCCGCCATGTGGGCGAAAGCCCACCGCGATGCCGACCACCGTGATGACGATCAGCACCCCAACGTTGCGCGCGAGGTCCGAGACCGTTCGTCCCGCCAACACCGCCATGCGAGCCATGGGCAGCGCGCGAAAACGCTCAATGAGCCCACGTTGTAAGTCCTCCGCGAGACCAATAGCGGTACCCACCGCGCCAAAGATCGTGGTCTGGACGAGGATGCCGGGAATCAAGTAGTTGACGTAGGCCGTATGCGGAACATTGATGACGCCACCAAAAACGTAGCGAAAGAGCAAGACGAACATGACGGGCTGGATAACCGCGAAGACGAGGGACGTCGGAATACGTACGAGTGCGATCAAGTTTCGTTTGGCCATGGTGAGCACGTCGCTCACGGCCCAACGCAGTGAACTCCTCGTTGAACGAGCGGGTGCCTGGGCGCTGGTGCTCATACGCTCTCCTTGCGCGATCGGCGCTTCGACGAGGGGGCGTCGTTGTCATTGGAGGGCGGGTCTTCCGCCTTGTGACCGGTGAGATTCAAAAACACGTCATCGAGACTCGGTTCACGAAGAGTAAGCCCAGTAAGGACGATTTTCGCGGTGTCAATGCGCCGAAGGGCCTCCGCTGCCGCGTTCGGCCCGTGCTCCACGGTCAATTCGACGACCGTGCCGTCGATATTCGCTGGTTGTTTGGAAACGTCGCCCACGAGTTTCGCCGCGCGAGAAGCATCGTCAGTGTTCGAGAAACTGAGCACCAAGACCGTGTTGCCCAGTCGCGTCTTCAGTTGCTGGCTCGTGCCCTCGGCGATGATCTTGCCGTGGTCGAGGACGACCAATTGTTTTGCCAGTCGGTCAGCTTCTTCGAGGTACTGCGTCGTGAGCAGTACCGTGGTGCCACCCTCGACGAGCCCTTCGATAATGGCCCAGAGGTCTTGGCGACTTTGAGGATCAAGACCAGTCGTTGGTTCGTCGAGGAAGAGGAGTGGTGGGTTAGCGACGAGGGCTGCTGCCAAGTCGAGACGACGTCGCATGCCACCCGAATAGGTCTTCGTCGTGCGGTTAGCGGCGTCACTGAGGCCGAATTGCTCGAGGAGGTCCTTCGAGCGAGGAATGACAATGGATTTTTCGAGGTGGTTCAGGCTCCCGATCATTCGAAGATTCTCCGATCCGGTGAGGTTTTCGTCGACCGTTGCGTATTGACCGGCAAGACCAATGCTTCGTCGCACCGCGTCGGGTTGTTTGACCACGTCAAAACCATTCACCGTGGCAGTGCCGGACGTGGGAAGCAGAATCGTCGAGAGAATTCGCACCATCGTCGTCTTGCCCGATCCGTTGGGACCGAGCAACCCGAACACCTCTCCTTGAGGCACGTGCAAGCTCACGTCATCAAGGGCGCGAACCTCACCCCCGTTGAAGTTACGTTCGATATTCAGCGCCTCAACTGCGAAATTGGACATAGTGCCAGTCTAGAGACGCCCCTCGCTATCCGGTTGTTTGGCGTCAAGGAACGGGTACCTTCTACGTATGGCTATATCGGACAGTGAGATTGCACAAGTCCGTGGTGCCACCGACATTGTGGCACTCATTAGCGAACACGTGGCCCTCAAGAAATCTGGACGACGCTGGACGGGGCTATGCCCTTTCCACGGCGAAAAGACGCCGTCGTTCTCCGTCAACGCCGAAGAGGGCATTTATTACTGCTTCGGTTGTCGCGCGTCCGGAGACCAGATCACGTTCGTTCGAGAGATCCAGCACGTCGACTTCGGCGAAGCGGTGCGCATCCTCGCCGAGCGTGCAGGAATTCAATTACACGAAGACCTCAACGCCGGTCCCGCACGCAAGGAACGACAGGAGTTCCTCGCCGTAATGGACCAGGCCGTCCAGTGGTATCACGAGCGACTACTTAATTCGCCCGACGCTCGCCCGGCGCGTGAGTATTTGAAGTCGCGCGGCATCAACGGCGACGTCGCGCGACAATTTCACTTGGGGTGGGCGCCCGACGGCTGGGACGTGCTTAGTTCGTCGCTCAATTTGAGTGCCAAGGTGCTCGAAGGTACCGGCCTCGGGTTCGTCAACAAGGCTCGACGTCGCCAGGACGCCCTGCGGGGGCGAATCATCTTTCCGATTTATGACCCGTCGGGAAAAGCCATCGCGGTCGGGGGAAGGATTCTTCCCAGCGCGAGCGAGAACGTTCGCCCAGACGGACGCGTCGAACCGAAGTACAAGAACAGTCCCGAGACACCAATTTATTCGAAGCGCCGCACGCTCTACGCGCTCAATTGGGCGAAGGACGACATCGTCAAGTCCGGTGAGATCATTGTGTGCGAGGGCTACACCGACGTCATTGCGTTCTTCATGGCGGGTCTTCCGCGAGCGGTCGCGACGTGCGGCACCGCGCTCGGTGAAGAACACTTCCAAACAATGCGCAACTTTGCCAAGCGCATCGTGCTCGCCTATGACGCCGACCAGGCGGGACAAAGTGCTGCGGCTTCGGTGTACCAATGGGAGCAGAAGCACGAGGTTGACGTGGCGGTAGCTCAGTTTCCTGGGACGAGTGATCCCGCGGAACTGGCCCAAACCAATCCCGAGGCACTGCGCGATGCAGTCACGAACGCCGTGCCATTTCTCCAGTTCCGACTCAATCGAGTGCTCGCCTCGGCAAATCTCTCGACGCCGGAGGGAAGAGCGCGCGCCGCACAACCCGCGATGCGAGTGCTGAGCGAGCATCCCAGCGAATTGGTCCGCGATCAATACCTGATGCAAGTTGCAGACACGCTACGTCTTGAACCTCGCGTTCTTCGTTCGACACTGCTTGAGCTGCAATCCCAGCCGGCCCAGCGAGAGGTGCCCAATGAACCTATGGATCCGTCGCAGTTCTCGTCGTCGACACGGCGATTGTCGATGCCTCGTCCAGGCCTCGAAGCTTTACGTCTCATCCTTCAAGCGCCAACGGTCGCTGGCGATCGATTTATTGCACAGTATTTCATTGACGAAACGCAGCGCGACGTGTTCGAGAGTCTTGCGTCTGGACGAAGCGTCGCCGACGTCGTCGTTGATTTCGAACGACGAGGTGACGACGAGGCCGTGCGAGTCATAAGTCAACTCGTCGTCGATGAAACGGAGCATGGGTATTCGTCGTCGGACGTCACTGCTGTCGTTGCCCAGTTACTTCGAAGCGCGGTGGGAGAGGAACTCAAGAACATCGAGCGCCAGCTGCGAGCGAACACCATCGCCCCCGACGTTGCCATGGCGACGATTCGTGACGTCAAAGAACGCCTGGCTTTACTCGACACCCCTCATGGCGACGTTGCTGAAAGCGACCTGAGGACGTGGCTGCTTGAGCGAGCGTCCAGCGCGGCACCGTGACGCCCAGCGCCCGAGGATCCATTGGCGGGCTTGAAATGTTGGCGCCTTTGAGCGTTGAAGAAGAGCGGCAACTGTACCCAGTCATCGAAAAGGGTCGGCGGGCATCGACGCTCTTATCTTCTGGGGCGGTACACGATCAAGTTGAACGGCGACGCCTTCTTCGTGAGCGCCAAGATGGTCAAGAGGCCGAATCGCTCTTGTTGCGAGCAACCTGTGGGCTCGTTCGCACCAGGGTGAACGAACGCGGCTATCGCTTTGGCAATGAGGACCTTGAGGCGGCTGGCGTCGAAGGCTTGGTGAACGCATTACATCGTTTTGACCCCTCCAAGGGCGCGAGATTCTCGACGTACGCGAACTACTGGATAATGAAATTGGTCAATCTCTCCATCCAGCAACAGCTCGGTCTCTCCGACACGGAAATGCGTCGCATTCTTTCCTTTCAGAAACTCGAGCGAAGCAATCCAGACAAGAAGCTGACCAAGCGAGAGGTCGCGCTGGCGTTGGGGATTTCTCAGGCGAAGGCGACGGAAGTAATTCAGATGAGTCGCGACTTGAACGCTCGACGATACGAGGTGGCCGACTTTGACAATCTGCCAGAACCGAATCAGTCCGTTGAGACTGGCGACGCTCCGTCGTGGGTGATTGATGAACTTCGACGATTGTGCGGCAGAGACTTCGACGCATTCTGGCAATTCACCTTTCGTACGATGTCAATCGACGAGATTGCGAAGAGTCACGGGATAACGCGTCAAGCGATGAGCAAGCGACTCGAACGATGCCGCCGGGCGGTGATCGAGAGTCCAGAGGCGAAGCGTTTACAGACCTGGTTGGACCATCAATAGAGTAAGGCCCTTGGTGCTAATGTTCCTTTGCTGTGTTGCATTCCCAGATAGCTCAATTGGCAGAGCAAGCGACTGTTAATCGCTAGGTTGCAGGTTCGAGTCCTGCTCTGGGAGCCAAAAGAAATGATTTCCTGAGGGCCGTAGCTCAGTGGTTAGAGCAGGGGACTCATAATCCTCCGGTCGTGGGTTCGATCCCCACCGGCCCTACCTCACAGCCCTACCAACAGCCCTACCAACTGACTCTTGGGTTGCAGATTGCAGGTGCTGTGATACACAGGGATCGCACCCGCGTGTCGCAAAAGCTCCACCGACTCCAGTTGACGGGACGTCCGAAGTCACAAATTGTTCTAACGAATGCGAGAGACTCGGCGTCCTTCGTAGTTAGGTGTCCGAACGGACCCATCGCAGACCCCCGTCCTTTGAGATGAATAACGAGGAGGTATTGTGCGTCGTTAGAACAATCTCACTACCGAGGCCCTTTGAAGTAAAGAAGACAGGTCCAAAGAAAGAGTTGAAGACATCTGATTTGACCGAAGCGACCGTGGTCCACGATTTTGCATCATCACGTGAGATTTCTAGACGCTGGATGGACGACTGACCGCGTTGGACCAGCTTCTCAACGAAGATCCACTCGGAGGGCGCCGAAGACGCCATGCTGTCAACACCTCCCAACCACTGAGTCGTGTAGCTATCGCCAACTTCGCGCAGTGGCGTGAACTTCACCCCTCCGTCGTTGGATGAGAAGAGCCAATCGGTGTTCATTTTTAGATCTGATGGCGTCCCGGTCGCGACATCTCCTCCGTAGCCACCGATGGTACAGACATCAAGCAAGTCTGTCGAAGAGGACGCGACTGGTACTGCGTAGCTGTGGCCAACCGAGCCACAGGGTCCGTTCCACTTCACCCATCTACCTGAGGGCGTCATCCGGGCCAGTCCCGTCGCACCCCGGTCATTTCCGACCATCAACCATCCACCATCACCTCGGAACACCAGTGCGCCCTCCATGGTGGATCCACCGGCGGCCTGGTACAGAGTCGGAGTTGAGACTCGTTGCCACGTGTTGCTCGCCACCGGAACTCGCCAAAGACCGAAGGCGTTCTCGGTGTGCCACGCAACGGCAAAGGCCCAGCCGTTACTCGAACTCATCGTGAGTATTTGATACCTCATTCCTAAAGTGTTTGTGACGATCTGGCTCCAGGTCCGGCCACCATCATGAGTAGCCCACAACTCAGCGATTGGGAGAGAACTACTTGCGGGCACGTGGATCGTCCCGTAGATCCATCCATCCGCACTGTTTGCAAAATAGATATCGGGTTGGTTTTGGGGGAAGTCAGAAAGAGAACCGTAGACATTCACCCAGGTTTGCAGAGCGGTTGGCATGACCAACTTAGACCACGTCTGCCCTTCATTCTCTGAGCGTTTAAGAAGAACGCAAGATTCCGCACCGCACTTGGATGTAGTGAGGGCCCACCCTTCTCCTGATGAAACGAATGTTACCGAGAGAGGTGATGCCTGAGAAGAAGCCGTTGTCGCTCCCGCCGTTGAAGATGAAAGAGAAAGCAACGCAGCGCAGAAGAAAGTACCGAGTGCAGCCAGCGTTGTAGTGCCTCTCCTCGCTCGATACACAATGGACCGCTTGGTTACTCCTTGTGCGTGTCGCGCGTTCTCTTGTCGAGGCGCGAATGACTTCATACGTGAAGTGTCCCATACGGTCAGTCTGACGACACCTTCCGTAACTCGATTGTCAAGAGATGTTTCTCCTCAAGTTCACTTTGGAACCCACGGCTCAACTCGCCTGTCGGATTGTTGACGTCCCGAGGCCTTGTACGGTGTAGGCCAGTCAGGGGGTGACACCATCTACACCACTGCGGCGACGGTCAGTCGCAGGTTCGCGGTTCCCCGAAGTGCGGGGATTGACACTCCGGTGAGCATTGGTGCGTTCGCCGGTCCGGGGGCCTCCTCACCCACGTCATCATCGTTATGGTGGTGATGTGAAGACCGCCTCGGCCATTCGAGCGTGTTCGCTGCTCACGGCGGCTCTGGTGGCCCTCAATTCTTTCGTCGTTTCTCCGAGCGCGCACGCCTCAACACCGTCGACGCAGACGCCGGTTCACCTGGTTCGAGCGGGATCGTCGGAGGTCTTCTATGTGGTGACGACGAGCGGCTGCAAGTCGCCTGCGTGCCTACGGATGTACCGAACCAACAGTGACGCAACGACGTTCACGCGCGTGTCGCCACCGCCGGTGACTCGTGAGCAAGGTGGGACGGCGGGCACGACGTTGGACGACGTCGTCTTCGCCAACGCGAACGATGGCTACGCCACCGTAGGCAATTACTCGCCGTCGGCTCTCTATGTGACGACCAACGGCGCGCGGACGTGGCGGCGGGTTATGCACGCGAAGGATCTTTCAATCTCGGTGGTGGTGACTAGCAGCGAGATCTTCGTGACCTCGGTCACCTGTCAGCCGCGAACCATTGTGTGTGGGCAGTACACGACGCGGCGCGCATCGCTCGCGGCCCACGACTGGGTGACGCTGCCGCGCTTGTGGAAGACCGGGACGGGCCCGAAGGAGACGTACTACGGACCATCTTTGGCGGCCTACGGCAGTACGGTCTGGGAGCTGCAGACGGATTCCGAGATGTACTTGTGGACCTCACACAACAACGGGCGCACGTTCTCGCGCGTGGAAGAGAAGTTCCCTGAGCTCGCGAGCATCAATGGCTGCACGATCACGCCGATGAGCCTCGTCTCGCTGTGGGCGCAGTGCCCGACCGGCATGCAGGAGTCGTTTTGGCACTCCGAGAACGGCGGTACCACCTGGTCACTGGCGAGCCCTGACAGGCTCCAGTTCATGGGTACCGGCGGCGGTTCATTCGATCCGATCACGTCGAGCGTGGCCGTGCTGGACTACGGAGCCGTGGCCTCTCCCCCCGACCTGTACCGAATCAGCGAGGGTGGCGCACGCTTCACGCCGATCGGTGAAGTGCGCTGTTCCAGCGCTTCGCCGATGATCTTCACGAACGTTTCCGACGGTCTGATGGTCTGTGGTCTCAACTCCACGACGTTGGTACGTCGCACGGGCAACGGGGGAGCGACCTGGGAGAACGTCTTGCTCCCGCGAGGTTGATCGGCAGTTATTGGTCGCTCCTGACGTATCGAAGCGGTGGAGGTAAGTCCCCAACGTTTCCTCGGCAATGGAACTCGATCGGACGCGCTAGCTCGATGCAAACTCAGGAGCCCCAAAGCCTCAAGCGCCAGTCGGAGACTGTGCACGTCCCCGGCCCACTGACGTGAACCCGCACCTAAGCGCCCCCACGGAGCAAGAGGATGAAAGCGAACATGAGAAGATGTGTCATGGCAGTCACCCCACAAAGACTGGATCTTCCATCTGAAGTCGAGGAGTACCTCGAGGCTTTTGCGATACGCGTCAGGGACGTCCTTGGCGAGGAGTTGAAAGGCAGCTATCTGCATGGATCGGGCGTACTTGGTGGATTCAATCCTGCACGCAGCGACATTGACATTCTCGTTGTGAGTTTGCATCCGTTGACGCAGAATCAACGAACCCGAATGTGCCAAGAACTTGGCGGGATGTCCCTCCCCGTTCCGGCAGCCACCCTTGAATTGAGCGTGGTTACGTCTGACACTTGTAGAACTCCCGTGGCATCTCCGTTGTACGAGCTACACCTCAACACTCGTGACAATCGATGCGCCGATGGTACTGGTCGGACTGATCCTGATCTGTTGCTCCACTTTGCTGTGGCTCAGCAAAGTGGGCGGTTGATTGGCTCAGGCCATTCGCCCGAAGATGTCTTTAATCCCGTGCCACGGCACCTCGTACGTGAGGGCATGGCAATGGAACTGGAGGATGCCCTGAGTTCTCCGAACACCGCGCCCGAGTACGTCGTGCTCAATGCCTGCCGCGATCTGGTATACGACAAGACAGGGCACATTTACTCCAAGATTGATGGTGCCGAATGGGTGCTGGCGCATGAACCGACCAACGACAAAGAGCTGATCCTTTCTGCAGTTCACCGCCAGGAACAAGGCACTGGAACTGATGAACCGCTTGATCCAAAGTCAGTGGCTGCATTCGCAACTGATGTCGTCAACAAGTTGAGGCGTCGTGAAAGCTGAAATCAATCCCAGGGCACAAGCAGGAGACTCTCCGGCCGATCGTGGACTTCGGCTCGCCGACACTCAACCGCCCCTCCATTCCAGCCTCCAGTCGAAGATTTTGCACGTCGGGCCTGCGACATGAACCCGCACCCGGTTTCCATTGAGAAAATCCCACGGAAAATCCCACAGACCAATCCGACACCACCGGACGAATCCGACACCACCGGACAAGTTTTCTTGCAAATCCGGATGAATCCGACACCACCGGACCATTCCGACCGTTTGCAGCCACCTCATAATCCCTCGGTCGTGGGTTCGATCCCCACCGGCCCTACGAATTGGCATGGTCCGAAATGGCAAGTTTAAGAAGTGTGATTGCGGCAATTGAGCTCGGGCAAAGTATGAACGAGACGAACGAATTCTTGATTTAACTATACAAAGGGCGCTGCTGTCGATCTAGTTGACAGTTGCTTTCCATAGTCTCACGCCGCGACGTCCTGCTTGTCAACAACCTGAAACACGGCTTCAAATTCCACAGGCGTCATCCGACCGAGACTGCGCTTGCGACGCCGGCGGTGATAGGTCCGTTCGATCCACGTGACAATTGCCACGCGAAGTTCCTCGCGCGTTTCCCACTTCTTGGTGTCGAGCACGTTGTTCTGCAACAACGAGTGGAACGATTCCATGCGCGCGTTGTCACCCGCGGCACCGACTCGTCCCAT
>PLRK01000098.1:86042-89064 GCA_003163875.1 Acidimicrobiaceae bacterium | reverse complement strand
TTGATCGCCCCAATCAACGGCTTGGCACAACGCGGCCAGCGGCCGCCCTCAGTTTGTGTGCCAAGTCGAATTCCCTTGCCGCTCTCCAATTCGCGCAAGTCCAACCCTGCACAAAACGCTGGGTCGGCGCCGGTGAGAACGACCACGTCAACGCTGTCGTCCTCGTCAACGTCCGTCATGAATCTTGCGAGCTTCGATACCAATTCTTGATTAAGCGCATTGCGTACTTTCGGGCGATTCATCGTGGCGATCGCCACTCGCTCACGCACCTCTACCAGAAGTGGCAATGTCGTCGACTGCTGCTCAGCATCCATTTATCTCCATCGTTCGACTAAGCGGAAATTTGAGACGCACCGAGTGCCGACATTGCTTTTAAGGAGCATCGGTGCGGCGTTCGTCAGCATGATGCAACTACCGCTTCTTCACGATGCCGTACTTGATCATTGAATCGGCCATCGAAATCGTCATTTCCTTGAGGTCGCGCGGCTCGAGCCCCATTTCCGTCTTGATTTTCGTGGCGTCAACATGGAAGGGCTTGCCCACTTCAGGCACGACGAACTTCAAGTCCCGATCAAAGACCGCGACGAGTCGCACCGCAATCTTTGGGAGTTTACGCAGCGGGATCTTGAAGCCCTGACTCGCGTAGTGCTCGTCGAGAATCTTTCCAATGGCGAGCAGCGGTACCGAATCTGACGCAGCGCAGACGTAGCGCTGGCCATTCGCTAAAGGAAGCGTCATCGCCGTGAGATGCGACCACGCAACATCACGAACATCGATGGGCGGGAACCAGACGTCGGGCATGCCAGGCACTTCATGATTCATCATCCGCTTGACTGCTTCGCCCGAAGAACTGAAATGGCTCGAGAGCACTGGCCCCAACACAAGTCCCGGCAGAATCGTCACGAGTTCCAAGGACGAGGTGTTTTCTGACGAGCCAATAAAGTCCCACGCCGCCTTCTCCGCGACCGTTTTCGATTTGGCGTAGGGGTCCATCTCGTGGCTCGCGACGTTCGACCAGTCCTTTTCGGTGTACGCGTGATCTCGAGGAGTCCCGTAGGCAATCGCCGCGATCGAGGACGTCAACACGACTCGCTTCACGCCGGCGCGATTCGCAGCTCGCAACACTCGCAGTGCGCCGTCGCGGGCGGGCACAATCATCTCGTTTTCATCTTTGGGCACCTTCAAGAAGATCGGGCTCGCCACGTGCAGAACGTACGTGCAACCCTTAACCGCGTCGTCCCAACCGTCGTCACTCGTGAGGTCCGCCGCGACGACGTTGAACCGGCCCTCGAGGGTAGTGCCTGCACTGAGGTGCGGCGTAAGTGCGCCCATGAGTTCACTCTCGCGAGATTTCGAGCGAGCGCTCGCGCGAACGTGGTAACCCGCGTCGAGAAGTTGAAGGATGCAGTGTTGGGCAATGAACCCTGTACCGCCGGTGACGAGCACTGTGTCTGGCATAGCCACTAAATCTACTGACGCGACGAACGCGACGCCGATACCTCAGGGAAGTATGGTCGTCCCCGCCGAACCGTCCAAAAGCCCCGGCGCGTCCTCAAAGGTCCCGATGGCGGCTCGTTTCCCGGTCGCATTCACGAACCGACATACCGCCTCGACCTTGGGACCCATGGAGCCGGCGGCGAAGTCCATGACCCGCAACTCTGTCACCGTCGCTTGGTGCAGAGGACGCTGCGTGACGAGACCATAATCCGCGTAGACACATGGGACGTCGGTGAGAATAAGTAATGCGTCGGCCTTCACGTCACGCGCCAGCAACGCCGCTCCGAGGTCCTTGTCGATGACTGCTTCCACGCCCGAAAGCTGCCCTTGCTTGTCGCGCGCGACGGGAATCCCTCCACCGCCCGCGCAGACGACGATCGTACCCGAGCGGACCAGACCCTCAATCGTCGCCATCTCGAGTATCTCCACGGGTTCTGGCGATGCCACGACCCGCCGCCAAAGCGCGCCGTCGAGACGAAGCGACCATTTTCCTGCGCCCAGGCGAACCGCGTCGTCCTTCGAGTAGCCGCGACCGACGAACTTCGTGGGCGCGGCGAAGGCGGGGTCATTCGAATCGACGATGGTGCGCGTCACGAGAGCAACGACGCGTCGATTGACTGCGTTGCTCAGCGCTTCAACGAGCCAGTAGCCAATCATTCCTTGCGTCTGTGCGCCGAGGGCGTCGAAGGGGAATGCATGTTCGAGGAGCGGATCGTTCGCGCTCTCGAGGGCCAACATTCCTACTTGGGGACCATTGCCGTGGGTGAGGATGATGTCGTTGTCCTCGCAGATCTTCGCTAATTGAGTGACGGCTTCGACGACGTGATGCTGTTGGATCTCAGCCGCGGGTTTTTCACCTCGCTGCAGGAGTGCGTTGCCGCCGAGCGCCGCCACGATAAGAATGTCAAACTCCCGCCAACGTGGCGACCATGACCGCTTTAATCGTGTGCAGGCGATTCTCCGCCTGGTCAAAGACAATCGACGTAGGTGACTCAAAAACCTCGTCGGTGACTTCGAGGGCACTCACGCCATACTTCTTGTGCAACTCCTTGCCGACATCGGTATCGGTGTTGTGAAGCGCCGGAAGGCAATGCAAGAAACGAACGTCCGGATTGTTGGTTGCCTTGAGAAGCTTCTCGTTGACTTGGTAGGGCAGCAACAATTTGATGCGTTCGTCCCAGCTATCGGCCGGTTCTCCCATCGACACCCAGACGTCGGTGTAGACGAAGTCCGCGTTCGCGACCGCTTCGTCGACGTTTTCAGTGATCAAGATTCGCGCGTCGGAATACTCCGCCAGTCGACTCGCCACGTGTTGGACCTCTTCACTCGGTTGCAGCGACGTCGGTGCGCCGAGGCGCACGTCCATGCCCAGGAGTGCCGCAGCGCAAAGCAATGAGTTCGCCGTGTTGTTACGAGCATCACCAACGTACGCGAGCGCCACCTCTTCAAGCGGCTTGATGCTGTGGTCGTGAATCGTGAGAATATCCGCCAGTAATTGTGTCGGGTGCCACGTGTCGGTAAGCCC
>PLRK01000098.1:0-86021 GCA_003163875.1 Acidimicrobiaceae bacterium | reverse complement strand
GTCACGTGTGCGCCCTGATCGTGGGCACCAACCTCGAAAGCGGACCTCGTGCGGGTGGAGGACTTCTCGAACAAAAGTGCGATGTTCTTACCCTTGAGGAGTTTCTTCTCGGTGCCGGCCCATTTTTCTTGACGCAGCGTGTCACTCAACTCGATGAGTTCAAGGAACTCCTCCTTCGTGAGATCGATATCGCGCAGCAGGCTGCGGCCCTTGAGACCACCCACGACGTCGGAACGCTTCACGCGACGGCCTCTCGTTCGATTGGGCACGTCATGCAACGTGGACCACCGCGTCCGCGACCAAGTTCACTTCCTTCTATCGACACCACTTCGATGCCGGCGCGACGAAGCATCGTGTTGGTCGCGACGTTACGTTCATAGCCCATGATGACGCCGGGCGCGACCGCGAGGAAGTTCGTTCCGTCGTCCCATTGCTCGCGTTCTGCGGCGCGCACGTCCTCGTCCGTCGTGAGGACGGTCACGTGATCGACCTTCAACACCTGGGCCAACGTCTCCCAGAGATCCTCGTTCTGACTCAGCGCGATGGTGCCCGGATCGTTCCCGGGCACTATCGTCCAGCTGCGCAAGTTGCGGTCGAAGTAGGGATACAGCACAAACGTCGCTCGGTCAATCATCGTCATCACGGTGTCGAGGTGCATGAAGGCGTGGCTGTGGGGTAGCTCAATCGCGATCACCCGGGTCGCCGTGCCGGTCTCGAAAAGACGACGTGCGAGTATCTCGACAGCGATTGGGGTCGTGCGTTCGCCCATGCCAATCATGACGGTCCCGTGTCCCAAGATGTGGACGTCCCCACCCTCCATCGTCGCGCGGTGGTTCACCGTGTCGGCGTCCAGAAGGATGTCGAACTTCTCGTCCTTGAAGACGGGATGGTAGCGATAGACCGCCCTCGTGTGCAATGACTCGCGTTGGCGCGCGGTCTTCGCCATGGGATTGACCGTCGCCCCTCCATATATCCAACAAGTGTTGTCACGTTGGAACATGGTGTTCGGCAGGGGCGTCAAGACGAAATCGTCCGCCCGCAACTGCTCCCAACTCAAGCTCTTCGCGCTGAGCGGTTTTAAGTCGGTCTTCAGGATGCCGCCGACGAGGAACTCGGCCAACATCTCGCCGTCAAGGTCATCAAGTAAGTGGCGAACGGGCTTGACGAGCGACGGGCCGATTTGGTCGTCAGTGCACAGCGCGTCAAGTACGAAGGCGCGTCCTTCATTGATCGCAAGTACTTCGGCCAACAAATTCCCAAAGAGGTGGACCTTGACGCCCTTGTCGCGCAGGGCCTGGGCGAACGCGTCGTGTTCCTCGCGCGCCTTCTTCGCCCAGAGCACGTCGTCAAAGAGGAGACTCTGGATATTCGAAGGTGTCAGGCGCGACAATTCGAGCCCAGGACGGTGCACCATTGCTTGCTTGAGTTGCCCTACTTCTGATTCAACATGCAGTGTCATGGCACTACCTCATTCCTTGGCGCATTGGGCGCCGTTGCTACTACTTGGAGGGAACCGCGATCTCATCGGGCAGGTCGATCGGCTCAATCGCTTCGCCGAGGCGCTGGCGCCTCGCGTTCAAGAACGCGTACAGCACGAGTCCGGCGAGCAAAACCACGAGCGCTTGGTAGACGACTTGATACCCGGACGCAAACGTGACCCACATCGAGAACAACACGCTCGCGCCCGCGATACTGAGGTCTCGCGCCAGCTGCCAACCCTGGACTCGTCGACGCCGCGACACGAGGAAGGTCAATTGAGCAATCGCGGAGAAGAAGTACGGAATCGCGACGGTCACCACGGTCAAGTCCACGAGATAGGTGAACACCGTCAGACCCGAACTCGTCGAATAGCGCCACAACATCAACAATGACGGCAGCGCGGTGCCGACGAGGATCCCGAACCACGCGGTGCCCTTCTTATCGGACCACATGAAGGGGCGCGGAAAGAGATCGTCCTGGGCGATTGCGCGCGACGTCTCGGTGACAATCAACGTCCACGCAATGAGCGCTCCCAGACCTGAGACCACGGCGACACCGGCGACGAAGCGTCCAGCCCAGGCACTATGGGGGAACATGGTTTGAAACGCGTTCACGAACGGCGATCCGGTGCCCACCAAGGTGTGGTGCGCGACGAGTCCCATCACGGCGGCAGTGACGAGCACGTAGAGCCCTGCGCTCGCGACGGTGCCAATGAGCGAAGCGCGCATGACGTTCACCCGAGGATTGATCACGCGTTTGGCCGTGACGGCAGCGGCTTCGACCCCGATGAAGGAGAAGAGGGCGACCCCCGCGGCGATGCCAATCCCCGAGTACAGACTTCCGCCCGACGCATTGAAGGGACCGAAGTTGGCCTTCGAGACGAAGAACCAGCCAACGACCCCCACGAACAAGAGGGGAAGGAACTTGATCACGACGCTGATGTTCTGGTACCACGCCATCTGGCGCACACCCGCGAGATTGATGAACGCAGGGATCCACAGTCCGAACATCGCGATACCCCAGTTCTGCATACCCGAGGGATGAGTGAAATTAAAGAGTGCGTCGACGTAGAAGACCCACGATGAGACGATCGCGGCGTTCCCCGCCCAGGACTGGATCCAGTAACACCACCCCACGAGGTAACCGGGCAAGTCCCCGAACTCGTGGCGGGTGTAGGCGTACACGCCGCCGTCACTATTGGGAATTCGTCGGGTTAGTTGTCCGAACAAGACCGCGAGCAACATCGCGCCCACCGCAATTACCGCGAGGACGACGATACCCATCGTGCCCGCGCCCGCCAGGACAGCGGGCATCGTGAAGACGCCGGTGCCAACGATGCTGCCAATCACGAGGGCGGTCGAAGACGTCAGACCCATGGCGTGGGCCTTGTCTTGATTGCGAGTGGTCATCGGCGTCACTGGTTCGGATTTTGCGGATGACGGAGAACTGGTGACAGTCATGATGCCTCCTTGATGAAAGGGCGAGATTTGCAGTCTCACTCGAGTGTCCTACGAACACGACAACTTTTTTTGTTGCAACTAAGGCACAAAGTCCAATACTGCGAAGAACACTGCCAACGAAATCGAGCGACAATGTCCTCCCGGGACATTCAAAACGATTGAAGTAAGGTGGTCGTTCTGACGTTGTCACTTCGAAGTGACGCGCCAAATGGGGCCGCTAGCTCATCGGGTAGAGCAGGAGACTTTTAATCTCAAGGTGCCGGGATCGAGACCCGGGCGGCCCACCGCTGTTCGCGTCTTATCCCATGACGGCCTTCTTCGTGAGGCGGCGTCGAAGTGATTGGGGACACCCGAAGTGGTGCATGTGGCGTCGCGAGCAATAACGCTCCGATTGGTCAATGAAGTAGCCAAACAGGTTGAAATTTCGGCGACGTTCGCTCATGCACTACTCCTTGGGATCTTGAATGATCACCAAAGTTCTGGAGTGACGCTCGCACCTTAGCGCTTATTTGAGAATCACGTACGAAGTATCGAAGAATTGCTCGAATTTCGTTCGAAGTGGGTACGTTGGAGACAGAGTCACGCTGTGGCGCTTGACGCATGGAAAGGAAAACCATGGTCACTCGTCCCCACGGCGCACCCTTGAAGAACGCGTCGGCTTGCGCGAAGCAGAAGGGTGAACACACGTCACTGAACGACCTCGCAACGTCGCCAATCGACGACGTGATGAGAGAACTCTCGACGTCCAAGGACGGTCTCACGAACGCTGAGGCGACGAAGCGCCTCGTCACCTACGGCGCCAACGAGATCGTTGCAAAGAAAACGAACGAGTTTTTGAAGTTCCTCGAGTACTTCTGGGGACCCATCCCGTGGATGATCGAGATTGCCGTGGTGCTCTCGGGCATCCTTCGCCACTGGCCGGACTTCATCATCATCCTCGTCTTGCTCTTCGCCAATGCCTTCATTGGCTTTTTCGAAGAGCATCAAGCCGGCAAAGCGGTCGATGCACTCAAGGCGTCACTCGCCATAAAAGCTCGAGTCGTGCGCGACGGTACGTGGTTGAATCCCCCCGCACGTGAACTCGTCCCGGGCGACGTGATTCGACTTCGACTGGGCGACATCGTGCCCGCCGACTCACGACTATTGGACGGTGATCCGATTGAAGTCGACGAATCGGCGCTCACCGGCGAATCGCTTCCCGCGACGAAAGGTCCCGGGGACACGGTCTACTCCGCGTCCATCATTCGACAAGGCGAGATTGGAGCCTTGGTCTACGGGACTGGCGCGAACACCTATTTCGGAAAGACCGCCGAACTCGTCCAGGACACACAAACCAAGAGCCACTTTCAAAAAGCGGTGCTGCGAATCGGTACCTACTTGATCTATCTCGCCATTGTGATGGTCACGATCATCATCGTCGTCTCGTTGCTTCGCGGCGATCCCTTCCTCACGACCCTGCAATTCGCCCTGGTGCTGACGGTCGCGGCGATCCCGGTGGCGATGCCGACAGTATTGTCGGTGACGATGGCGGTCGGTGCACGACTGCTCGCGAAGAAGAAGGCCATCGTGAGTCGCCTCGTCGCGATTGAGGAACTGGCGGGCGTCGATATCTTGTGCACCGACAAGACCGGGACCCTCACCGAGAACACATTGTCGCTCGGCGAACCGTTCGCCGTGAAGGGAATGAGTGGCGACGACGTCGTCGTGGCCGCCGCGCTGGCGTCGCGTTTCGATGACAATGACACCATTGACCTCGCGGTGCTCGCGGGGCTCAAGAGTCCCAGTGCACTGCGCGGTTACAAAATTACGCATTTTCAACCATTCGACCCGGTCGGAAAACGAACCGAGGCAACCGTTGCGCCCAAATCCGGACCATCATTCAAAGTGACCAAGGGCGCACCCCAAGTGATTCTCGCTCTCTCGTCGAACTCGAGGGCGATCAGTGCAAGCGTCGAAAAAGTCGTCCACGAATTCGCCACGCGAGGGTTCAGGTCCCTGGGCGTTGCCCGAGCGACCGGTCGCGGGTCCTGGGAATTCCTTGGCGTGTTGCCACTCTTTGACCCACCGCGCGTCGACGCGAAAACCACCATCGCGACAGCACGCCACATGGGCGTCAAGGTGAAGATGGTTACCGGCGACGCGCTCGCGATCGCCCAGGAGACGGCGAGAACCCTCGGCATGGGCACCAACATCCTCGACGCCTCAAGTCTTCACTCGACCAAGGCGAAGGCAAGTAGTGACACGCTCAAGAGTATCGAGGACGCCGACGGCTACGCCCAAGTGTTTCCCGAGGACAAGTTCCATATCGTTGACGTCCTCGAGCGTCACGGCCACATCGTCGGGATGACGGGCGACGGCGTCAACGACGCGCCGGCACTCAAAAAGGCCGACTGCGGCATCGCGGTGTCCAGTGCCACGGACGCCGCGCGCGCGGCCGCGTCAATCGTGCTCACCACGTCGGGGCTCTCGGTCATCATCGACGCGATCAAGGAGAGTCGAAAGATCTTCCAGCGCATGAATAGCTACGCAATCTATCGAATCGCCGAGACCTTGCGCGTGTTGTTCTTCGTGACCGCCGTGATCCTCATCTTCAATTTCTTTCCCGTCACCGCGATTCAAATCGTCCTGCTCGCCCTTCTCAACGACGGTGCCATACTTTCGATTGCCTACGACCGAGTGCACTATCGCAACCAACCCGAGGCGTGGAACATGCGCGTCGTACTCGGGATGGCGACGGTGTTGGGCGTCGTTGGTCCCGTCGCCGCCTTTGGCCTCTTTTATCTCGGTGACCACGTCGTTCACTTGGGTCGCCCGGAACTGCGCACCATGATGTACCTGTTGTTGTCGGTGGCGGGCCACTTGACGATTTTCCAGGCGCGCACCCGCGGCAGTTTCTGGTCGATTCGACCCGCTCGAATACTCTGGGTCGCGGTCCTCGGCACGCAGTTGCTCGCCACCTTCTTGGCCGTCGCTGGAATCTTCATGACACCACTCGGATTCGGGTATGCCGCCCTCGTGTGGGGTTACGCGATTCTGTGGTTCTTGTTCACCGACCGCGTCAAGATAATGGCGTACCGAGTACTTGACCCGTCGAATGCGCCCGATGACAAGGACCCTCGAAGCGGTCGACCCAATGCTGACGTCGAACTAATGGCGGCGAGCGTCGCTCCCTTTCGTAGCGACGTTCGAACCGACGTGGGCGACGAAGTGTTCCACGATTCGATTTCGTGTCCCTACGCGCAGGAGATCAGGCACGATCACCATGGAGACATGGGCGCCGACGATCGAAGGCGCTGTCACTGGTGCGAACGGCACGCGTACGTCGAACCCTTCCACACCGAAGTTCGAACGGGACCCGAGGTCGTTGTCTATCACGATGTCGTGTCGTGCCCGTACGCGCAAGCGATCACCGATGACGGGCACGACCACGTGGGCACCGACGGGCGAACACGTTGCACATGGTGCGACTCTCACGACAGGCGAGCGGGGACTGCAGATACGAAGCGCCAACGAGCTCCTGCCCGATGAAGTGAAACGAGCTGAGATCGTCACCGTTCTCTGGCCATGCGCAACAACAAAGGAGAGTTGATGAAACTCACGAAGGAAATCATTGACGAACTACGTGTCGAGCCCGGCAAACACGCGAACATTACCGAGCGGAGCACGTCCGCGACGACAGCGAAGTGGCTGGACGACACCGAGGGTGAGCAACCACAGAAGAAGATCGCGCAGAAGGATCTGGTCTCGTTCGTGAAGGAACTCTCGCGCGCCCAGGAGAAACTTTGGGCTGATAGTTCGCACGCACTACTTGTCGTGCTCCAAGCCATGGACGCCGCCGGTAAGGACGGCACCATCAAGCACGTGATGTCCGGCGTCAATCCCCAGGGATGTCGTGTCGAGTCCTTCAAGCAGCCTTCACTGGAAGAACTGAACCATGACTTCTTGTGGCGATGCACGAGATCGCTGCCAGCCCTGGGCGGCATCAGCATTTTCAATCGTTCCTACTACGAGGACGTTCTGGTCGTGCGCGTACATCCCGCGCTCCTCGACAAGACGCACGAGGAGCCGACGAAGGACGACGAGAGCAAATTCTGGCGACACCGATTCGAAGACATCAATCATTTCGAACAGCACCTCCATCGCAACCACACGCGCGTGGTCAAAGTGTTCCTGCACATCTCGCGCGACGAGCAGAAGAAACGGTTCCTCAAGCGCCTGGAGGATCCCGACAAGCGCTGGAAGTTCTCCACCAACGACCTCGCCGAACGCCAATGTTGGGACGACTACGAAGATGCGTACGAAGAAGCCCTCAGTGCGACGTCGACACCTTGGGCACCGTGGTACGTCGTTCCAGCGGATCACAAGTACGAACTGCGGGCGTTGGTGGGCGGCATCGTCGTCGACGCGATCGATCAGATGAAACTGAAATCTCCGCTGGTCTCAGCCGACAAACTAGAGTCGCTCGATAAGGCGAAGAAGCAACTGCTCGCTGAGAGGTAGAACGCGAAAAGGAATTGCTTCGTTGACTCGCCCGAGTTCATGTCACCTCAAAAACGAACGTGCGAGATGGGACCAACGGTTCGATGAAGCGAGCCCGTGGCGCGGATGTCGCTGGCCACATTACGCAGTGCTAAATCTCTTTCCGAGTATGCGGCGAAGTGGTGGGGGAATCAGTTTCTTCACGGCGTTGGTTTGTCGCTTAAGTCTCGCGATCTCGCCTTCGTCCCACTCGTGCTGTCCTTGGAGAACAGCGAGTTCGTGCGAGAGGATCTCGATACGTTTTCTGGCGTCAACGAGTTGGTCAGTCAATGCCACCATATCCGCCGACAATTCGTCGAGGGCTCTCGCACCATCATCGCGCACCGCCTTCACGACGAATTGATAGGTCAGTGACTCACGGTCGTCGGTCAAGGCGCCGACGACCTCGTCACTGGCGCCACCGCGATCGACGCCGATCTCCGTTTCGAATATCGGCACCGTTACCCTTTGCAACTCCACCGCAACGAGGCCCGCTTCTCGAAGCAGGTCGAGCAAACTCTCCTTGGTGAGAAAGTGGATATGGGTTCGATCGAGCAACCCACTCTCCGCGTAGGGGAACGTGCCCCGCATCAGTGCGAACTTCACGTCCGCGTGCGCGATGTTCGGTACGGAGATCACGACCACGCCGGCGGGATTGAGATGCTTTACGGCGCTGCGTAACGCCCGAAGCGGATCCTTCAAGTGCTCAAGGACGTCGCCAAAGAGGATGGCGTCAAACGAGTCGCCGTCGAGTTGTCCCCACAGCACGTCAGATTCAACGTCCCCGACCACCAGACGCTCGAGCCACGGTGTTGCCGCCTCGGCGACCGCAGCGTCCACTTCGACCCCAACCACCTGACATCCCTGGGCTCGAAGTTCTTCGCTCATGTGACCTGACGCGCATCCGGTTTCGAGCACTCGCTTATTGAAGCCGACCATGCGCAACATACTTGCGTGCGAGTTGTTTTCCCCGCCCGGATCGATGGCCGTGTGATAGTGCGACAACATACGCAAAAACTAATCCCAATTCCGATGCCCAACGGACGCGATTCGCGAATCCGCATTTTTGCGCGCATCGAACCCATACTCTGATCAGAATGACACGTCCATTGGCCCAATTCACGTGCGAAGCAACTACTCAGTGCGACGTGGATGGTCACGTGGCGCCGAGGAATCAGTGTGCTTTCGCCGCGCCCCCAGGGAGAGGGCGGTATAGCTGAGCCAACCCACGATGACGGCGAACCAGAAACTGATCGCTCGATAGACCAACACCGACGAGAGGGCGTGTACGCGTGTCGAACCGTACGCGACCAAGATGACGGTGAGCCCGCCTTCCACGAGGCCAATGCCGCCAGGGACGATTGGAAGCACGGCAACGATTTGGGCTACGCCGTAGGCAAGGATTATCCCGTGCCACGGGATTGGTGCGTGCGTGGCTTCCATACTGCACAGCAAACACGCGAGGTCCAAGCCCCACACGAGGGTCGCCCACGCGATTATCTCCAGCGCATCGAAAGGGCGAAGCTCAATCTCACGCATCCGTTGGAGTGTCGCAACTATGCGCTCTCCAATATCGCCGCGAGGATGGCCAGTCAGACGTTGCGCGAGTCGAACGATGCCGCCAAGGAATCGCAATAAGAGATCACGTCGTAGCAAGACGACACCAGCCCCGAGCACGATGAAAAGACCAACGAGTGCGGTCCTCGTGTTGGTCGCGTTCGAACTGGTCGCAAGACTCACCAGCACGCCAACCAGCAACACGCTCGACATTCCAATCGCTTGGGCGATGATGATCGTGAGGATTGTCCATCCCGAGCCCGCGCGGCTCGCGCCGCGGCGCCGATACTGACGATATCGAAAGGCACTCGACACTGCTGGCTCGCCCGGCACCGTGTTCGCAATCGCGTTGTTCGCGAGCGAGATTGCGAAGAGGGGCGCGACGCCAATGCGCGTTCCCGCCATCTTCAGCACGCGTCGTTGCACGTACGCGAAGATGAAAATGGACATCGTTTCTGCGATCACGGCACCCAGCAACCACGGGATGCTCACGCGGGTGAGTTGATGCCACGCTGCGCGCAAATTGCCTCGCTGGGAGAACAGTACGAACAACGCGGCAATTCCCAACGACAAACCAAGCGCGTATCGCACCTGCGCCCACCACCGAAAGCGCTGATGAGCCACCGCACTTTCGATCGCCATGGTTCTAAACTACCGACGAATCGGCATCGAACTTCTGTCGTCGCGAGACGTGCAATCAATGTGAGAAGAGGCGACCTATGGGGCAAGAATTTGGTGGACGGATTGGTCGCGATTGGCGCGATTCGCGACCATGGTGGCCCGAAGAGCCATCTCCTCCATCGAGTGCACCGAATGTCGTGCTCGTCGTGCTCGACGACGTTGGCTACGCGCAACTTGGATGCTACGGATCAGACATCGAGACGCCGGTGATCGACGCCCTCGCCGGTCGAGGGGTTCGACTCGCCAACTTTCACACCACGTCACTGTGTTCGCCAACACGAGTGTGTCTCTTGACGGGCCGCAACCACCACCGAAGTGGACTCGGTCGCGTTGCTGATCTCGCCGTGGGATTTCCTGGTTATTGGGGAAAACCCCCGAGGGAAAACGGCTACGTCTCGGAGATCCTTCGCCAGCACGGTTACGCCACGTACGCGGTAGGAAAGTGGCACTTGAGCCCTGAAGATGAAACCAACGACGCGGACTCGCGGGCGACGTGGCCACTCGCGAGAGGCTTTGACCGTTGGTACGGATTTCATGGCGGCGAGACCCACCAATTCGTACCCGCCTTATTCCACGACAATCACTCCGAGCGACCACCCAAGAGCGTTGACGAGGGCTACCACCTCAGCGAAGACCTCGCGGACCACGCGATTCGTTTTGTGAGCGATCTTCGCGCGGTTGACGCGCGTCGCCCCTTCTTTTTGTACTTCGCAACTGGTGCGTGCCACTCGCCCCACCAACCACCCGCCACGTGGCGCGCGCACTACGAGGGTCGGTTCGACCAAGGTTGGGACGAGTGGCGCGAGCAGGTGTTCGAGCGCCAAGTCGCGAGTGGGCTCATTCCCTCGAAGACCGTGTTGTCGCCGCGTCCCGCCTGGGTTCGACCCTGGGACGACCTAAACAGTGTTGAGAAGCGACTCGCCGCACGTTTCATGGAGTGTTACGCAGGTTTTCTCTCACACGCCGACGAGCAGATAGGCAGAGTGCTGTCATTTCTTCGTGAGATTGGCGACGAGGACAATACCGTCGTCATCGTCGTCTCGGACAATGGCGCGAGCGCCGAAGGCGGTTCCGAAGGTTCCATCAATGATGTGCGTCTCGCGAATCTCGACCCCGCGAGCACTACCGAGATGGTGGCGCGAATCAACGAGATTGGGGGACCCAGCACTCACAACAACTACCCGTGGGGCTGGACTTTGGCCGGTAATACGCCGTTTCGACGATGGAAGCGTGAAGTTCACGAAGGTGGCGTCGCCGATCCCTGCATCATCGCGTGGCCCAAGGGCCCCTTCGAGACTGGCGCGACTCGACACCAGTTCACGCACGCGACCGACATCACGCCAACGATCCTCGAACTCATTGGCGTCAGGGCACCCGAACGCATCGAGGGCGTCGTCCAAAACAGCCTGGACGGCGTCAGCTTTTCGTACTTGCTTGGCCCGGGGGGCGAACTCGAAGAGGAACGCCACCACACGCAATACTTTGAGATGTTCGGCTCGCGGGCGCTGTATCACGATGGATGGAAAGCGGTGACGTTCCATCCAATCGGGCCTCTGTATGACGATCAAAATCCCAACGCGTCCTTCGATGACGACGAGTGGGAGTTATATCGGGTGCGCGACGACATCTCCGAGTCTCGCAACCTGGCGAGCCAGTATCCCGACGTGCTTCGAGGTTTGATTGACTTGTGGTGGAGCGAAGCGCAAAAGAATGACGTGCTCCCGTTGGACAATCGAGTCCTTTGGGCGCTCACGCATCCGAAGCCGACATCGAGAGCACCTCGCGATACGTATCGATATTTTCCCTTCACGGCACCCGTTCCTGAATCAGTCGCAGTAAACGTGCGCAATCGCTCCCACAAGCTCACCGTCGCTCTCGAATCCTCTAACTCGACGCCGGGTGACGGCGTCTTGGTCGCACTGGGCTCTTCGCTCGGCGGTTGGTCGTTACATATCCTTGATGGTCGATTGCGTTACGTGCACAATCTCTACGGCAAATCTATTGACCTCATCGAGGCTCACGATCGGATGGCAGAGGGCAGGCACGTCGTCGAATTCGAATTCTTCAAAGATGCCGCGCTCGGCGGCCAGGGCGTGCTTCGTTGCGACGGGGTCGACATCGCGCGAGGTGACATCCCTCGATTCACGCCTTCAGGATTCAATGGTGTGGGCGTTGGGCTGACCTGTGGGTACGAATGGGGACCAGCCATAGGACCGGGCTACACGGCGCCGTTCGAGTTCGAAGGGTCGATCACGTTGGCCCAAGTGACGACGACGGGTCCAATCGTGCGAGACCCGCTTGCCGAGCTCGAGGCGATACTCTCCGAGCAGTGACGTCGGCGTCGAAGAGTGGAGGCGTCGTGCTACTGCTCGTAGTGCTCGACGACGTCCGCGGGACGTACGGTCTCTTCGTCGGGATTGAGACCTACGGAGCGACGAGCACGACGCCGGCGAAGTAGATCCCACAACTGGTCCAGTTCAACCTCGATCGCCTTCAGTCTCGCCAATTTTTCTGGCGAAAGCTTTTCGCTCTCGTGCGTCTCTTCGAGCGTTTGCTCCTCTTCAGTGAGGTCGTTCACTCGTTGCAAGATGGTGCTGTCGTCCATGGCCCTGTCCTTCTCGGTGTCCGTTCCTCGACTCTAGGGGAGCAAGCACCTCAAGGAAACCTTCTAAATGAGACGCGCCGCGTTGAACGTGATCTCTCCCAGCACGATGCGGCTCTGGATGTCGCGAGCACCTAATTCGCGCAAAATGTCAATCACGGTTTGGAGTTCATCGGTGCTGCTGTTCGCGGTCCACAGCTGATAGTCAAACTCACCGGTCGTGTGGATGGCGCTCAATACCTGCGGGACTCCGCCAAGATCACGCTCGAACTGGCGTCGATCAACGGATTCTCGAAGTTTGATGTCCGTGAGAGATTGCAACGAATGTCCTAACGCGGTGAAATTGAGTTGCGCGTGGTATCCCTCGATCACCCCACTCTGGCGAAGGCGCCTGACGCGGTCCGCCGTACTGTTTGGGCTCAAATGCACTTGGGTCGCTAGTTGTTGGTAACTCAGGCGCCCATCGTCGACGAGCGCTGTTAATAGGGCACGATCAATATCATCCATGGGTATTGTCCTTATCGTACCGAATTATCTACGGCTAAATGGATATTATACAGATTAAATCATGGTAATAATGGACTTCTATGCCATATAACCGAGTCATTTGAGGTTATTTGACTCGTACTCTGATGACATGTTGTTCCTGCTACTTCGAATCATGTGTGCGCCCCTCGCGGTCCTGCTCGGGACCCTTGCTCAGCGCCGTTTCGGCCACGCCATCGGCGGACTGGTCGTTGGGCTCCCCCTCGTCTACCTACCATTCCTGTGGCTGATCAGCCTTCAATACGGGCTGTCGTTCGCCCACGCCATGACTGTCTCGCTTCTCCTCGCCGCAAGCGCTGAAGTCGCACTCTTGTGGTCTTTCGCCGCGTTGGCCCGACGTGTCTCCTCCGCGTCCGCGCTCGGGGGAGCGCTCGGCGCCTTCGCACTCATCGCGACCGCGGTGCAAACGTTGCACGCGTCAATCTTCCTTGGTGCGGTCCTCGCCATCGCGAGTTTCACCATCGCCCTTCGCTGGTGGCCGCGAACGCCCATCGCCACCTTCCACAACGGAAAATCACGTCTTAGTTTGCGACTTGCCGTCTCGACGATCTTCACCGTTGCGCTGATCTCTCTCGCGGGACGACTGGGCGCATCGTTGTCCGGCGTCCTCGACGCGATTCCGCTCACTAGTTTGATGATGGCACTCTTCACGAACCACGAGCACGGTGCAGCGGCTTCGTCGCAATTCCTGCGCGGTGTCACCAGAGGTTCGTTCTCCTACGTGGCGTCGATGATCGTTCTCGCGGAGATGCTGCGGACCGGTCACGTGCTCGAAGCCTTCGGCGCGTCGCTCGGGATCGCGTTGCTCGTGCAACTCGCGATCCAATCGTGGAGTTCGTTCCCGTCGCTGCGACAACGCCTTACGACGTTGAGTCGACCCCCGCGACTGATGCAAGCGCATTATCGAAGGATGTACGACTTCTTGTCGTAACGTCCTCTCCGGGCCATGCAGCGTACGCTCCCCGATTGTTAATGTCGCCAGTTCGCCAGGTCTCGATCGTGGACGAGCTGGGCGAAGCGCGTGGTGATCGCGGACTGCAGTGGAGCCAATTGATTAAGGGCCATCGGCATCGCGTCCACGACGTCCTTGGCGTCTAAACCCGCGCGCGCGATTTCTCCCGCGAAGGTCGCAACAAATGCCTTCACCGCAATGTCGCTCACTTCAAAGTGGAACTGGAAACCCCACGCGGCGGACCCGACACGAAATACCTGATTGGCGTAGTTATCATTCGAGCCCAACAGCACAGCGCCCGCCGGACAATCGAACGTGTCCCCGTGCCAATGCAGCACCAACTGTTCGCCATCAAAACCGTGCAGCAGCGGATCATCACGGGCAGCCTCGCTCACGTGCACCGGGGCGAAACCAATCTCGGGTCCCGCTTCGCCCGCGTACACGCGAGCTCGCAAGGCACGAGCGAGAAGCTGTGCGCCGAGACAGACCCCCAGCGTCGGCACGCCCGAGTCCACGGCACTGGCGCAGAGGTGCATTTCATGACGGCGAGTGCTAAATCCCTCATCGCTCGTGACCGACATGGGCCCTCCCATGACGACGAGGCCATCGAAGCCCTCGAGGTCCGCGGGGAGTTGTTCGTCAAGGAAGACGCGACGAACGTCCACGTGCACCCCCACGCTGCGCAAGGCGGTAGCGATTTCGTACGGTCCCTCGGGTTCAACGTGTTGAATCACCAGACACGTGGCCACGACATTCCTCCCAGTTGATTCACGCGATGATGGTCGCGATGNNGGGTCGCGCCATACGTGTCGCCCAAGCACGGTACATTTGTCCCATGAGTTCGCCCGCGACAGCGAGTCCTGCGACCACGCACGTCGGCTGGATCGGCACAGGCGTCATGGGACGTGCCATGTGCACCCATTTGATCGAAGGCGGCTACAAGGTCACCGTGTCGACTCGATCCGCACCCAAGGCAGCACCACTCTTGGAGGCAGGTGCGCTGTGGGCGGCGACACCCGCTGATCTCGCATCGACGTGTGACGTCATTTTCACCATGGTCGGCTATCCCGCAGACGTGCGTGAGGTGACACTCGGCGAACACGGTGTGTTTTCGAAGGCCCGTGAGGGAGCAATCGTCGTGGACATGTCAACGAGCGAACCCGCCCTGGCGGCCGAGATCGGCACGGCGGCGTCGACGCGTCACGTGCACGCACTCGATGCGCCCGTGACGGGCGGCGACATTGGAGCAAAGAACGCGGCGCTCTCCATCATGGTCGGAGGTCCGCTCGACGTATTTACTGCGGCCCTTCCCTGCTTTTCGTTGATGGGATCCACCATCGTTCGACATGGTGAGCACGGTGCGGGTCAACACGCGAAGATGACGAACCAGATACTGATCGCCAACAACATGGAGGGCGTCTGCGAAGGTCTGCTGTACGCCTACCGCGCTGGGCTTGACCTGGAAAAGGTCCTCAGTTCGGTCGCGAGCGGTGGTGGCGGTAGTTGGTCGCTCTCCAATTTGGCCCCGCGGATGATGGCGGGCAATATGGATCCCGGCTTCTTCGTCAATCACTTCGTCAAGGACATGGGCATTGCGCTTGACGAGGCACGACGCATGAGCCTCGCGCTCCCCGGTCTCGCCCTCGCGAACCAGCTCTACATCGCCCTGCAAGCCCAGGGCGGTGGGCTTCTCGGCACCCAAGCGTTGGTGCGCGCGCTCGCGTCACTTTCCAACATTGATTGGGACGATCGATGAGTGGATCCCTGACGGTGAGTGTGCCCGATGAGTTCTTGCGCGACGCGATTGGTCCCCAACCCCCCGGCGTCGACGTGCTCGTCTGGGACATGAAGGGTCCAGCCCCTCGGCCCGAGATTGACATCGTCGTCGTGCCCTACATGGTGGGCACTGGCGTGCTCGCCCAGCTCGCCACCGTCAAGACGAAACTCGTGCAGAGTCTGCTCAATGGTTACGACGGCGTGGCGCAGATCTTGCCGCCGGGTCATGTCTATGCGAACGCGAAGTCGGTACACGAAACGTCGACGGCAGAGCTCACGTTGGCGCTCATTCTCGCCCTGCAACGCGGCATCCCCGACTACGTTCGTGCGTCGCTCGAGGGGAAATGGCGCCGAGACTGGCACGAGAGTTTGGCCGATCGAAACGTCCTGCTCATTGGCTATGGCGGTGTTGGGCGAGCCATCGAAGAGCGTCTCCTCGCCTTCGAGACCAAGGTGACACGTCTCGCCTCGCACGCGCGCACCGACGAGCGTGGTCAGATCTTCGCGATGGACGACCTCTTCGATCACCTCGGCGAGGCGGACATCGTCATCGTCATCGTGCCACTCGACGAGTCAACGACGCACCTCGTCAACGACCAATTCCTTAGCGCCATGCACGACGGGGCGATGCTCGTCAACGTCGCGCGCGGACAGGTCGCCGACACCGCGGCATTACTCAAGCACGCCAGTTCGGGTCGACTTCGATTGGCGCTGGACGTGACGGACCCCGAGCCACTCCCTGATGGGCACCCGCTGTTCGCCCTTTCGAATGTGCTCATCTCACCGCACGTCGGTGGCGCGTCGTCAGCGGCGCTGCCGCGAATGGCACGACTGGTCAACCGACAGATCGGGCTCCTCGTGGAGGGTGCGCCGCCCGACAACGTCGTGCTTCGTAGTTAAGCGTGTCTCGCGCGATGACATCACACTGCATCCTCACGACGCGACCGCCTACAATCTCATCTTCAACCCCTGAAAGGACCATATGACATCGAAGAATCGTTCGACCATGACGCCCATGCAACGAGAGGTCGCGTCGGTCTTTCATTCCTGGTCCGCACAGTCGACGCTCAACCCTTTGATGGTGAAGAGTGCCAAAGGCGTTTACGTGACCGACGAGAACGACTCGACGTACATGGACTTTTCCTCGCAACTGGTCAACACCAACATTGGCCACCAGCACCCGTCGGTCGTGCGAGCGATTCAAGAACAGGCAGCAATCTTGTGCACCATCGCTCCCCAACACGGCAATGAACAGCGCTATCGAGCGGCCGAACTCATCATCGATCATTCCTTTGCGGATGCGACCAAGGTGTTCTTCACCAATGGTGGCACCGAGGCGGTGGAGCACGCGGTTCGCATGGCGCGGCTCCACACGGGGCGCCACAAGGTACTCGCCGCGTATCGCAGTTACCACGGTGCGACGTCGACGTCGATCAATCTGACGGGCGACCCTCGGCGCTGGCCCAACGACAACGGCACCTCGGGCGTCGTGCACTTCTTTGGACCTTTTCTGTATCGTACGGCGTTCAATGCCACGAACGAACAAGAGGAGTGCGAGCGAGCGCTCGCGAACTTGGAGAACATCATTGCCTTCGAAGGACCCAGCGCCTTCGCCGCGATCATCCTCGAGACGGTGCCCGGGACAGCTGGCATCATGGTGCCTCCCGCCGGTTACCTGCAGGGTGTGCGAGCGCTGTGCGACAAGTACGGGATTGTCTATATCGCCGACGAAGTGATGTGCGGCTTCGGGCGAACGGGCTCGTGGTTCGCCTATCAACACTTCGACGTCGCCCCCGACCTCGTCGCCTTCGCGAAGGGCGTTAATTCTGGTTACGTGCCCCTGGGGGGCGTCGTGATCAACGAACAGATCGCCGCGACCTTCAACGACCGCGTGTATCCCGGAGGTCTCACCTATTCGGGCCACCCGCTCGCGTGCGCGGCGGCGGTTGCGTCGATGAACGCCATGGACGACGAGCACATCGTCGAGAACGCGCGACGAATCGGCGAAGACGTACTTGGTCCTACGCTCCTCGAGCTTGCCCAGAAGCATCGCGTGATTGGCGACGTTCGAGGTCTCGGTGTCTTCTTCGCCCTCGACCTCGTGACGAACCGCACTACCAAAGAACCTCTCGCCCCTTACGGCAGCAGTTCGACCGCGATGAACGAACTCGTCGCTGCGTGTCGAGACGAGGGACTACTCATCTTCAATAACTTCAATCGCCTCCACGTCGTGCCGCCGTGCAACGTCACTGACGAGGAAGCTCGCGAAGGGCTCGCGCGCCTCGACCGCGCACTCAAAGTGGCCGATCAGTACTACGTGGACTAGGGACAGCGCCGTCCTAGTGCTGGTTGTACTTGACTCTGGTCACCGTACCGTCGGGCATGGTGAGGGTGAAGGTGAAGACGCCATTGCGTGATCGCGCGTCAACACGCACGCGCACGTCAAGGACGGTTCCGGTATCCGACAGCACCAGGGCGGTCGTTCCTTCGTGGCTCGTGACGGTGGGTCGTCCTGAGAATCCCACCCCGATGATCTGAAGCACCACTGTCCGTCCCGCGACGGCGTGCCCCACGACGTACTGCGCGTCGGGTCCCACGATCACCGGCGCCACTTTGGTCGCACTCACGCTCAGGGTGTAGACGAAGGTACCGACGTCGCCGTAGGGGTCTGACGTCGTGCCCTTGACGCGGTAGGTTCCCGCGATGAGCGTGCCCGACGAATTCACCAGCCCGGTGCTCGAGACGAGCAGCGACGGTGCGCCGCTCGTCTGCACGTAGGTCACGGTTCCATCGTTGTGACTCACGTTCAGTTGTTGACTGAAGGTCGATGATGCAGTGCTCGTCACCGAACCCGTCGTCGGCGTGTTCTGAGTAATAGAGCCCACGACAATGCTGAAACTGAAAACCCCGACGTCGCCACTCGTGTCAGACGTCGTACCCGACGCCACGTAGGTGCCCGCGGGCAAGGCCCCACTCGTCGTCACGAGGCCGGTGCTCGAGACGAGCAGCGACGGTGCGCCGCTCGTCTGGGTGAACGTCGTCGCGCCGAAGTTGCCGCTTAGCACCAACTGGTCGCTGTAGCCGGGAGTCTGGGTTGTCTTGAGGGTCGCCGAGGTCGGCGCCACTTGGACAATGGTGCCCACGTTCAAGAGAAAACTGAACAAACCCACGTCACCGTTGGTGTCACTCGTCGATCCGGTCGCACCGTAGGTGCCCGCGGGCAACGCCCCACTCGTCGTCACGAGGCCGGTGCTCGAAACGAGCAGACTTGGCGAACCCGTGGTTTGTACCCACGTGACGGCACTCGTCGCACCGCTCACGACGAGCTGCACACTGTAGCCCGACGTCGCAGCGACGCTGATCGACGTCGCACCAGGTGTACTCACGAGACCGCAGATGTAGTCGCCGTCGAGACCCTGGGATGGGTACTGGATCATCGCGACGCGCCCACCGGTGAAGGACGTCATCGCACACGCGGCTTCGGCGGCCGCCAAGGTCGCGTAGCCGGGTACCCACACGGGGATGCTCGAAAATGCCGTGGGTGGGGTGCCGGTGATCGTGCGCCACTGCTGGGACGTTGAGTAGATCCCGACATTAGTCACCGCGACACTTTTCAAATAGGCAATCGCACCCAGGAGCATTGATTGATCGATCAACTGCGACGCCGCGCTTGGTCCGTAGTTCGCCTCGATCGATTCCCACATGTTGCCCGTTTCCACGTCGAGCCACCATTTTGCGCCCGTCACGGCGGCGCTCGGCGATGAGGCGCCATCTTGAGCCTCCGCGCTCAAGGCGGCGCTGAAGGACATCTGCGCGTCAGACCATCCCCAGTCATAGGAGCAGGCGGGCGAGTTCGCACCCGTACATACCTCGGGCGTCGTTTGATTGGTCGGCCAGATCGACGAATCGGCGGGACCGGGACTTCCCGTGTTCATGTAAAACGATGGTGCACCACTGGTCGTGGACTTCGCCCACGTGAGTTCGCTCGCGAGGCACGGATTCGTGGAGAACGGGTGTCCGTCGTTTACGCCAACAATCCCGAAGCCCGCGGCTGGAAGGGTCCTACCGCACTGGGGATAGCTGACGTCAAAGCCGGTCGAGGCGGTCGTGGTCTGCGCCGAAGCGAGCGAGATGCCTACGACTTGGCCGGCCAACGAGAGTGACAGCCCGAGCAAGACTTTGAGGAGATGGTTTCGCACGCCCTCCAAGCCTAAGGTGTGCCTTCGTCATCGACCTCTCTCGTGCGCTTAGAAAACCCGAAGAATGCGGGCATTGCGTGATGTCACGAAATCGTCACACGGGGATGCTCCGTCGCATCGTGCGTCAGGCCCGAGCTCCTAAACGACTTGGCGGTCGAACGATGCGCATGATGAAGTCGCGATTCTCCTTGGGCGTCACGTTGAGGACCGTCGAACCAGCGGTGATAACTTGGCCCACCGACGACGACCAGAAGACTGACACGAGCGCTTTGGGATCGATGTCGTCCTCAATCCACCCGAGTCGCTGCGCCTCTTGTATGACGCTAATCCATCGTTCGAATTGAATGTCGAGCAGTTCACAAAAGTGGCTCTGCGAGAATGGATCACTCCAAATGTCATGCAAAAGTTCAAAAATTCCCCAGCGATTACCTACCTGACCCGACGACCAGGCGAGTTCCAGATTCTCCTGCACCGCCTTATCGAAGGCATCGAGGTCCTGGTTCGCGAGCGCGTCCTCCACACGCAGTTGCACGAGATGATGTGACTTCACCAAGGTGAAGTAGTTCGCAAGTTGCGCCTCACCAATGAGTTGCGTGGGCGAATCAAAGAAGTATTCGACGGTCGTCTCTTGCACGCCGGCTCGTTGGGCGACCTCATCGACGCTGAAGTCGCGGCTTCCTTTTTCGCGCAGGATCGCCGAAGCGCACGACAATATGTTGCTCCGAGTAAATGAATCTCGCGTCTCCATCGGAGCCTCCTTCGCGAACTTTCCACCGACCAGAGTGGTTCCCCACGAACCTAGCCACTTGATCAGGGATGTTCAATCGAAAATTTAGTTTTCTCCGGAGTTCTTCGATTTTTTTGCGCGAGATCACTTCGTACGAGCGTCAAATCGAGTCGCGCGACTTTAGTGCAAAAATCGAAATCGAGATTTACTCGAAGGCCGACGAGATGGGCAACACACGGTTGAGCGCATTGAGTGTCGCCATGGCAGATGACGTGACGTCGTTTTCCGCCAACGCAATGCCGTGCAAGTCGGGTTCATTGGAGAGGGCTCGAAACGTCGCGACGACGGGCCACCCTCGTGGGGTTGCGATGTTGACGACCGAGACCAAATAGAAGGGAACCTCGATACCAAGATCGCGTAGCGCCGCGAGTGTCGCTTCCGCTCCACCAATGAGTTGGCCGCTCTTCGCGTGTCCGTGCCCAATGCGACCAGAGAAGTTGAGCTCCACTTCGGTCGTGCCGGTGTCGGGCTCAAAGGACGTTGCGACGAGGTTCACTCGAATGGCCTTGAGTTCCTTAGGCTGGAGCACTGTCGTGGCATCGTCGACGACGACGGAGCCGTCGGCCGAGTACAAGCTCACAATCTGCTTCGCCATCACGCGAATGTTTGAAGGGTCTTGACCGTTCGTGATGAGGGTGACGACATCGACGTCTCCACTGTCGAGATGACGGATTTCCACGTTGAGTACGCCAGGCAGTGAGCGAAGTTCGAGCTCGAGGTCCTCATCAGTCGACGACATCATCAGTGCAACATACCCTTCTTCTCGTACAACCGAGCATCCGCGATACGGAACAACTCGAGTGGATCGGTCGAATCGCGCGGTGACGTCGCCGACCCTACGGAGAATTCGATCACTTCACTCGCCGACTTTAAGTTTACGCGAAGGCGGTCGAGAAACCCAGATGCCTCGAAACCGTCGGCGTTACTCAAGATGACGGCAAACTCATCGCCGCCAATGCGCGCGGCAACGTCACCACTTCGCACAGACCGGCGCATCGCCACTCCGAACTGGCGCAACAGGTCGTCGCCAATGGCGTGACCCAACGTATCGTTGATTGCCTTGAATTCATTGAGGTCAATCAACAAAAGCGTGAATGACCAGCCGTAGCGCGCGCTTCGCGCGGCGGCGGCGTCAAGGGAACTGTCGAATGCTCGACGGTTCGCGATGTTGGTGAGCGGATCGTGCGACGCGCTGAAACGCGCGAGGTGCAACGAGAGTGCGAGTTGACAGGCCGTTCGCACCGCGCCTCGCTCAACGGCGGGTACGACGTCAGGTTCGCAAAACACGCCCGGCGCCGTACCAAAACGTGCAGCGAGTTCGGGACTGATCGCTCGTCCGCCCAAGCGAAACATCTGTGCCCCAAAGGACTCGTGCGTCAAGTTCACCACCACATCAGTCAGGTGGTAGCGCTTGGCGAGCGCGTCGATCACTGAGTACACGAAGCCAATGCCAAGTTCGTTGACCGATAACTCATCGAGCATCGACTGGAACAGCCAAGGCTCGTAGTGGTTATCGGGCACCGGACCTACGAGTGAGTCATCAGGATTCACATCTACCACTGTGTCGCACCGGCGTCGAGAAGGGGTCGATTGAGTCCTAAAACGGTCGGTGATACGCCACCCGCCAGCATCATCGGACGAAGATCCTCGACGGACGCAGGGCGAGAGATGAGATATCCCTGACCGCGGTGGCAACCGAGTTCGAGCAGCTTTTCGATGATGTCGGGGCTTTCGATACCTTCAGCGGTGACCCCGAGATGTAGGGCCTCACCAAGTCGAATGATCATCTCAACGATGGCGCGGTCGTAGTCGTCAGTCGTAATACCCTCGACGAAGCTCATGTCTAGTTTTAGCAGGTCAACTGGCAAGTGCTTGAGTTCGGTCATGGACGCGAACCCAGTTCCGAAGTCGTCGAGCGCGACCTCCACGCCCAATTTCTGGAAACCGCGCAAGATGGCGGCCGCCTTCTCCGGCTCGTCAACGACCGCGTATTCGGTGATCTCGATACAAAGGCGATTCGCAGGCACGTTATTTTCGCGAAGGCATCGTTCCACGAATTCGACGAGGTCGGACGCAGCGAATTCCACCGGCGACATGTTGACTCGCACGATCAAGGAAAGCTTGGGGAACTCTTTGGACCACTCGGCCAATTGACGACACGCCTCGGCGAAGACCCAGCGACCAATCTCCATCACGAGACCCGTTTCCTCAGCGACCTTGATGAATTCCGCCGCGGCAATCAATCCTCGCGTAGGGTGCTGCCATCGCACCAACGCCTCAACTGCGAGAAGTCGACCCGTGCGAAGATCGACTTCGGGCTGGTAGTGGAGCCGCAGTCCGGTACCCTCGATGGCTTCGCGCAACAAAAGCTCCAAACTGGTGCGTTCGTTAGCCGCCGCGCGTAACTCCTCATCGAACACGACTGCTTGGTTGCGACCGCGTGCCTTGGCGACGTACATCGCTCCGTCTGCCCAACTGAGCAGGTCCAGCGGCGACTGAATCGATCCCGACTCCGCCATAGCGATGCCGATGCTCGCGGTGTGACTGACTTGTTGGCCTCCCACGCTGACCGGACCGGCGACCAACTCCAAGATACGGTACGCGCTGGCGAGAATCTCGAGTTCGCTCGACGCCTCGTCGATCAACACGACGAATTCGTCGCCACCGAGTCGTGCCACGAAGTCATTCACTCGCACGCTCGTGCGAATGCGGTCGGCGATCGTGATGAGCAGTCGATCACCCGACGCGTGCCCCAAGAAGTCGTTCATCACCTTGAAACGGTCGAGGTCGACGAGCAGCACCGCGGTGTCACGGTGCGAGGCAAGGCGCGTGCGCAACTCTCGCAGCAGAGCACGGCGATTGGGCAAATCGGTCAAGTCGTCGTGATACGCGTTATAGGCCGTACGCTCTTCGGCGTCAATGCGCGCCTGGAGTTGCATGAGCATTGTCGCGACCGCCTGGAGGGCGTTGATCTCCGCGGGCACGAACACTCGAAGTTCGAAATGGATGAAGGCAAGAATGCCCCACGTCGTATCGCCGAGCAACAGCGGCACGCCGGCACCAGCGATCATGGTCTCGCCGGAGGCCTTTTCAACCCGGTCCATATAACTGCTGTCGGTGTCTTCGAATCCTGGCAGGAACGGTTCGCGCAAGTCCTTCGTCGCCATGAAGATGGGGTCCGAGTCGAAACTCACCTCACCGAGGGGATCGGGGTCGGGGATGTCTTCTCGAATGGGCCATTCGGCGACCAAAATGCTCAAACCGCGCACGTGGTCGTTGCGGCGCAAAAACACCGCGTCGGCGTTGAGAAATTCCGCCACCATGCGCATTGTCCAGTCGAGCACTTCTTGGTGGTTGTCCGCCGTTGCCGACATGAGTCGCTCCGCCACCTGACTCACCAGATCGTCGAGTCGGCGCTGCTGCAGGAGATCCCCTTCACGAGTCGCAATGGTCGCGACTTGACTGAAGACGCCACCGAAGGCGCGAGTGAGTGCGTATTCGCGTTGCGACCAGGCTCTACCGGGACGAGCAACGATGAGTGCCCCGATGATCTGACCCTCGAGCAGCTCAATCACGTCGACGAGCACGCCCCATTCGACGTCGTCAACCACGCACGTGAACGAGCCGAGGGGTTCCTTGAAACTCAGCTGACTCTGGACGCGCTCGTTGATGACAGCCCAGGCGCCCTCAGAACCAGTTCCGATGAGGGGATTCAGATCAAATCCGGAAATCGCGTTGCCGGGTCCCATCACGACCGCGACGATTTCGGCGCCAGGAGTAACTTGGCGAAGCGTCTCGACGATGAGCCGGGCTTCGGTGCCGACCCTCATGGTATCTGCGTGTCTGAAATTGCCCACGGCTTCCGCCCTTCACGCTTTTCGGACTGAGTTACAAAGATAGCATTCGTTTGATTTTAAGAAAAGGCTCGTTGCCGGGTATTTCAACTCTTTACTTAATTAATCGGATCTTTTCGGGCGCCACGACCTCAAAGATTGACGTTTCGTACCGATTAGGCGATTTGTGATTCTGTGGTCCCATTAGACGAACGAGCATCACCTGCGGTGACGCGCGTGCGGGTCATCACGCGACTCAAGGGACGTCGAATGCTGTGCACGTTCGGAGGGGTCGCGTGGAACACTCGCATCACCATCACGGTCGATTCACCGTCTTCCATGTCGAGCATCTGTCGATACTGGAGCGAGAGCTTGTGCAACTCATCGAGATGGCGTTCGCCGCCCAAACTTATGAGGTCTGATTCATCAGTCGCGTAGAGGAAAAGCGGCGCCACTGGTTGGACGGCGAGTCCGCGTTGCTCGGTCGCGAGCCAGAAGCGTTCCATCGCGGCACCACCTCGCACGTACCACGTCGGGTCCGCGCGTGGCACCGTGATGACGGCGAGCGCCGAACTTGATCCCACCATGATGCGCGTGCGAAGTCCCAACGACTGGCCGCCACGCCACTCGGAGAGGTGACTCATGACGTCGGGACGTTTCAAGAGATCCATGATGCCCAAGCTCGACGCCTCCATCTCGAGCGTGCGTACGTCGAGGCCGTCTTCGAGCGGATCGCGTCCGGGCCAACGAAGTTCGCCCAACATCTCTTGGTGCACCTTGGGAATGAGGAATCGTAGTCGATCACATTCACCGAGGAGCTCGGCAAGTTGATCAATCGAATCCCGGTTCGTGAGAAAACGAAGTCGTGCGCCTTCACGTTCGACGCCGTGCATAAGGTCCAGAATCGTCGTGTCATCAATGGGTGACGGACGACCCATTTTCCGATTGGCAACGCGCGAATGGATGGCGCTCTGCATCAAGGAGAGTTCAGGTTCGTTGGCGCTGCCTAGATGCATCGTCGCCACGTGCGTCGAACTTGGACCCGCCGGAAACAACTTCACCGGACCCACTTTGTTCAACGAGGCAGCGGCGACGCGTGCGTTGAATAGCGCGGCACCAATACTCACGAGACTGCCGCGCATCTGCACGTCCATCGAAACCGTCGAACGACTGGGATCCAGGAAGAAGTGAATTTCTTCCCCATCAACTTGAAAACGCCAGGGTTGCACGTTTCCTCCAGAAGGCGCCCGCCGAGCGGCGTCGACAATCAACTCGCAAGGGTCACTGGAATCAATAGCGGGGTCGAACGGCGCCGGTTGGCGGAGATCCTCCTCTAGATCAGGTTCAATGGGGGCAGGACTCAACGCAGAGAGGATCTCTTCGACGTCGAATCGCACCCGACCCGAAGGAAGGTGTCCGCCTAGAGCAAAGCGGCGCACTGCGGTCCCCACTGTGACGGCGCCGAGAGTGACTTCGCTCGCCAATTGCGGCCAACCGGTGATGGTGAATCCGAGCTCGAAGAGCGATGCCGCACCCCGCGATGACACTTCGCTCGCCCCAAGCATGCGAAGTACGTACGGACTCTTCTCCGCGAGCGACAGGCCCGCGAGGGTCGCCGAATCCATGTCACCAAGCAGGCCATGAAAAATGGGTCGCTCAGGCTCGAGGTCGAAACGTTCAACGTCCAACACACCTCGGTCGCTCGTCTCCATGATGACGGGAATCCCCTGGGCGCGTGCGGCTTCGCGCACGAGGAACTTCACGTCGAGCGAGTCGCACTCTTCGATGACGAGGTCAAGTCCCGCGAGGAAACTGTCGAGATTATCGCCGGTGATTCCACTGGTGTGCACACTGACCTTGAGATAAGGGTCGATCTCCGCAATCCTTCGAGCACAAACGACAGCTTTGTTGACTCCCAAGTCCAAGACACCGCCAGGAATCCGGTTGAGATTCGTCAGCTCAACCGTGTCGAAGTCGGCGAGTCGCAGTTCCCCACAGAGTCCTTCCATCGCGAGGAGATGGGCGATCGAATGTCCGGCGCTCACACCCACAACACCAATACGTAGCGTTCGAAGTTTCGCCTGTTCGTCGCGAGTGATCTTGTTGTGGTTTCGATCGAGTCGCAACGCAGAGAACGCTCGAGGTCCGAGCAATCGCACCGCCGCTCGACGCCACGGGTAATAGATCCACCTTGGTTTCTCATCGAGCAGCACCTGGCTCGGTGACGGTTTTATTAGCGTGAGTTGTTCACGAAGTTCGTCGTACTGGTCAAAGATCTGCAACGAACGATCATCGCGCAGGACCCGCAGCACTTCGCGATCCGAGCGGGTCCCCACATCGAGCAGCAAGGGGCGCCGCGACTGCATCATCGTCGATGCGGTTTTAATCGCGCCGACGCCGATTTGTTGGGGGCCGCGAGCCAATTGCTCGCCTTCGAGACGAAGCAATTGTTGGTTCTCTGGAGGGCTCATCTCGTAACTCTTCGCTCGTCGATATTCGACGGCGACGGTGCGGTAGCGCTCGTCTGGAAATGGAACCGACGTTGTCCCGATAGGCCCGCCACCAGTGAGAGGTCCTACTGTCAAGAGGCGATCCGAAACAGCGGCGACGGCATATTCGGCCCCGAGCCAATTCATGGCGTGCATAAAGCAACGAGTGATGGGCAAAATTAGTTGCACGCCGACGACCGCGCCGCCCTTGGACCACGCGCCCTTAGTCTCGATCGTGCCGAATCTGATTTCCGCGTCAATCGTGCTTCGAATGAGGTCAATCTCGCTTGATGCCGCCATCTCGTGCATCAGATGTGCCTGATGACTTCCTTCAAGCGGACCGTGAAATCGAACACCGCAGACCGCATCACCACTCTGGTCAAAACCGAGGAAGAAAAGTGGTACGCCCTTACCTTCTTCGAGGTCGTGACGATTCAGAGTCTCCTCGAACCCCCGATTGCGGTAGATGCCTTCGGCACCATCAAGATAGATCTGCCAGAGATCGGGACGCTCGTAGGGGTGGTGACCTTCGAATCGCACACCGGACGCTTGATCAATGAAGCTCGAGCCATACCGATACCGGCGAGAAACTGCGTGGCCCACTGACAATCCTCTCCATCTCGAACGCACGGCATCACGTGCGACACAATGCTTGGTCTCTATAAACACTAACTTGGTGAATTACTTAAATGGCGGAGCCTCGTTGGACACTCGGTGAACATCGCACCGACAGGGCGTGCGAATCATGACCTGCGCGGCGCGATGCGCCCAAACCCGACGTGACGGCCTTCCTTGGTAGTTGCGTCGTCTACTGGCGAGTAGAGAAATAACGAATGGCGTCGTCGACGATCTCGATCGCCACAATGTCGCGCGAGTCCATCAGTATCGTCTGCAGTGATTTCACCTACAGTCGTTCACGAACGTGCCAGCAGAAAAGGAAGGCGACAGTGCTCGGATTGCTCATCGTCGGCTGCGCACTCCTTGGTCTCGTGGTGGGCTCGTTCTTGAACGTCGTCATCTATCGCGTTCCCCGTCACGAATCCATCGTCGCACCGCGGTCCAAATGTCCGAACTGTCAGGCTCCGATCTTGGAGCGCGACAATATTCCCGTGGTCTCTTGGCTGCTCCTGCACGCGAAATGCCGAAATTGCCAGGCACCGATTTCGGCTCGCTACCCGATGGTCGAGCTGATGACCGGCGCCCTCTTTGCGGGAGCGGCGGCGAGGATGGGCTGGAACTGGGAGCTACCAGCGTTTCTGACCATGCTGGCGAGCTTGCTCGCCTTGTCGTGTATCGATGCGGAGCTCATGGTCCTTCCACTCAAAATCGTGTACACGACCGTCGTCATGATGAGCGGATGGTTCCTTCTCGCCGCGGGCATCGACCACGAGTGGCGAAAGTTTCTGATCGCGGTGATTGGCGCGAGTGCGTGGTTTGCGCTCTTCTTCCTCTTGAATTTCGCCAGTCCTCGTTATCTAGGATTCGGCGACGTCCGCCTGGCATTGGTACTTGGCTTCGGACTCGGATGGCTTGGATGGCGCTACGAACTGCTCGGGTTTTTTCTCGCCAACCTGCTAGGCGCCATCGTGGGCGTCACCCTCATCGCCACCAAGCGCATGCGCCGTGACCAACCAATCCCCTACGGCGTTTTCCTCGCGCTCGGCGCAGGTATCGCCATCTTCGCAGGTCCAGAATTGCTCATTCCGTTCCAGTCATTGCGTTGACGTGGATCGGTGGAAGAAAACATCGTCAATCGATCGCGCGCCATACTTATCGCTGCGAGACTCGGCGTTGAACGTAGGTCCGTGAGGTCGCAACGATGGACGGACGCCACATCGAAAAGGAAACAATGAGTACTTCGGTCATCATCGACGACTCGCGACTTTCGCAGCGTCGACGCACGCAACAGTGGTTGATCGTCATTGGCGCGGGCGTCCTCGGTCTGGGTATGTCACTGTGGCAACTCTCGGTCCCAGAGCAACTGTCGTTTTACAACTCGGGTGTGTACTTCGCCGCGTCGTTCAAATTGGTGACGGGAGTGATGCCCTACCGGGATTTCGTGTTCGTGCAACCTCCCGGCATCTTGCTCGCGCTAAGTCCAGCGACGTTGCTCGCTCGCATCGTTGGCACGCACGACGGATTCATCGTCGCGCGCGTGATGAGCGGGATCGTTGTTGGGCTCAATGCGAGCCTCCTCGCCTTACTCCTCCGGCGTCGAGGTCGCGTCGCGATGATCATCGCTGGATTCGGACTTTCGCTCCTGCCCGTGGCATTTTGGGTGAGCAGTGCGGTGATGCTCGAGCCTTACTGCATCGTCTTCGTGTTACTTGGTGCACTTGCCTTGCTCGGGAGTGACGAAGGACTCGTACCCTCGCGACGACGTGCCATCATTGCGGGAGCGCTCTTTGGCGTCGCGACATTGATGAAGCTCTGGGCGATACTTCCGTTCATCGCAATCCTGTTGTGCCTTCTCCCGCGCAACCGACGGAGAATACTTAACACGCTCACGTCGGCGGGTTCAACATTCATCATCGTTGCGCTCCCCTTTTTCGTGTCTGCGCCACGAAACTTCATTTCGCAGGTCTTCGTCGAACAACTCGGTCGCTCCTCGAATTCGTCCAACGATGTGACGATTCTGAACCGACTCGTCAACTTGACGGGCTTTGCGACCACGCGCATCGTGCCGTCGGCGGGCGAGTCACTCGCGGTCTTCATGGTGCTGTTCGTGATCGTCATTGCCGCCTTCGTGCGACGTCGATTCGACGACGTGCGTGACATCTTCCTCGTCGTCTCGGCGTTGCTGATCGTCGTAGCCCTCCTGATCGCCCCGGAGTTCTACAGCTACTACGCCTACTTCGCGGCTCCATTTCTCATGGGGCTCTTCGCTGCGTGCCTCTCGCGGATTGCGCCGCTCCTTCGTCCCTGTTTCGCTCGTCTCCAGGTTCGTGCTCACATTCGACGATTGGTTGGATTCTCGAGCGCCGTTACTGGAGCACTTGCGCTCTTCGGAGCGGTGCTCTGGGTCACGTCACAGTTCTCGGCCTACGCCTTTGGCTACGGCATCTACACGCCGTGGCTGAACGCGATTGACCACCACGTGCCGAGCGGATCGTGCGTGGTCTACAGCGACGTGTCCTTTGGCGTGGTCACCAACCGACTCGCGACCAGCGACCCACGCTGTCCCAACGTGGTCGACCCCGATGGGATGTTGGTCTCCTACGACGACCGGGGTCACGCTCCTCAATCTCTCGTGACGCAGTGGCGCTCCTATTTTTCGTCGTCGCCCTACGTGGTCCTTCTCTATCCGCGCGTTCCGCGAATTCCTTGGGACTCTTCGCTGGATTCTTGGTTCGCCCATCACTTCCACTTGGTGTACGAGAAGAACTACGTGTATATCTATCGATCCACTTCGCATTCTCCTTCGTAGTCGGACTCTGAGCATGAGTCCGCTCGTGATGGAATTATGAATCGCTGACGTAGGATTCAAATAATTGCCGTGTGAAAGTTGAAGGAGATGACGACCCGGTCCCATGAGTTCCTCGATGCGAGAATCCTCTGTCAGCGAGGCCCCACTTTCGTTTGAACGACGGGTTGGTGCGGCGGTGTCGCTCGCCACGTTGCAAGCGTGGCGACGCGAACGAACGTGGGTTCTTGTTGCAGCGGCAGTCCTGCTCGCCTCGGGAATGGCCTACACGCTGTGGTGGGCTCCAGTCGTCTATCACGTGAACGAATGGTTGACGCCACCTGACCTGTGGGCGACGTTTCGTGACGCGCACTACGTGGGTTGGGGATCGGAAGGGACGGTCTATGACGCCAACACCTCATTCGTCACGTTTCCTGGCATCGCGGTGCTGTTCGCACCCCTCGCGATGCTCCAAAGCGGACTGCACTTGAGTCAAAGTTTTCCTTGGTATCTCGCGAAGCCAACCGCGTGGTACATCCTGGGTCCCGCCGACATGCTGTGCGGAGCTGGCATTCTCTTTCCCCTTGACGCAGTCGCTCGACGACTCGGGGCTACGAGAGGACAAAGAATTGCACTGACGTGGTTGGAGGCGGCCCTCGTGTGGCCGTGCGTCGCGCTGTGGGGACACCCTGAGGATCCGCTCGCCCTCGCCTTCGCCCTCGCCGGTCTGCTCGCCGCCCATGACCGCTCGTGGTTTCGCACCGGAGCATTCGTGGGCCTCGCAATCGTGTTTCAGCCTTTGACGCTGCTCGTCGCGCCCCTAGCGTTCGCGTACGTACCCAAACCACGCTGGATCTCGGTCGCCGGGCTCGCGGCCCTTCCGTCCGCACTTCTCTTACTCGCACCGTTGATCCAGCAATGGGGACCAACGACCACGGCCTTGTTGAAGCAACCCAACGATCCTCTCTTGAACCATCCGACACCATGGTTGTCACTCGCTCCGGTCCTCAGTGCACGGCACTGGATCACCGTGAACGCCGTACACGTCAAAACCTTGGCGAGCGGAAAGAAAGTTCTCACCACCGTGTCGACGAGGGTCTTGACGGGCGAAATCGTTGCATCGGGCCCTGGTCGGCTCGTGACGTTGATCGGCGCGTTCGCAATTGGGTACTGGGCGTACCGAAAGCGACCAGCGCTGATCCACGTAGCGTGGCTGGCGTCACTCGCATTGGCACTTCGATGCGTATTCGAGACCGTGCTCGACCCCTATTATTTCTATCCCGCACTCGCTCTCGCCCTAGTGGCCGCGGTGCCCGCGACGCGAGGACGTTTCGCACTCGTGGTACTCGCGGGCGCCGCGTGTACTCGGCTCACCTACAGTCACTTTGGCCCGTGGCCCTATTACCTAAGCACGATCGGGACGCTGGCGGTGGCGCTCATCTTGGCGTATCCATCGAGCAACGACGTGACTTTGGAAAGCTCTTCGCATTCGAACCCTCAACGTGGCGATGTCGTGAGCCCGACGTCAACCTAGAAGACAAGCTCCATCCGCAACCCCTCGCTGTCCCATTCGGGATGCAAAGGAATTCGCTTGGCAGCGTGCGCGAGGACGCGACGCGCCGTCACTAGCAGCATCGCGGCATCGGTGAGATGTTCGCCCGACACTCCTTTTATCTGCGCATCCAGAACTCGCTCAATGCCATTGATGCGCTTCGTTAACAACGACCAGCGTTCTTCTCGACCCTCTATCGTGTGCTTGGAATAGAGCAGGGGTTGCTCACCGTTCAATTGAAAGAAACTGAGTTCGGGCGTTCCTTCGTACACCGTCCGCTGTCGATACGCCGACATCTCGTTGAAGACTTCTACGAACACCGGCATCAACATGAGAGTGATTGCGTTCAGGTGATCGTCCGGGGTGGCGTAGCCGCGTTGCAACGTCTCGCGAGTCGGCGCCCTACGCAAGAAACGACCACGCTTGTCGAGCATCGCTCGCGCTTCGAGGTCACAGAGCCGGGGTCCTTTCGAGTTGTCCTCGCGATAACCGATTGGTGCGTTCACCACGATCAAGGAGAACGGCGGACGCATGTCGACGACCTCGCGAAACGTGTCGTACAACTTCGGATCCTCGGGAGCGAAGGTGGAGCCCGCCATTTTCGCGCTCGCGACGAGCCACTTCTTGCGAACGGGCGTGACACCAGCGACAAGTTTGTAGGGAAGGTTCGGACCCCGCTGCGGACTCAAAACTGGCCTTAGACTCTAGAGCGAGAAATTTCCATCTGCTCTATCGAGCGCACGAGCGCCTTGGGATGAGCGCAGACTGCCATGGCATCTTCGAAAGTGACAGTGCCGTCGGTGATGAGCGACGCGAGACTGAACTCCAAGGTCAACATTCCTTCCTTCGTGCCGGTGAACATAACGTTGGCCAACTGATTGGATCGTCCTTCTCGAATGAGGTTACGCACTGGGTTGGTCGCAATCAGGACCTCGAAAGCAGCGACCATGCCCCCGCCGATCTTTGGCACGAGGCGTTGCGCCATGATCATGCTGAGTGACGCAGCGAGCTGCACTCGAGTCTGCTCTTGACGCCACGCCGGAAAGACGTCGATGATGCGGTCGATCGCTTGTGGCGCGTCATTGGTGTGCAACGTGCCAAAGACCAAGTGGCCCGTTTCAGCCATCGTGAGCGCGATCTGGATCGAGTCGATGTCGCGCATCTCACCAATGAGCAAGATATCGGGGTCCTCACGCAGCGCCGAGCGAAGGGCGCGGTTGAAAGAAGGACTATCAAGACCGATTTCGCGTTGCGAGACTGCCGACATCTTGTGATGATGAACGTATTCAACGGGGTCTTCAATCGTCAAGATGTGTGAGGCGCGCATCGAATTGATGCGGTCAATGAGAGACGCCAGCGTCGTGGATTTCCCTGAACCGGTGGGTCCGGTCACGAGTACGAAACCTCGGGGTTGCTCGGCGACCCACTCGGCCGCGGGGGGCAGACCTAAGTCTTCGAACGTCGGGATACGAGCGGGAATGACGCGCAGAGCCAGCGCAGACTGTCCACGTTCCGTGAAGATATTGCCACGAATACGCGCCTTATCGCCCCACGAGAAGGCGAAGTCCACGTCGAGTTCCTCGCGAAAAATGGCCAGCTGTCCTTCGGTGAGCAGTGGTAGGGCAATTTCGTCGATCTGTTCGCCCGACAGCGTGGGCGCCCCGTCCAACGGGTTCAATTTTCCGTCTACTCGAACTCGAGGTGGCGAACCACCCGACAACAGCAGGTCCGTGCCGCCCTTTTCCCAGAGCCGCTCGAGCCAAGGGTTAATTCCGGCGGTCGCGCTGTCACTCATGTAATTTCACCAAGTCTCCGATTGCCTAACAGTAGCAAAGTGCCCGGCGCGAACGCCGGGCACTTCGCAAAGTTACAACCGTACGACCGTTGAAACTACTGGACTGCGCTGCAGCTCGAAGGTCCAGTGTAGGCAGATGCCGTGCTTGACGACGTAACCGCACCCGCGGGTGTGGTCGCGACTTGAAGCGTTCCAGCGCTCGCACCCGTCGTCGGAATCGTGAAGTAGTAGTGCGGCAAGTTACTGGGCCACGACTGGATGTACGGGCCACCGTCGTCAGTGCTTGTCAGCAAACCTTCGGTCGCGGTAATGCCGGGGTTTTGAGCGCTAAACGCCGACAACGCCGTCGAAACCGTGGCGCCGTCCGCTTGGCACGCAGCAACGGCACTCTTGCCGGTGATGCCACCCAAAGCGAAGATGACGACAGCGGCCAAAATACCGAGCACGACAATGACGATGAGGAGTTCGATCAAGGTGAAGCCACCCTCGATCTCACCCGCGTCACGCCGTTGCTTGAGACGCTTATAGGTACTAATCATTTGAATCCCTTTCGTTCATGGAGCACCGACACCCCAAAATTGAGTTTCCCCGTGGGACGTCGCCCAAGGGGTGCTAATTACTTACGCATTGACTTGGTGCCTTGTATTACTACGACCCACCATGCTTCTCGCAACGGCCTCCACCAAGTCTGACCCTTCCAAAGATACACGAAACTGAATAATGACTGTGCATTTTTCTTTAGATCCTCATGCGTAACACGTTCAGCAACCTTTAGTTTCCCATAGGAGATTGAGGTTTTTGGCGACCCTCCAGTGTGACCTCAACATGTAGTGGAAACGTAACCTGCACGACACAAAATAGAGGCGCCCGAGGCGGCGTTCGTCGTCATGATCCTCGTGAGCCATCGATACTCGACCAACTTTTCCCTCGAAATCACCACAAGAAGAAATGGCTCAACGCCGAGGCGAAAAGGTAGCGAATCGTAGACTGCACTCATGACCACGACGCTGGTTTCCAAGGAACCAGCGCAACGCCGCTCGATCACCTCGCTGGACGGCCCATGGGTCCTTAGTGCGGGTGTGTTGATCTACATTGTCATGGCGGTAGGTCTCTTCTGGCCCACGCTTCCCTGGAGTCAGACGACGCTGCCCTCGGGCGCCTACGGACGTGGTTTCGGCGACCCGGCGCAGATGACCTGGTTTCTCGAGTGGATCCCCTACGCAATTCGCCACGGTCTCAATATCTTTCATACGAACTTCCTCGACTACCCCTCCGGCGTCGACCTCGCGAATGGCACGTCGGTGCCGCTGCTCGGCGTGCTCGCCGCGCCAGTGACACTGAGCCTCGGGCCAGTCGCGGCGTTCAACATCTTGCTCCGCCTCGCCTTTGCGAGTTCTGCCACTTCGATGTTCTTCGTGCTTCGAACGTGGAGCCGAACACCGTTCGCGTTCATTGGCGGCCTGCTCTACGGCTTCGGGCCCTACATGATCACCCAAGGTCAGAACCACTTGAACCTCGTCTTCATGCCACTGCCTCCACTCATCGTGTGGTGCTTCTATGAGTTACTCGTCGTCAAACGCCGCCGTCCGTTACGTATGGGCCTCCTGCTCGGTGTTCTGTGCGGGGCGCAGGCACTGATCAACTCAGAAACGCTCGCGCTCATTGGCGTCGTCGCGTTTTTCGGACTCATCGTCTTCGCGATCGTCAATCGCCATAACATCAGCGGTCGCCTCGACTTCATCGCCAAAGCTTTTTTCCCTGCGCTGCTCGTCTTTCTACTCCTCACCGGCGACCTGCTCTGGTCGATGCTGTTCGCGCAAGGTCATCTCGTTGGTCCCGTGTACCCGACCAACGCGCTGCAGGGATTTCGCACCGACATCCTTGAGCCGATCGTCCCGACCGATCTACAATTCGTCGCCCCGCTGACCTTTGCCGTGATGGCCTATCACTTCACCGGCGGAAACTTCACGGAGAACGCGGGATATCTCAGCTTGCCCTTCGTCGCGCTGTTCGTCTTCTTCGCCGTCCGATGGCGCAAGGACCGCCTGGTCCTCTCGGCGTCGCTGTTGAGTGTGCTCGCCTTCATACTTTCACTCGGGAATCGACTCGACGTGAAGGGCAATGCGACGTCGATCCCCTTGCCCGAGGCGGTGTTTGCGCACCTTCCCTTACTCGACAGCACCGTGCCCGCCCGCTACGCCCTTTTGGTGTCGCTATTCGCCGTCATCGTCGTCACGATCGGCGCGGACCGCTTCGTCGCGAGTCTGAAGGATCACCGCAACCCAACGACCTCGACGCGCCTCCTCGATCTAGGGGTCGTCGCCGCGATGTTGTGCACCGCTGTCTTGATGTTTCCTCTCGTGCCACTCCACACGCAACGCGTGCCGTGGGCGCCCGATACCGTGTCGACGCTCAACGCCATTCACCCCGGCACCGTCGTCTTGACGTATCCGTTCACGATGGAACCTTGGACCGAGGCAATGAGTTGGCAAGCGCTCGACGAGATGCGCTTTCGACTCATCGGGGGCTACGTCACCGAACAAGAAAGTCCCAACTATGGCGAGTCGTTCCCCTCATTGATCGCACCCAAGGTCGTCGAGGAGACGCTCATCAAAGACCAGTTCGGTGCGAACAAGATCTCGGGTGAGCAGACGATTTTTCCCACGCCCGACGCGAAGGCGGATCTGCAGCGTGCCCTCTGCACCTTCGTGCGGCGCCATGACGTAGGCGCCGTCATCTTCTGGAAGGGAGGTCTCTATAGAGGCGTTGACCCTTCTGCGGCGCATCAGCTCTTCAGCGATGCACTCGGAAAACCTGGCGTCACCAACGCAAACCGCACACTCTTGATCTGGCTCGAGCCGGCAGCCCACTGCATCTCCTAGGGCGTAGTGTCAACGCACCGTCGCGCGTTGAGCGACAACACTCATACATCGCGCGATCACGACGGAGCGAACCTTAGTTATGCGGATACTTCGTAGCGCGCGGAAGATTATTCAAAATCAGCATCGTCTCGGGCTTCTTCCACACGACAATGTGAAACTGATGATCTACGTACGTGTGGGCAACGGGCGCAAAGGGAAATTTTGAGGCTTGTCGAATGTTCTGGCCCGTCGACAGCGTGGCGTCGTAGACCAGGAATTGAAATCTTCCCGAATACCAACTGCTCTTTGATATCCATTGGTATGGCTCGATGCCGCCGGAGGAGGACACGACGACCTGGCGTACCTTGACCATCTCGTCGGACAGCACGGTGGTGGGCGCGCTACTCCAGTAATCGCCCACCCCTCGATACAGGTGATGACTGCTCAGGAAATTTCCGAGTTGTGCGTAGGGTGATACGAGGGTTGGCTGGCTCAAGACGACGCCGACGCTCGACGCGCAGACTCCCGCGATGACCAACCCGAGGCCCACGACCACTCGTCGCGCACGCCGGGTAGTGATCGCGTTCGCGACTTGGCCCAGCAGCATCGCCGCCAAAATTGACGCAAAGATGGCGCCAGCGCTCAAGTATCGAAGCCCTGCTTTGTCGACGCTCAAAAACACGTACGTGACGGCATCCCCAAAGAATCCAAGGACCAAAAGGTCGCTAAGACGGAAGCTCGCCTCGCTCCTCGCACGCATTCCCTGCACCTCGAGTCGGGGTGTTCCACTCATCAAGCCGAGAACAAGGCACGCCATGCTTACTACCACGCCAGCCACCACCGCAAGGAGCCCAAAAGATCGAAAGAGCTCCAGCTCCCAGGGAATGTGGCTCGTCGTGAGGCTGTTGCCCAGACCAAATAAGGAGATCGTGTTCTCAAACAGGAGACGAAGATTTGGAAGAATTAAGTGGTGTGGCACAACGGAGGTCGTTCCCGTGATTCGGTACGTTCCAAGTTGGTCGGCGACCACCCGAAGTACCCACGCAATCGCCAACCCTGCGAAAGGTGCCGACCAGGTCGAGAAACCCTGCCTCCACCGTCGAGCCCTCACACTGTCCAGAATTCCGACAATGAACGCGGGGATGAGTCCGTAGGCCACGATCAGGGGATCACCGAGGGTGCCCGCCGTGAACATGGCCACGGCGAAGAACCAGCCCCAGCCAAATCGACCACGTCGCAGCCCTAGGAACGCGAGGAGCACGTAGAGGGCGGTCGCCACGTGCAGTGTTGACGGCACGAGGAAACCCGCGAGGAGGCTGCAGGGAAGCCCAAGGATCACGACGACCGACGCCGCAGCGACCGATGTGGACCAACGACGAAGATCCGTGGTCGCGATAGCAATTCCCGCCATGATCACAGACGCCCACACCAGAGCCGACTCCAGGTGCAATAGGGCGACTTTGGCGCCAATGAAAAGGACACCGAGCGCGAAAAACAACGAATCGATCGTCCAGTAGCTGTCAGAGCCTGAATACCAGTGGTTGAGCAACACGTTGCCCCTCGCCATGTCCAAACCTTGCAAGAGGCCTCGATCCACGTCGGCGCTGTACCACTTGAAATGAAGGCCGAGAAAGTAGAACAAGGTGGTGAGTGCCGCCCCAACTACCCACACAATCCCTCGAAACCAGTGGTCTTTCTCGGCCTGGGCAGTGTGGTGTGTCAATTGCGCACGCAGATGTTGACGTGGATCTCAGACATGGAACCTAAATTGTGACATGAAATGACGAATTTTGGGTTCACCTTGCGGGGTCCGACAGTGAGGTACTCACCAATCGAGGGGGACTCTCGAGGAATGAAGACCTCTCGACGTACTCGCAAGGGGCTCCTGGTGTCCTAGCCCTTCACCCAACTGATGATGGTGCTGCCTTCGCCACACGTCACCCCTTCGACATTGCACTGGGAGGTCAGGGCAAGGCCTCCACCCACCGGGTAGTCGTCAAAGGAGACGATCGCCGTCAGCAAGGGTGCCGCCACGCACTGCGAGGCGGTCTGGGACGCTAGACAGGTATTGACCGTCACCACCCTGGTTCCGCTGTTTCCAGTGCTTTGGGACAGGATTTCGATGGTGCTGCACCACGTCGTGAGGGTGTCGCCTCCAATCGTGATGCTCGAGGTACCCGCCGCCGCGCCCGCCGGCTCCACCGTCGAACCCGTGACGCTCCAGCAGGTGCCTGGCGAACTGTAGCCACTCCCCGTGACGGGAAGGGGCGTCCCGGTGGGAACTGACGCGTAGACGTTCGCCGTGGGGTTCGAAGGCTGTGGAAAATAGCGGATCGCCTGGACTGCAACGTCGGTCGCGCTCGAAGCGGCGTACTGGATCTGGCTGGCGCTGAAGAATTCTGAGGTGTTATTAAGGTCGTTCGTCGCCCAGTACGCAAGGGCCCCCACAAAGACACTCACGGCGACGATGTAGATCAATGCGAGCAGCAAAATGGCGCCTCGCTCGTCATTTTCGCGGTGCTCCGAGACCCGTCGAGTGCCCGACTCATCGCCCCACGTTGCATAAAAACTCATTTTTGCCACGGTTCGACTCTCGCTCGACTCTCGATGGCCGCCTTGCACGCGAGCCCGCGTTGTCCCAACCGTCCTATTTAGGGCAGAGGAACGGCTCATAATCGGATCTCGAGGCCAACCGTTCCCCATGGATCGCTGATGCTGATACTGCCGGTCACGGAAGCGGCGGCGGCCCCTACGTACACCACGGAATTGACACTCGGTAGACCACTGACCAGGGTATTGGTTTCAAGAGACATCTGTGTGAAGCCCGCGGGCGTGGTGGTTGACCAGGCCGGAACGGTGGGGGCGGCTGCGGCGCTGGTGACACCAAACAAGAGCTCCACGCTGGTCGACAACGGTGTTCCGGCGAGTTTGAACACCGGTGACGTTGAAGTGCCCGAGTTGGAGGCCGAATTCGTCAGCGTTGCCGTGTTATCCCCGGCGATTCCGATCACCTGGATCGTTGAGGTCGCCACATAATTGGCCCCATTTGTGATCGTTTCGACGACGGTCCCGTTGGTGGTCCCCGTGCCCGTTCCAGAATAGACACATTCGTAGTCGTAAGGGCTCGCTGTACCGAATTCGACACTCTTCACGAGCGTGACACCGCTGAGAGCAGAACCAGTCGGCACGGAACATGAGGTGGTGTTGGCTGAGGCGCTGTAACCAATCAAAACAGCGTATTGCTCCCCACTTGTGGAGGTGAATGTCGCCGAATCACTGTAGGCATTGGGAAATTGGTACTCATTGGCGGCGGCCTGCGTGAATCCCACGACGGGGATGCTCTGCTGGACCTGCGGCGCCGGGTACGCATCGACGTTGCCAGGTTGGTTGGCGTCGATCACGCAGGTCCCCGCACCCGTGAAGGTGATGGTGCCGGTTCCAGAGCCGCCCGAAAGGGAACAGCCGGTGCTCGTCGCATCCAAGGTGAGCGTCACGGTAAGTCCGTACGTTGAGCCTGTTGAGACGGCATATGTCGGGCCATATTGCCAGCCCTTCGACGGCGGGTTGCTAATCGACACCGTCTGATAGAGCTTGTTTTCGGTAATGGTCACCGAATTCGAGGTGAACGTGTCGCCCGTGACGTCCAAAATCACCGATCCCGCTTGGGTCCCTTGGATCGTGTCCGACGCCGCGCCACTGGCGGTCGTCACGGTCGTAAGTCCTGATACGGAGCCAGTTCCGCCCGTCTGGGTGAAGGTGAAGTGACTCGTGCTGTCGCTCGTGATGACGTTGCCAGCCGAGTCCTCCGCGTACGCCGTGACCGTGCAGTACGAGTTGAAGTTCACGCTCGGGCTACAACTACCGCTGACCAGGGAAATCTGGGTTTCTGTCCCCGCACCCGTGGGGGTGAATGTGGCGCTCGTGGCGGTTGCCAGGCCGCTCGAGGTCGCGTTCAAGGTGTAATTCGTGCCCAACAACGCTGCAAATGAGCAGTTAGCGACGTTCGCGACGCCTCCGACGGCCGTGAGTCCGGTGCACCCTGTCAATGTGCCACCCGACGCGGTCAGGGAAATTGTCGCTGTGGAGGTCGTGACGACGTTGCCAGCGGCGTCCTCGACCTTGATGATCGGCTGCACCGTGAACACCGAGCCCGAGGCACCCGCCGTGGGTGACCTGGTGAAGACGAGCTGGGTTGCTAGGCCAGCACTCGACGGGCTAAAGGTCGCACTCGTGGCGGTTGCCAGGCCGCTCGAAGTCGCGCTCAAGGTGTAATTCGTCGCCACGAGACCGCTAAATGAGCAGTTCGCGACGTTCACGATGCCCCCCGAGGCCGTGAGTCCGGTGCACCCTGTCAAAGTGCCACCCGNNCCACCCGACGCGGTCAGGGAAATTGTCGCTGTGGAGGTCGTGACGACGTTGCCAACGGCGTCCTCGACGTAGATGACGGGCTGAACCGTAAAATTCGAGCCCGACGCGCCCGCGGTGGGCGAGGTGCTGAAGACCAATTTGGTCGCCGTTCCGGCCGCCGCGGGGCTAAATGTGGCACTCGTCGCACCCGTCAAGCCAGTGGAAGTGGCGTTCAGGGTGTAATTTGTGCCCACAAGCCCGCTAAACGTGCAGTTCGCGACGTTCACGATGCCCCCTGAGGCGGTCAGGTTCGTGCACCCTGTCAAAGTGCCACCCGATGCGGTCAGGGAAATCGTGTTCGTCGCCGTGTTGGAAAGGTTCCCGAGGGCGTCTTGAAGCTGCAAAACAGGTTGAATACTAAAGGCCGAGCCCGATGCGCCCGCCGTGGGTGATGTGGTGAAGACCACCTTGGTAGGAGCACCGCCGCCCGTGGGGCTGAACGTGGCACTCGTCGCACCCGTCAAGCCAGTGGAAGTGGCGTTCAGGGTGTAATTGGTGCCAACGATCCCGGTGAATGTGCAACTAGCGACGTTCACGATGCCCCCCGACGCCGTGAGTCCGGTACACCCTGNNCCACCCGACGCGGTCAGGGAAATCGTGTTGGTCGCCGAATTGGAGAGGTTCCCCAGGGCGTCTTCTAACTGCAAAATCGGTTGAACCGTAAAGACCGAGCCCGACGCTCCCGCCGTAGGTGATCGTGTGAAGAGCACCTGGGTGGGCGTACCGCCGCCCGAAGGAGTGAAGCTCGCACTGCCCGCCGCGCTAAGGCTGCCAGTGGTTGGCGTCGCGGTCAGGACGTAGGGCGTACCGACCAGACCTCTAAACGTACAGCCCGTGACGCTTGCACTGCCCGACACCGTCGTCAGGTTCGCGCACCCTGTCAAAGTGCCACCCGACGCGGTCAGGGTAAACGTCACGTTGGTCGTGCTGACCAGATTGCCCGACACATCCTGGACCTGCACGACCGGTTGGATACTGAACAACGACCCCGACGCTCCCGCCATTGGCGAGACCGAAAAGGCCAATTTGGCCGCCGGTCCCGGCCCGGAGGGGCTGAAGTTGGCACTGGTACCCGCAGTGAGAGGTGCCGACACGGCAATCAGGTTGTAAGACTGACCCACCACACCGGTAAATACGCAGCCGGTCACGTTGATGACGCCACCGGCCGCCGTCAAACTACTGCATCCCGTAAGGAGCCCACCGGACGAATTGAGCGAAATCGTGGCGTACGAGGTCGTGACGACGTTGCCAGCGGCGTCTTCCACGTAGATCACCGGCTGGGTGGTAAACGCACTCCCCGATGCGCCCGCGACCAGGGTCGGGGCGAAGACCAATTGGGTCGCGGTGCCGGCGCCCGACGGGATGATCGCTGTACTTGTCGCATTCACGGTTGCCCCCGCCCAGGTGATGGAGGCATTCAGGTAGTACGACGTACCGACAGTTCCCGTGAAATTACAGTTCGAGACGCTGATGACTCCCTCGACGGGCACCAGATTCGTGCAGACCGAGAGCGTGCCGCCAGAGGAGGTAAGACTCAATGTGCTGGTGACGGCAGTGACGACGTTGCCCGAAGCGTCCTTGACCGTGAGGACCGGTTCGGTCGACAAGGTGGACCCTGATTGTCCCGCGATTGGCTGGGTGGTGAAGACGAGTTGGCTTGGAATTCCTGTGATATTGAACGGCGTGCTCATCGCGGTCGTGACGCCACCCCCTGATGCCAGCATCACGACGTTGTTCGCGTAGGTACTGTTGGCCGCTGAACAGCCATAGACGGTATAAAGGCCGTTGGCGAAAGGAGCACCACAGCCGTTGGTCACTTCGGGCGATTGCAAGGTGATGACGAGACCGACCGTGGCACCTGCAGAATTCTTCTGATTCGCGACTAAATTACCAAACGAGTCTTCAAGGGCGACGATTGGCTGCTGCGTGAAGACGGCGTTCGCGGGACTCGTTGTCGCCACCCCGAGTGGTTGCTGGACGAAGGCCAGTTGCGTGCCACCCCCGTAGGAGGAGACGCCGAACGAGGAACTCTGTGTCGGAATCAGCGTCGCGGAACTGGCCGTGAGGACGTACTGCGTCGCGATGAACGTGCCATCGGCCGCGGGCTTGTAGCCACCTTGGAACGTGCAGCCCGTGAGGGTGAAGACGCCATTGGTGGTCGTGAGCGTGAACACACTGTTCGTCGGGGTCAGCCCGTCGCAGCCCAACAAGATGCCACCCGACGAGGAAAGAGAAATCGAGCCGCTGTAGGACGATTGGACCACCCCACTCGAATTCTCCACTTTGATGATCGGCTGGGTGGCCAACGCGGCGCCCGAGGCGCCGCCCACCGGCTGCTGGGTGAAGACCAGCTGGTTCCCTGCGCCGCTCACCGTGACCGTGACCGAATTTGACGTCAGGTTCCCATCGGTGGCGTACAGGGTGTACGTACCCGACGCACTGATCGTGCAGCCACTGAACGTGACGACGCCTTCGAGCTCGTTCCCATTGCAATTCGACACCGCTCCCGTCGCGCCACTCTGGCCCGTGACATTGATAACCACCGGCGAAAGGTCGGTCGTGACGATGCCGTACGCATCGGCGACTTCGACGATGGGTTGGAAGGTTAGGGGCAGACCAGCGTTACCGTTCGAGCCAACCGATGGCGAATTGATAATTGACAATGTCTCGTTGCTGGGCGCCGTCTCGGTCGCCACGGTGCTGCCGAGAGGGAAATTAACGACGAAACTGTTCTGGTAGTTGGTGCCGACAACCTGCAAGGTGATCAATTGAGGCACATTCGCAATGCAGGTGGTCCCAAAGGTGTCACTCGTACTGTTCCAGAACTCAATCGCGTTGGTACTCGCGTATTGGACGTTGTAGTTCTGGTAGGGAGAGGGCAACGAAATCGGATGGGTGTAGCCCGGATAATTCGCGATGATGGGCGCCGGTGTGCCTGTGGTCGTGCAGTTCGACGTAAAGAGCGACGGCATTGCTTGGATCGCGGCGATGGTCTCCTGTGACGCCGTCTCAAGTGCGGTGTCATAGTTCGTGATCGTTCGATGTTCCGCGGAAGCAGAGATCACCGTACCAAACGCGACGAGAAGAGACACCGAAGCAAGGGCGAGCACGATCAGCGCGAGCAGTACTTCGACGAGCGTGTCACCTTCTTCAGAACGTCGATACTCGCGAACTTCTCGTCGACGCGCTCTTCGTTCATCTCGAGTGCGGCGCACCGGTTTCACGACTTCTCCGCCACTGGACTGACGTTTTCTCGTCGAGCGACTACAGCAACGTGATCAATTCGAGCACACGTGAGGTGTCGATCTCGACGCGGGTTTCCAAAGGGGCGATCAAGTGCGCAGCGAAATATCATGAGAGCAACAGTCCGAATGCAATGGCTTGGAGGCCGGACCCGTACATCTGGATCGTGACGGTGGAAGGAGCCGGTGACCACACCATCGCCGTGCCATTCTTGGCCGCGCCGGTCGTCGTGAAGGACACGCCCGCGGGATTGGTGGCTTGCCCCCAACACTGAACTTCATTCGTGCCGCTACCCCACAGACCAAGTCCTGCACCGCAGGCGTTACCAATCGGATCGGTGATAACACTTCCCGAACCCGTCACCGTGCCACCTGAAATGGTGAACGTACTCGCTGACGTGTTCACGCTCGCCACGACGGGTGTACCACTTAAGGCCGCCGTCCCGGCGTAAATTGGTTCACCGACAACGGGCAGGTTCGCCGCGCCCGAATACGAGCCCGTCAGCGATCCCGCCGTGACGGTCCCCGTGGTGTCCCACGGTTCTTGGTTCGGAAGCACGTAGACAGGTTGGTTCGCCGTCCAGGTGATGTACTCACTCCCGGCGAGATAGGGACCCGTCGTGTTCTCGGCGTCCGCGCTCACGATTTCCCATCCAGTGGCGGGTACGTTCTGGTCGTTCACCACCGTGATGTTCTTGAACGTGATGGTCGTCGTCTGGCCTTGGGTCGTTTGATAGAGCGCAGGATCACCAGGGATTGCGTAGTAGAACGGAGCGCCCGAGCCCGAACAACTACTCGAGTTCGCGCAATTATTCCCGAGGAACGCCACCGAGAACGTCGGCAGCGACGATGGCGTCACCGCTCCTCCGCTGAGGCTGAGGCAATAGAACATCGTGTAGTTGTTGGGCAGACTGACCGACACTTCGAGGCATCCCGGAGCTTGAGCGGCGGCGAGTTGAGCGGTGGTCAGCGTTGAAAAATCTGTGAAACAGAGATTTGGGGCATAGGCTCCCGATCCCGCCGCCGCGAACCCACAACTCGTCGTATTGTTCGCCGCCGTTGGCGATCCAGTCGCGGTTGATGACGACGTGCCTTGTGGTACTCCAACGAGTGTGTAGGAGTAACTCGACAGTGGTTCGGTAATTGGAAATGTCACCGACGTGATCAGCGATGCCTGCACCCAGCCGGTCGTTGGTGAACACGTGACGCTGCACGCGACAGTTGGTGGCGATTGCACCGCAGTGCAGGGAGCGACCGAAGCCACGGTCGTCGTGGTAACGGAGGAAGAGCAGACATCATTGGAGAGAACGATGCTGTTGATGGTGATCGTTGCGTTCGGGTACGTCGTCGAACTTGTAATCAACGTTCCAGCGGTTGAGGCACAATAGTTTCGAACTAATTGGTAGGTACCGGCAGCTCCACCGGGATATTGCTCATCCACGTACGACACGACGTACTCGTAATTTTTCGTCGACGAATTCTGGTCCCATTCGAGTCCGAGCAACTGAGTCCCGGAGCCGCACTGCGGGGTCGACGACGATTGTGTGGTGATGTAGGTCGCTGCTTGCACATCGGTGTTGAAGTCTGACGAGACCACTTGTGCGTCACTCGTGTCGGTGAGTCGATTCGTCACGCTCGACTGCAACTTCAAAACCGACAACAAACCAAAGGAGAGTCCGCCGATGACGAGCGGCAAGACCGTCACGACGATAAGCAATTCCACGAGCGTGAAACCCCGTTCACCGTTCTCGCGTCGTCGGGCGTGTCGTATCGACCAATGAGCCTTGCGTTCAACGATTGGCGACGCGCATCCCCTTGGTGGCGACGCCGTCATCCAACTTTGACCTGGTTGTAAATGCCGTACATCGCTGAAATCAGTGCAACCGCGACGAAACCTACGACCACGCCCATCACGATGATGATCGCGGGTTCGAACAGAGCCGTCGTTCGCTCGAGTTTCACTTCGAGTTCACGGTTGTAGTAGTCCGCCGCGACTGAAAGTTGCTGATCGAGGGTTCCGGTTTCCTCGCCAACGCGGAACATTTGTCGCGCCGCACCAGGGAAAAGACCCGTTCGAGCGATGGGCCCAGCGAGACCTTGGCCCTGCATCATCTGGTCACGAACCTGTTCGAGCGCGTTGTGATACACCGCGTTGTTCGCCGAGTCCGCCGTCACCGCCATGGAACGGGGCAGGTCCACACCCGCTTTCAGCATCGACGAAAGGATGCGACAGATGCGCTCGAGGACGGCAGTTTGCGTGAGGTCACCCACGACCGGCAGGCGAAGAATGATCGCATCCATTTGCGCGCGTCCATTCTCGGACCTACGCGCCGCGATGTAACCACCAACCACGATCAAGACGAACGCGATTTCCGCGTACCACCAGTGCGACACCCATCCCGTCATCGACAGCATCATGCGCGTGACGAGTGGCAACTTCGCATGTAGCGAATTAAAGAACGTCGTGAACCGCGGCAATACGAAAATGGCGAGAACGAGAATCGTCACGACCGACATCACCGCAACAACGGCCGGATAGATGAGTGCGGAGGTGATCTTTCCTCGCGCGGACTGGTCGCGTTCTATGTACTCGGCCAACTGGTTGAGCACGTTGTCCAAGTTTCCCGTGAGTTCAGCGGATTCGAGAATCCCGACGTAGTAGTTCGGGAATGCTTCGGGATGCGAAGAGCACGCCGTCGCGAACGTGTCACCAGCACGAAGACTGTCGATGAGCTCCAAGATGACCTTACGAAGTAATTTGTTTTGCGTCTCCTCGACGATGACTTCCAGCGCTTCCATGATCGGCACGCCTGCGCGCATGAACACCGCAAGTTGACGCGTGAAGTTCATCACGTCCGAACGAGGCACCATCTTCTTGGTGATTTCCAATTGCAAGATGTTGCGCTTTGGATTGATATCGAGCGGTTGCAGTCCTTTTTGAATGAGTGCGAGGTGCGCCTGACCTAGTGACTGCGCCATCTCCACGCCTGCCGTCTTCTTACCCATGTCGTCAATGGCGTTGTAGCGAAACGCGATGAGGTTCTTGTCTTTTTTCTTCGGCTTTGGCGGACGAGCGAAGCGTGGAATCTCCGGAAGTCGACCCCCCGGCGGAATCTCTTCGGTGTCGTCCTTCTTATTCCTGGTCAGAGTGGGTAATTTCACAGTGTGTACACACTTCGAATCACTTCAGCGACCGTCGTGATGTCCTGGGCGACGAGCGAGACTGCTTCTTGGCGAAGTGTTCGCATGCCCTGTTTCATCGCAAGGTTGTGCAACTCTTCTTGAGTCGCCCAACCAACGATCAGTCGCTTGATCTCAGGTGTCATCACGAGCAGTTCGTACACCCCAATTCGCTCCTTGTAACCGGTGCCGTTACAGAAGTTGCACCCGGTGCCGTGGTAGAAGATCTCCTTGGGAGCACCACCACTTTCGTCGTAGAACTCTCGCTCTTCGTCGGTCATGATGTAGGGCGTCTTACACGATGGACAGATCCGACGCAGGAGGCGTTGCGCCACGACCGCAAGCACCGAGGACGCGACGAGGAACGACTCAATACCCATGTCGAGGAATCGGTGAAGGGCGGAGACGGAGTCCGTGGCGTGCATTGACGAGATGACGAAGTGACCAGTGAGTGCTGATTGCACGGCGACGCGTGTCGTCTCGACGTCACGAATCTCGCCGACCAGAATCACGTCAGGGTCTTGGCGAAGGATTGCTTTCAAGCCATTCGCGAAGGTGAGACCTGCTTGGTCATTGGTCTGAATCTGATTGATGGTGGGAAAGATGTACTCGACGGGATCTTCGATCGTCATGATGTTGAGAGTCGGATTATTTACTTCACTCAACGTTGCGTACAACGTGGTGGTCTTTCCGCTGCCCGTTGGCCCCGCGCAAAGCAACATTCCAAACGGCGAACGAGCGAGACGAGAGAATGCCTGGTGGGTGTCGGCGGGCATACCGAGGTCGCCCATGCGGAACACCGACTTGGTCTTGTCCAAGATTCGCATGACGCAGTTCTCGCCAGCGATCGTTGAGACCGTCGCGACTCGAACGTCGACCTCTTTGCCGTCAACGGTGATCGTGAGCTGACCGTCCTGGGGGCGACGACGTTCGACGATGTTCATGTTGGCCATGATTTTTACCCGGCTGACCAGGCCGGGACCCATTGCGACCGGCAACTGGAGTATCTCCTTGAGCGCTCCATCAATGCGAAACCGAATCCGCACAAAGTCGTCGGTTGGTTCGATGTGTACGTCTGAAGCACGGTCTCGCATCGCTTGGGTGAGAATACGGTCCACGACTTGCACGACCGGTGCATCATCAAGCGGCACTTCCTCGTCGATTTCAGCAGTCGGACGGCGGCGCGACTCTTCAACGGCTTCGAATGCCTGCACGAGCGTGCCCACATTGCTGATGGCGCGGTAGTTACTGTCAATCGCCCACGTGATGTCACTGGGCGGAGCGATCATCAAGTTCACGGGATGTCCGGTGAGCGTCGCTAAATGCGCTTTCATGTCATCGGAAGGCCGTGCGGCAGCAACGAAGAGATGTCCGTCCTCGAAGCGAACGGGAATTACGAGTTGTTCGCGCGCAAATTCCTCCGGAACGAGCGCGATGACCGCCGGATCGACGTTGTCGCGACGAAGGTTGACGACGGTGAGTCCAAAAAAGGATGCCAATTCATTGGCGAGCGACTGATTGTCCAAGACGCCCATCGAGACCAGGACTTCTCCGAGCTTCGCGCCAGTTTGGGATTGCAACGCGAGTGCTTGATCGAGTTGCTCTTGGGTGATGAGTTTCTTTTCGAGGAGCAACTGACCCAATCGTCCCCGATACGGTGGAGCAGGAACGATCGACGCGCCCGCGGTCTGGCGCGCCGACGTCGGTAGACCTTGGGCATTCGTAATCACGTGTTTAGGAGCAGGGGATTCGCCAGTTGACTTTCGTTCGCCGACGAGCACGGACGATCCATTGCCCGCCGATTCCCCAGTGCCATTGAGTGGCCCGGACTCTGAGGGAAGCACCTTGTCGGTCTTCTTCTTAAACGCCACTGTTACCTCTCTACTCCATGCATCCGTTTTTATATGAAAAATATAGAATTAGTCCTGGTGGGAACTCTTCCTCTCCATTTAAACCCATATTTCCGGGGTTCATTCATCATAATTGCCGATTGGAAATACCCTCGGGTGGAATTTTTCAAGCGTTCACACAAGCACACGTTGACCTCCACGCAATAGTCCTCGATCTCTGACGACGATCGTGCCCACTGCGACGTTGGGTTCAAAGCTCCGCCTTACGATTCGTGATGAAAACCTCGGATTGATGACGAAATAATCAGAATGTTGCCTATCCAACGCCGTGCGACCACACAATGGTGCCGTTCCTGCGTAGTCTTCCGATTATTGAAAAATATTGCATGAATTTGCATGAAATTGGTGAAATATCAATTCTCAGGCACGTGACGTACGGTTCGAGGTGGTTATGTCAAGTGGACGCCGCGCCGGGGAGCATTTTTCGACCAAGTCCTGGACCTAAGGTCGGGGAATGAAGCTCAGCACGGTGATCTTGCCCATCGAAAGATGGTTGAATTCCAAGGAAAAGTGGCGGCGGGCTGAAGAGTTGGGCTTCCATACCGCCTATACCTACGACCACCTTTCGTGGCAGCGATTAGAGAATCGTCCTTGGTTTGGGGCGGTACCGACCCTATGTGCGGCCGCTCAGGTGACGACAAGCATGAAGATCGGGACCCTCGTCACATCGCCAAATTTCCGTCATCCCGTGCCATTTGCCAAGGATCTCCTCTCGATTGACGATATATCGACAGGACGGCTCGTCGTCGGCATCGGATCTGGCGGAACTGGTCATGACGCGACGGTGCTCGGCGTACCCGAGTGGAGTCCTAAAGAACGCTCCGATCGGTTCGACGAATTCGTCGTCGTTCTCGACGAGCTCCTGCGCTCCCCCTTCACTTCTCGATCAGGGCAGTTCTACGCTGCCCATAACGTTCGCATGCTCCCCGGAACCGTCCAAGCTCCTCGCCCGCCTTTTTACATCGCCGCAACGGGACCTCGCGGTTTTGACCTCGCCGCACGTTTCGCTCAAGGTTGGGTCACCATCGCGTCGTCCGACGAAGGTTCACTAACTTCAGAAGAACGAGTGCGGCAACAATTCGGTGCCTTGCAAGTTGCCCTCGCGCAACATCAACGTCAGGTAAGCGAGATTGAACGCGTCGTACTCGACGGATTCAGTGACGAGCGACCTCTCGCTTCAGTTGATGCGTTCGTTGACTGGGCGGGGCGATACCGCGATCTCGGAATGACTGAACTAGTCATTCATTGGCCCGAACCTGATTCAATGTTTGACACCGATGCGTCAACCTTTGAGCGCATTACCCTTGAGGGTATGTCACAACTTCGAGGTTGAACATGAGCGAATCCACCACGATGACTACCACCGCAGGCGTGGACTTTGCGTCAACGGCCGCGAATACTGCGGCGTGCTCAATCGAATGGAGCAATGGTCAAGCACGCATCGTTGAATTCTGTGCCGCGTGCGACGATGGTTATCTTTTGAACCTCGCAAAACGAGTGACGAAGTTAGGTATCGACGTTCCACTTGGATGGCCGTCACCGTTCGTCGAAGCGATCAGTATGCATAATGCCGATGGCTCATGGCCTACGTCGTACGATCATCAACTCAATCTTTCTGACTACCGTTATCGAAAAACGGACACATGGCTTCACGAGGAATTGAAGTTTCCACTTCCACTCTCCGCGTCAACAGATCGCATCGCAATTCCGACAATGCGAGCAGCAGCGCTTGTCGTGAGAATTTCGCCCAATATCAATCTCGACGGCAGTGGTCTCGTCGTCGAGGTGTACCCCGCCTCCGCACTCAGTCGATGGGGATTTCAATCGCGTCAATACAAGGGAAAGAAGAATATCGATGCGCGTCGCGCGCTGACGAAAAGTTTTTTCGACGCGACGGCGTCGTGGCTCTCACTCTCCGATGAACATCGAGAACTTTGCGATACGAATGACAACGTGTTTGACTCCGTCGTGGCGGCCCTCGTGAGTCGCGCATCCCTCGTCAACCTCATTGAACCAATTCCCTTGAATTTGCGAGAAGCGGCCAAACGTGAAGGATGGATCGCGATTCCTCGCGAAGGCACGTTAAGTCAACTAGCAAATCCACCCGAGGCCTAGGCGTACGAGGAAGTCGTCTCTCGACGAAGCATGTTTGGCTGAAAAACCCATTGATTTCAAGGTTTTTCTGCGTCGGGTCGACCTCCTCGGCTCACGATGGCGTCAAATTTGTCACGGAGAGAGCTATTTTTCGAGCGGCGTGGCATGGCTCCTTTGACCCAATGAACCGTGTTCGGTGAATTTGGCGTTGCGAGTCCTCTGGCTGGCATTGGCCGCGTCGAAGCGCGATGACGCTCTTACAGCGCAACCTTGTCAATGGAGACAAGAGCAGTGGGTGGCCCCCGACCTACTTGATGTTGTGCTGCCCCTTATTTTCGCGTTCGATTCCCTCGCACACGTATTAGACCGTTACACATGGATTCGCCGCCACAAAGTTCGAAATCGGCGGTGGGTCGCACCATCGCCGTCATCCTGGCGGGTCTCAGTCTCTACATCGTGCTACCCGCTCTCGTGCGCGTCATCTCTTCGTGGCCCCGATTATCGTCGCTGTCGCCATGGTGGTGGCTCGTTGCCATAGTCGCAGAGGCGTTGAGTTTCTTCTGTGCCATGGCACTGCTTCGACTTGTGTTGCGATCAAAGGGTTGGTTCGCCGTCGTCACCGCGGGGCTCGCGGGAAACGCAGTCACCAACACACTTCCCGGTGGTGACGCGGTGGGTGCCAGCGTGCAATATCGAATGCTGCACGCATCGGGCATTGATCCCGTCCAAGCCGCGGGGGGGCTCGCCGTTTCGTCGATCATCGGCGTCGCCGGTTTGTTCTCACTTCCAATCTTCGCACTACCAATAATTTTTGGTGGCACTGTGAGCGCCGGTTTGGTGCACGCTGGTGAACTCGGTGTCGTTGGCTTCGTACTGATTTCAGTGTTGGGCGTGGTTCTTCTTTCCACTGATGGACCACTGATGCGCTTAGGTCGCGTCTTGCAGTGGATCATTTCGAAACTACCGAAGAAAAAGAAACCAGCTGGCGACTTACCTTCGCGGCTCGTCAAGGAGCGTGACCTCGTTCGTGCTGACCTCGGGCAGAATTGGTGGAAAGCGGTGTTGCTCGTCGCGGGTCGCATCGGACTTGACTACTTCAGTCTCCTCGCGGCACTACGCGCGACGGGGGCGCACCCTAATCCATCACTCGTCTTGCTTGCGTATGCCGCGACCGCGGTCATCGCGCTCATACCAATCACTCCCGGTGGTATTGGCATCGTCGAAGCCAGTTTGAGTGGACTACTCGTCCTCGCGAACGTGCCGAGTTCGAGCGCGGTCCTCGCGACTCTGGTCTTTCGACTCGGTTCGTACTGGCTGCCGACAATTGCGGGCGGCGTGTGTTACATACTTTTCCGACGACGTTACGGGTCGTTGAACTCCCCCAGTGCCGTTTCGTAATCACGCCGCGCATTCGAACGTGGTCGACGCCAACCTCGCTCGACACCTACGTCGAAAGTCCTAGGACTAGCGTGTTGGCCTAGCAACTCATCGAGGAGCACTATGTCGACGCAACCAGAGAACGGCGAAGACCCGAACGAGACTCGTCGCGCGCGCATCATCCTTCGAGCGAAACTCAACGACGTTCCTCTCCTCACCATCATCACGGCAGTGATGGTGGTCGTTGCGGTCTACTTCACCGGCAAAATTCTCTACCGACTTCGCGACATCTTGTTGTTGATGCTCGTGGGTGGATTTTTGGCGCTGATCCTTAATCCGCTTGTCGACGGCCTCGAGCGATGGAAGATTCGGCGACGGGGCTACGCCGTCGCCATCGTCGCACTTGGTCTGGTCGTCGTGTTCTCGTTACTCGCCTTCGCATTCGGTGATCCACTCGTCAACGGCCTTACTCACCTCGCAAATCGCTTGCCTTCCTACGTCGAGCATGCGCAACACGGGAAGGGACTCTTAGGGAAGTTGCTTCGTAAGTATCACGTCGAGAAGTGGATCCACAAGAATTCCGCAAAGCTCGTGTCGCTCGCGAAAAGCCTAAGCAAGCCCGCGCTCGAGCTCGGCAAGGGCGCAGTTACCGTACTCTTTCTCTTGGTGACGCTCTTCGCGTTCGTCTTGATCTTGCTGCTCGAGGCGACGAAAATGCGTGAAGCACTGCTCGCAATGATGACGCCGGCTCGCGCGGAGAGGGTAAAGCGCATGAGCACCGCGGTGAGTAAGGCCGCGCTTGGCTACGTGCTCGCCAACCTCTTTATCTCGGCAACAGCTGGTCTCGTTGTGTTCATCACACTCGAAATCCTTGGCGTGCCGTTCGCCCTACTCTTCGGACTCTGGGTACTCCTCGTCGATTTTCTGCCACAAATCGGTGGGGCGCTCGCGGGATTTCCAACCGTCCTCTTCGCCCTGGGGCACTCGGTGACGGCCGGCATCATCGTGGCCGTTGTTTTCATCGTCTTCACGCTCGTTCAAAATCATGTCCTCAATCCAGTGATCATGAGCAAGACGGTCAAGTTGAATCCGTTAACCGTATTCATAGCGATACTCGTCGGCGCCGAGATGGGTTCGTGGGTGTCGGGCATCTTTGGTGGTCTCGTGGGCGTATTGCTCGCGGTTCCCATCGCCGCGACCATTCAAGTCGTCGTAAAGGAATTTTGGATGAGTTCTCGTTCGCCAGCGGAAGTGGCGAACGATGACGCGACACCGAACACGACCCCTTCCTCCTAAGCTTCAAGATTCTCCGCGATAAATCGGACAACGCTCTCCGCGACGACTCGCGGCTGTTCCGGAAGTATGGCGTGACCACACCTCTCGAGTCCCACGACGCGCGTATTCGGACGTCGAGCGACCAGGTTCCAGGCATTTTGAGGCGGCGCGATGACGTCGTCGAGACCCTGGACAATGAAGCACGGGGCCGTACCGCCAAGGGCGAAGTCCTCGAAGTTTGTGGCGATGACGGCTTGTCCTTGCGCACGAGCGAGCAGGGGGTGCCAGCCTTCACGCCACGATGAAGCTTCATTCGATGGTGAAAAGAATGCTCTCCTCACGGACGCTAGATGCTCCTCGCGAGGAAGCGCGGAGTCGAAACAACGCAAGAAATCAATGTGCACCTCGTCGCTCGAAGGCACCTCGCCGCCACACGCGAGCAGTATGAGCGCGCGAAGCGCGCTCGGACGAAGGGTCGACGCCGCTCGGACGACTCGATTCCCGTACGCGTGACCAATGAGGAACGGATTCACCAGAGCCAGATGATCCACGATTGCCCACAGGTCGCTCGCAACGTCAAAGAGATCACGCCACGGTGTTTCGACCATGCTCGTCGAAACACCTGGCGGATCGATCGCGATGGCGCAGAATCCCGCTCGCGAAAGTGCGAGACACAATGCGTCGAAATCAACCGCGCCCCGACCGAGTGACGGGTAGAGGATCACTGGCACGCCATCACCCCAACGATGCAACTGGTACACATTCTCGCCAATCACGAGTGTTTCTTGTCGAGCCTTCACGCCACGACACGTTAGGACACTGCACTCGTTCCCGCGCTCGAATGCGCCACGTTCCAGTGGGTTGCAGTCCTGATTTTCTTTGAAGGCACGGTCATATACTTCGCCTTATGGCGGTCCTCTTCTGGCTCATAATCGTGGTTGTCTGCGTCGTCGCAGAACTGCACACCAACGCCTTCATCGCCCTGTTCATAGGCTTCGGCGCCGCCGTCGCTTTCATCCTCGCCATTGCCAGTGTGCCGTTCGCACTACAGGCAGTGCTGTGGCTCATCGTCTCTGGCGTTACCTTGATGGCGCTACGACCATTTGCCATGAAGAATTTCCATCGCGCTTTGGTCACTGATATGTCGCGACCAACGAAAAGCGCACTGACAAATTTAAAGGGTGTAGTGGAAGTGACAGTCGGGGACGAAAACCATCCGGGTCGGGTCAAGATCCAAGGTGAGTCGTGGAAGGCCGTCACCGATTGGATGGAACCGATTCCTGACGGCGCGCCGATCGTGGTGAAGAAGACCTACGGCACCACGTTGTGGGTCGAACCGGCGTAGTCACGCCGTCGTGAACTAGGCGCCCGGGGTGACGCTGGGCACGTCAGACATCACGCTCTTGATTGCTTGGACCGCACCGAGCAAGGCAGCGCTTTCGGCGGGAATGATCAACTTCGTGTTGTCGCTCTCGGCGAACTTCGCCAACGTATCGAGTTGCAAAATGGCGACGAGGGTCGGATCGGGTGCTTGCTGCTTGATCGCGGCGTACACCGAGGCAATAGCTTGGGCTCGACCTTCAGCTTCGAGAATCTGCGCTTGGCGATTTCCTTCGGCACGAAGGATGGCTGATTGTTGAGCGCCCTCTGCTTCCTTGATTGCGGCTTGTCGTTCGCCGTCGGCGACGTTCACCGCGGACTGCTGTTGACCTTCTGATTCAAGAATGCGCGCGCGCTTCTCTTGGTCCGCTTGCTTTTGCAACGCCATTGCTTGGAGGATTTGGTCGGGCGGGGTGATCTCGAGAACCTCGACACGATTGATCCGCACTCCCCACTTGTCCGTCGCCTCCTCCATCTGCGTTTGCAACATTGTGCCAATACGTTCGCGCTGCGAGAACGCTTCATCCAACGTGATGCTGCCGAACACCGCTCGAACCGACGTACGTGCGAGGTTGTCGGTGCTGACAAGGTAATCGGAGTTCGTGAAGAGTGCGAGGCGCACGTCCACCACTTGGCTGAAGATCGTGGCGTTCACGATCACGGCGACGTTGTCACGAGTGATGACTTGTTGGCGGTCCCCAGTGCGCGGCGTCTCTCGAACGTCGACAATTTTCATCGACTCGATGAACGGGACGATGAAGCAAAGTCCCGGATTCTTAATGTCCTTGAACTCTCCAAACCGGGTGACGACGCCCACGAAACCTTGCTGCACGATTCGTACTGCTTTGGTGATGCCGAAGATCACAATGAGAACTACGACACCCGCAATGACCGCTAAGACAATTCCCATGTCAATCCCTTTCGAAACCACGCACTTCATCGCAACGCGGTGAATTGGCCGTTGTTCGGAGTGTAGCCAAGGACGCCTCGTTCACGAGCGGGACGTGAGCCTTGTGATCCACCTAAAAGGACATCACAAATCCGATGATGCGCAATGCTGCACTACTCAACGTAGGCAACAATGGTGAAGTGCAGGAAAGCGCCCTTCTCATAGCGGTTCCCGAAGCGGAAGGTCTCGTCTCGTCGTGGCGTGCGTCCTATGACGACGCCGCTCGTTACGGCGTGCCCGCTCACGTGACAATTCTCTATCCATTCGTCGCTCCTGAACTCATCGACGAGGCAATCATCGCTCGCGTGCGACGCGAAACGTCATCGCACCGACCCTTTCCCTTTTCCTTAGTGGCGGCACGACGATTCAATGACAAGATTTTGTATCTCGCACCGTCACCTGATGAGACGTTTCGGATGCTCTGTTCGACGTTCTATGTCGCGTTCCCCGATAACCCTCCCTACGAAGGACGATTCGAGGACGTGATCCCGCATCTCACGGTTGCCGACAATGCCCCTGGGGCAGTACTCGACGAGGCGGAGCACGACGTTTCGAGGGGCCTACCGCTTCAATGCTTCGCATCCGAGCTTCTCTTGATGACAGGAAGCACCGACGTCGACTCCTGGCGAGTGCGAGAGCGATTCGCGTTGGGCGAATAATTGGCGTGATTTCTGGCGGCAGTGGCACGAAGGCCGATGCTTCGAGTAGAACGGCATTGAAAAAAGTACCCGAGACGAAGCACCCGAAAGGCTTCGCAGCTTTGGAGGCACCGTGAACGTCGCGACATTTGTGGCATCGATTTTTGATAATGAACTCCCTTTTCGCGTCGAAGCCTTTGACGGCAGCAGTGCGGAACCGGCGATCGAGTCCTCGGCGAATGGCATCACCCTCAAGATTTTGAACAAGAATGCGCTCCAGCGCTTCATCACGCGACCAGGTGAACTCGGTCTCGCCCGCGCCTTCGTGGCTGGCGACATTGACATCGACGGTGACCTCGATGCGCTTTTCGAACTCAGCGTGCCGCCGCTGCGCCAGATACTCACCGTCGACAACCTTCGAGCACTGGGGTCGATCATCGGCACCACCGGTTTACAGCGTCTCGCACCGCCACACATCGAAGCGCGTCAACGCGGGGCACTGCACAGCAAGGCTCGAGACAAGGACGCGATCTCGCACCATTACGACGTCTCAAATCGTTTCTACGAAATGGTGCTCGGGCCTTCGATGACGTATTCGTGCGCGGTCTTTCGTTCGCCTGAGGACACATTGGAAGTTGCCCAGAAGCGCAAGGTCGACCTCGTCGCGCGAAAACTCGCACTCGAACCGGGCATGCGCCTACTCGACGTCGGTTGCGGGTGGGGGGCGATGGCCATTCACGCCGCGAAGAACTATGGCGCGCGTGTGGTGGGCGTCACCTTGTCTGAACCCCAACGTCACTACGCCACCGAACAGGCTCGACTCGCTGGCGTCGAAGACCTCGTCGAATTTCGACTCCAGGACTATCGCGACGTTCACGATGGTCCCTACGATGCGATTAGCTCCATCGGCATGTCAGAACACGTGGGCCGTCGCTCACTTGCGCCGTACGCACAATCCCTCTACGACCTCCTAGCTCCTGGCGGACGCTTTCTTAATCACGCAATTGGTCGACCCGTTTCATTTGACGAGAATCCTCAGCCGTCGAGGTTCTCCGAAGCCACCCGCCAGACACAGATCGCCGTGGGCATGCGTGGACCATCCAAGATTGGCAGTCCCTTCATCGAACGCTACGTCTTTCCTGATGGCGAGCTTCACGAGGTCGGCACGATGGTGTCGCTGTTCCAAGCCCACGGATTTGAAGTTCGCCACCTCGAGAGTCTGCGCGAGCACTACGCGTTGACCCTTCGCCATTGGGTCGACAACTTGCTGAAGCGTTTTGACGAAGCCGTCGAAGAAGTGGGCGTGGAGCGCGCTCGCGTCTGGCGGCTCTACATGGCGGGTTCGGCTGTCGGGTTCGAGCGCCATCACTTGGAGATTCACCAAGTCCTCTGTGCAAAACCGATCAGGGGAATGAGTGGCATCCCCCTTCGCACCGACTTCGAACCAAGCTTCTAAGGAAGAGATCGTCGCGTTAGCGTGAGTCCATGACGCTCCATCTGCGACCGTTGGACGACGAGGATGAAGTTCAAGCCACGGCGGCACACGTCTCAATGCAGCCGGAGGATTTCAGTTTCCTCCTCTGGCGCGATCAAGTTGAAGGATGGCACGACTACGTGCACCTACTACGAGAACAACGACGCGGTCTCAGCCTCTCTGTGGGCATGGTGCCCGCGGCATTGCTCGTCGCCGACGTTGACGAGGAGATCGTTGGCCGCGTTTCTGTTCGGTTTCAACTCAATCGCTTCCTCTCGGATTTCGGAGGACACATTGGCTATGCGGTACTGCCAGAATTTCGTCGTCGCGGCTACGCGACGGAAATTCTTCGCCAGGCACTGATCATCGCTCGGAGCGAAGGTCTCACGTCGATATTGATCACGTGCGACGAAGACAACGTCGCCTCGCGCCGCGTCATTGAGTTGAATGGCGGCGTGTTCGAATCCCTCGGGCCTTCGTACGACGGCACACACCAACTTCGTCGCTATTGGATCTCCTAGCGCCACATCTACGCGTGCAACGTCGACATGAACGAATCGGCGCCCGTGTCGGACTCGATCGTGATCACGACGAGCGAGGACGAGTATCGCACGAGGGCTCCGTCAATTTTTGGTCTCACGTCCTTGGGGAACCGGAGAACGAAACGAAGGAACGTCGGATCAAGGTGCTCGGGACAACCTTCGGCTTGGACTTCACGTCCGAAGTTGCGGAGACTTCGAAAATGGGCCCGTTAGAGACAGCGCCAGGGCGAAATCTCAATCAAGATGACCGTGTCGGCGCGCTCGAATCGCAAGTCAAGCGTGTGAAAATACGTACCGTCCACGATCCACGATTCGCCGGACAACAGATCGCTCTGTCGTTGCACCCACTCGTCGTGCGGTGTCTGCACCCAACCCGGACGCCAGTAGTGGCGATTACGATGTACGACCGCCAATCCTGTGTCGACCCAGTTCTTCGGCCATCGTGGTCGTTCTCGGTCCGGGTGAACCAACGATGGCGACCCGGCCCATATGAAGGCATTTCTACCATTCTGGGCTCATTACGGCTTGTTTTGATTGCGCGCTGATGAAAGGCTCTGGTGATGAACAACGAACGCCTCGAAGTACAGCGAACCATCGCCGCAAGCCCCAGCGCAATCTTTTCCGTCTTGCGACGCCCCTCGGGGCACGTCGCCATCGACAGCTCAGGCATGTTGATGTCCGCAGAGGGAGACGACGTCACCAAGGTGGGCGACGAGTTCATCGTGCATATGGACCGCGAAGCCCTGAACGACTACCCACTTGGTAAGTACGACGTGAGAATCACCATCACCACGTACGAGGAGAATCACGCGATCGCCTGGAACGTATCGGGCGTCATGCGCGGCACGATGGGACACGTGTACGGCTACACCCTTGAACCCGTGCCCGGGGGCACGCTGGTGACCTCGTATTACGACTGGTCCAATGCCGAGCAGAAGTGGAAGGACGCCAATATATTTCCCATCCTCCCAGAAACCGCCCTTCGCGCGACCCTCGGTGTTCTTGCGCGCACCACTGAGAACACCGCACCAACTTCCTAAAGTCGCTTAAGGACGTCGCGCGCAGTAGGTCGTCGTCACGTAGGGAAGTTCGAAGTGCTCGTCAAAACCCTCGATGATCTGGTCAACGTCTCGAAGGATGAGATCTTGATCACGTTTGTCCATCACCGCGATGTAACTGGTCGTGAGCACTCGTTGATGAAGTGACGCACGGTCCATCATCTGGACGTGCTCGAAGACGTTGCGTTCAACGTCGGAGAAACTACCCGACGCGATTACGGGAGCAAAATCCGTCGCCATGTCGTAGGGCCGTTGATGATGCCATCGAATCGCGCGACTCAACTCGTCGACCCACGCGACTGACTCATCGCGTTCGTTCCAGATCAGACAGAGTCCACCGCCCGGCACCAGTACGCGAGCAAACTCACGCAGCGCCTCGACGGGATTGAACCAGTGGAAGGCTTGGGCCACACTTAGTANNCCAGCATGGCACTGGAGATGTCTGTGGCAAGAACCCGTGCGCCGGCCTCGGCAGCTGCGACGCTGAGCGCTCCTGTACCGGCCGCGACGTCGAGGACCCGAGTCGTCGAGGTGATGTGGAGCCGATCGACGAGAAAGCGTATTGCGTCCCTCGGATACCCGGGACGGGCCGACTGATATCGAGCGCCGTCGGCGAAGCCCCGTCGACCAACCTCGCGCTCGTCGTTATCGCTCACGTCAACTGCATATCTTCTTCACGGCGCGTAAGCATAGAGTCCCGTGGCGCGTGCACGCAGACGCGAGAAGAATTGTCACCTAACGTTGTGACGTGCACACGGAGCAGTGCGACGGCGCCGAAGAATTCCTTTACCGTAGCGCCACGTATCGCGCCGCCGATCCCATTCGTACCAACGTGCTCGGCTCAGTCGCGACGTCGGTGGCGCAGGGCTTCCAGCACTACGAAAAATTATGGTGGTGGCTTGTCGTCGATGATGGTGACGTCATCGGTGCGGCGTGTCGCACCGAGCCATTTTGGTTGCAACTTGGACCAATGCCTCGCGACGCGAGCACCACGCTCGCGCGCACAATGGCGCCGCACGACACGGCGCTGCCGGGAATCAACGGCCTTTCGGCGGTCGTGCAGGATTTCCTCGATACGTGGTGTGAAACGACGTCGCCCCGCGCGTCTCGACCCTGGTCCCAAACCCAGGACAACCTCATCTACGAAGCCGGTGCCATGCGCGCACCCGACGTCGAAGGGCAACTTCGCCTGATGACCATGGAGGACTTCGACCTCGCAGTGGCATGGAACAACGACTTCAGCGCCTTCATCGACGGTGCGCCGTATCATGCCACCGATCTCGATCTCGAGGCCCTTACCGCGAAGATCGAACACGACATGCTCTATTGCTGGGTTCTCGACGACCTTCGAGTCTCGATGGTCGGCCATGCGTCGCCCGTGCGCATTGGCGAACACACCACCACACGGATCGGGCCCGTCTACACGCCCGAGGAATTTCGTTGTCACGGGTACGCCGCGGCCGCGACGGCGACCCTCACGCGCTCACTGCAGCAGCAGTCCCATTGCGTGATGCTGTTGGCTGACGCCACGTACCCGACCAGTAATCACGTCTACCAAGGAATTGGCTACGAGGTCGTGGACCGGTTCGTGCGCATCGAGTTCTCGTGACGACTGCGGTCCAGTTCCAAGGAAGAAGGACTCGGTAGTCTTTCGAAATGGACCGTCGCCTTAAGGCGAATCGAGAGAATTGGGACGACCGCGTCGCAGTTCACACGCGTAGCCAGTTTTACGACGTCGAGGGTTGGCTCCAGCGTTCACCTGGTCCCGCGCCTCGAGAACTCGCACTGCTGGGCGACGTGGGCGGAAAGTCGCTCGTGCAACTGCAGTGCCATTTCGGACTCGAGACGCTTCAGTGGGCGAGGGCGGGCGCACGCGTCACGGGCGTCGATTTCTCACCTGTGGCGATCGACGCCGCGATCGAATTGTCAAAGAGAGCTGGCCTCGAAAATAGTTCGAGATTCGTGTGTTCGAACGTCTACGATGCCGCCGCCACATTGAAGGGCGAACGTTTCGACATCGTGTACGTCACGATTGGTTCGCTGGTGTGGCTCCCCGAGGTGCGTCCGTGGGCAAAGGTCGTCGCCGAGCTACTTGCTCCCGGCGGTCAGTTCTACCTCTTCGAGGTGCATCCCTTCACCAACAGCTTTGATGCTGACGGGGTGCATCTGGTCTACGACTATTTCGATGATCCCAACGCTCCCCAGATCTGGGACAACGACGAGACCTACACCGACGGCGGCGCGCTCGCGCACACGCGCAGTTACGAATGGAATCACTCGTTGTCCGAGATTGTCCAATCGCTCATCGACGAGGGACTGCGCATCGGCGCCCTGCTCGAGCACGACTGGACCGAGTTCCAACATTTCCCGTGGCTCGAGCGAGATGTCGAGGGGATCTACCGTATCCCACTGGGTTATCCGCGCCTACCGCTCAGCTTCACGCTGCACGCGCGAAACTGACGCGACACACAAAGCCCTCCGTTTCGCATTGCTCGGCTATCGGCACCCACGGCAACCTGTTAGGGGTGAGGGTCAGCTACTGCGTCGTTGAGTCCGGCGCTCACGCCAACGCCCGCTGATCCTACGCCCGCTTCGGCCATCACAACATCGCCAACCTCGGCGAAACCCTCCTCGTCTTCTGCGCTTGGTACCAGCAACTGGCGCTGCACACCAGCTCCACGCATCCAGCTAAAGATCGCCGCCACGAAACACATACCTGCGGCGGCGAGGAAGGCGAGGTGCAGCCCTTTCGCGAAAGGCTGCGCGATCAAACCGGGGAAGAATCCGCGTCCGAGTAGCACGCTCGCGTGCACGCCGGGTTGGGCGAGGATGTGCGCACCCAACAACGTCTGGATGGGGTTGATCCCGAGGAACGCGGAAAACAGGCTCCCAATCGCCGGGATGTGCGAGATGGAGGTCGCCTGGGCGAGCGGAACGCCTTGGGCCGTAAGGCCGTGCAATAGCGAGTGAGGTAGCGACGAGGCGAGACCGAGCGTGATCACGGTGAAGAAGAACCCAATGGAGAGCACGCTCGCCGAGTTCTGGAAGGTGTTGAGCATCGCCCCGCCAGCGCCGCGCTGGTTCGCTGGCAGTGAGTTCATGACGGCGCTGGTGTTGGGAGCGGCGAAGAGCCCCATGGACAGACCGACCAGCAACAAGAGCAGCGCGAACATCCAATAGGAGAAGTCGATCGGAATCGCTTGAAGACCAATCAAGCTGACCCCGGTAAGCACGAGTCCGAGCGTTGCGAAGTTACGCGCGCCGTGGCGATCAGCGAGTCGTCCAGCGACGGGTCCTGCGATGAAGAATCCGATCGTGAGCGGCACCATGTAGATGCCCGCCCAGAGTGGAGTTCGAGCGAACGAGTAGCCGTGTTCGGGAAGCCAGATTCCCTGCAGCCAGATGATCAGCATGAACTGCAGTCCGCCACGCGCGAGGCCGAGTAAGAGGCCCGCGATATTGCCCATGGCAAATCCCTTGCTATGGAAAAGGTGCAACTGGAACATCGGTTCTTTCACATGAAATTCGATCCACACGAACGCGCCCAGAATGGCGATTCCCCCGAAGATGCACGACAGCACGAACGGGCTGGTCCAACCCATGGCGTGCCCCCCGTACGGCTGGAGTCCGTAGACGATACCGGTGAGGACCGCGATGAGCCCAATGGCGAAACTGAAGTTGCCAGCCCAGTCAATCTTCGCTTTCGTCCGAATGCCGTTGTCACGCAACTTGAGCGCAGCCCACACGGTCCCGAACAGTCCCACGGGCACCGACACCAGAAACACCAGGCGCCATTCGATTGGTGCGAGTAATCCTCCGAGAATGAGACCAATGAACGCTCCACCAATGGCGGCAACACCATTGATACCAAGCGCGAATCCTCGCTCGTCAGCTGGAAAGGCGTCGGTGATGATGGCGTTCGAGTTCGCGAAGAGGAACGCGCCACCAACGCCCTGTCCAACGCGCATGACAATGATCCACAGCGCCGCCGTCGGTCCGCTCATCCACGTCGCGGCGAGCAAAATCGAGAACACCGTAAAGACGGCGAAGCCCAATGTGTACATACGCACTCGACCAAAGATGTCCCCTACTCGTCCAAGACTCACGACGAGGACCGAGGTGACGAGAAGAAATCCCATCAAGATCCATAGGAAGTACGGCTCGTTTTGTGATGCGAGGGGATTCAGGTGGATACCGCGAAAGATGTTGGGCAGGGCGATGAGCAGAATCGATCCGTTGATCGTCGCCATCAAGATGCCCATCGTGGTGTTCGAAAGAGCGATCCATTTGTATCGGTCGGGGTGCAGTGTCGTTGGCATTGAATCTCCGTGGGAGGACTATAAGAATCTGACAGACTTATACTTAGTTGATACTAACTAAGTATAATGGAGGAGTGACCAGCGCACACGTAAAAAAAGAAATTGGGGAGGCGTTGGACTACGCGAACGCGGCGGCGTTACGCCTTGCGGTCGTACGTATTTATCGGACGCTACGCATACACGCGGATCGCAATATCACTGCGTCACAGGGGTCGGCGTTGGCCCGGATAGAAAAGGAGGGTACCGTGCGCGTAGGCGTCCTCGCCCAGTTAGAGGGCATCACGCCGGCGTCCATGAGCAAAATTGTCGACAGCCTCGAAAATCGCAATCTGATCGAACGGATTCCTGATTCGCTTGACGGTCGCGCGAGCGTTATCCAAATGAGTGACGGCGGTCGTGAACTGTTCTTCGAGATCCGTTCGGCGAGCACCGAAATGCTCGAGGGTGCCATTTCATCCTTGAGCGATGACGAGCGCGGGTTGCTTCGCCAGTCGCTTCCAGTATTGGAGAAGATTTCCGAAACCCTGCAGGTGAAGTGACGCTCTCGATGGCACGGGGAAAATTTGAATGGACGTCTTAGTTTGTGCGCGGGAGCGATGAACCGTCCGATTGAGGCCTGCGCTAATCAGCCGTTCGCCTGAGGGCGAAATCGATGCGTCGGCGCGATGTGCACCAAAGCGTTATAGGAAACAAGAGCAATCGCGAGGTGCATGCACATCAATACGACGACGCCCTTCGCCGGTTGTCCCTGGTGCCAGATATACACGTCAGGCGCGAGGAGCACAATCGTCACGACGATTGCCATGCGAAAGAATAGCCAGCGCGGCAACGATGAGATACGTGTCACGATGGGCCAGGCACCACAAGCAATGACGACGCCGATCACCGTGAGCTTCGAGTAATCGGAGAAACGGAAATGGCCGTAATTCTTCACCGACGGAAAGACCCGAGTCCCAATTGCCACGAGCGCCATGTCCGCAACGAGTGATCCGACAATCGCGACCAATGAAGCGAGGACCACTTCGCCATTATGGGGAGGTCGTGGCGGCTCGAAATCCACGTGAAAGTAACGCAGGACCGGCCGGAGAAACGTAGGGAAGCTCTCAACTTTCACATTCACTCCCAGATTCCTCTAACGCCGGCGAAGTAGACAAAAGAAACATTTTACTGACTCGAACGCGACGCCCGGATTCGCTTCAGTCCTCCAACAAGGTGTCTTCGAGGAAGGCGCGGAGTTGGCGACCCATTTCACGTGGATTCCCGCTGATCTCGCCAATCACCTCGCCTTCAATGTCGGTATTGTCACCGGGTCGATAGAGCGACACCCGCATCCCTTTACCGGCTCGAAGCGCGCTGATGACCCAAGGTGAGCCAATCGAGCCAGAATCCTTCGTCGCCATGATCTGACCAGAGCGTCCGAGACCAATGCTCCAACCAGGTGAACGCGCCGCGTCCATCACCCGTTGCGTTTCGCCGCCGCTCGAGAATCCAGAAGATTTTGCGATACCTAAGCCTACGACCGTGCTGTCACATCGCCAACTACACGGACGATTCGCAGACGTCCTTCAGTCGCTCCAACGTGGTACGGATTGACAACTTGGTGAATTCGGCGCGATCAAAACCCTTCTTCTTGTCGGGACGACGAGCCAGCCAGTTTCGTCGGTCCTTCCAGGTTTCGACGACGCGACACCCCGAAGGTGTCGGCTCAATCTCGTAGCTCCAGTGTGCGACCCGAAACGGTCCGAAGGTCACGTCGAACGTGAAATTCCTTGGCGGCTCGAAGCGCGTAATGCGAGCCGTTGTCGCCCACCGATCCGGTCCACGAGCGTTGGTTCCTTTAAACTTCACTCCCACGCCCGGTCCGGTCGCAGTGCCGATCCACGAGCCGCCAGTGTTCTCGAGAGATAGTCGTCCCATGGAGGGCAGGTCAGTCACGACGTCAAAAACGCGTTGGGCATTCGCTTCGATGTCGATGGAGTCCGAATAGGTCACAGCACGCCTAGCAGCTATTAGGCCTGGAAACGAACGCGCGACGCTTCAAGTTCCTTGAGCGCAGCGTCGCGACCGACCCAGTCTTCGACCTTCATCCACTTACCTTCGTCCAAGTCCTTGTACACGGTGAAGAAATGCGAGATCCGATCAAGCACGCTCTTGGGCACGTCGCTAATGTCGGTTGCCTTCTTCCAGGCGGGGTCATAGGAGGGCACCGCCAGAAGTTTTTCGTCCTTGCCCTTCTCGTCTTCCATGATGCACATACCGAGGATCTTGGCTTCGATCAAGCACCCGGGGAATGTCGGAAACTCGGTCAAGACCAGCGCGTCAAGCGGGTCGCCGTCGCCACCCAATGTGTCGGGCACGAAACCATACTCGGCCGGATAACCCATCGAGACAATCAGGTGGCGGTCTAACTTGATGGTGTGATTCTCGTGGTCGTACTCGTACTTATTCTGACTTCCGCGAGGAATCTCGACGATGATATTGACGATGTCCATACTCTCTGCCTTCTCGAACGATGTCAGACGAACTGCGCACGTCAATCGTATCGAGAACGCGACGCCCCAGAGAGGTGGGGGCGAAGCGAGTTCCGGTACTTCAATTGGTGCTAAGCACTTGGAAGAATCGACCCACGTCATAGAGAGGAATCGCGATGGCACCCTCGGAGCGCCTGTTATCGAACCTACGAGGAATGCGCTACGGCGAAGTCCTGTTGGCCTATTTGGGTAACGAGACCCGCGTCGAGGTGTACAACTCGTTTCCCTTGAATGATTGTCCCGATGAACTCTGGCGTGCCCTTGACGCTGAGCTCATCGCCAAAGAATTCGAGGCTACCTTTGCGCTCTTAAATGGACCGCGCTACTGGCTCATGGACGGAATCGGGAAAGTCCAGAACGTCAACCCGCTGCTGCGCGCGTTCGGCGGCATCGATATGCGCTTGGTCGCGACACTCGAACTCGACGGTGACGTTGCGCGAGTCTCGTACAAGGAGCGCCACGTGAATCGTGGCGCCGTGTGGTATTTCGACGAAGGCAGCGCCGTGCACGAACTGACCAGCCCCGAAGGAAGGACCTACGTGATGCAGGCTTACTGCACGGGAGTTGATCGAACGCTGCGTGAAGATTCGCTCGACCAACTCGGTGCCACACTGCAGTTACCGGCGGGTTGGCGCTACGCATCACGAGTACTGACGAGCGAACTTGTCGTCGACACGACTGAACACGTCGCGACTGTCCTGCAAGACGAACTCGAGAACACCTACACGCTCGTCGACTGACCAAAGAGAACAGCGCACGACGGCTCTAGACTTTCGACGAACGATGTGACGTCGTGGGCGAAAAGGAGTTGCTATGGAACGTGTAGGAGTCGTCGGGTGTGGACTTATGGGTTCGGGCATCGCCGAGATCGTCGCGCGTTCAGGTTCGAGCGTTGTCGTCATTGAGCGCAATACCGATGCCCTAAATTTAGGGCGTGACCGCATCGAGAAGTCGCTCGCTCGAGCAGTCTCGTCAGGAAAACTCCCCGACGATGAAGCCAATCGTGCGCGGGCGAACCTGACCTATAGCGAAGATTTCAAGAAACTCGCCGACGCGCAGCTCGTCATCGAAGCCGTCGCCGAGGACGAGAAGACCAAGGTTGATGTCTTTAAGACACTCGACGCCGTCGTCCAGGACCCGGCAGCCATTCTCGCGACGAATACCTCGTCAATTCCCATCATCAAACTCGCGATGGCGACTCGTCGACCCGAACAAGTCATTGGGCTGCACTTCTTCAACCCCGTGCCGGTGCTTCGATTAGTTGAGTTGATTTCTTCGCTCCTGACCAGTCCCGATACCACCGCGCGCGCGCGCGATTTCGCGAGCACCGCACTCAAGAAGAAGGTCATCACCTCGCCGGACAGAGCGGGATTCGTCGTCAACGCGTTGTTGATCCCCTACTTATTGAGCGCGGTACGGATGCTCGAATCAGGATTCGCGAGTGCTGAGGACATTGACACCGGCATGGTCGTTGGTTGCGCGCACCCTCTTGGACCACTGGCCCTGACCGACCTCATTGGTCTCGATACGACGCTGGCGGTTGCCGAGTCGTTGTTCGAGGAATTCAAGGAGCCCCACATGGCGCCGCCCCCGCTGCTCTCTCGAATGACCCAAGCCGGACTCTTAGGGCGAAAGTCAGGCCAAGGTTTTTACTCGTACAAGCACTAGCGAAAAGCCACAGGTGCTGGGGCGCCGCTCGTCTCGATGGGCGATGGTGCATTCATGCCGCTCTCCTACGCTTGAGAAGAAAGAGGATTCGTGTTCACCTACGTCATGACATTGCAATGCCTCGACCGGCCCGGCATCGTGCGTGCGACGAGTACATCCATCGTCGAAGTTGGCGGCAACATCCTCGAGAATGACCAGTTCACTGACCCGGTCACGCAGCAATTTTGCATGCGCACTCGTTTCGAGACCCAACAGGGCGACATAGATGAGGTGCGTGATCTGTTGACGCGAGAATTGGCACCGTTCACGCCGCAACTCGGTCTTCGCAACGAGCAGGTGGAACGACGCGCGATCATTATGGTCTCGCAGTTCGACCATTGTCTCGCCGATCTCCTGTACCGGCGCGAGCAAGGTGACCTTCCACTCGACATCGTCGCGATCGTCTCGAATCACGACGTGTGCGGCCCGCTCGCAGCTCGCTACAACGTGCCCTTCTTCGAGATTCCTGTTTCCGAGACGACCAAACAGGCAGCGGAGGATGAACTTCGCGTCTTGCTCACGAGTTTGCACGTCGACGTCGTCGTACTCGCGCGTTACATGCAAGTCCTCTCGGCGTCGCTGTGCGCGGACTTGAGCGGGCGAGCCATCAACATCCATCACTCGTTCCTGCCAGGGTTCAGAGGGGCCAAGCCCTATCACCAGGCCTACGAGCGCGGCGTCAAACTCATTGGGGCAACGGCGCACTTCGTCACGCCCGAACTCGACGAAGGACCCATCATCGAACAAGACGTCGTTCGCGTAAGCCACGCCCGCCGACCAAGTGACCTGGTCTCGCTCGGTCGTGACATCGAGCGTAACGTGCTTGCTCGTGCGGTGCGCTTGATCGCTGAGGATCGAGTCGCCCTCGTGGGCAACCGCACGGTCGTCTTCTCGCAGTGAGCTACGTGACCGGGTTTCGCACGCGGTAGCGCGGATCAAGATGCATCGCAGAATTGAAGACTTCGACCATTCGCTCGACCGCGTCATAGACGTCAACAAATCGCAGGTACAAGGGCGTAAACCCAAAGCGGCAAATATCGGGATCACGAAAGTCGCCAATGACACCACGTTCGATGAGTGCTTGGATGATGCCATAGCCGTCGTCGTGGCGCAGGGCGACTTGACTGCCTCGCTTGTCGTGCGCTCGTGGCGTGACGATCTCAAAAACGCCGGGCAGCCGGTCTTCGACCAGCGCCATAAACAGGTCAGTCAACGCCAAGCTCTTGCGTCGAATCTGGCTCATTGAGGCTTGGGCGAAAACCTCGAGCGCCCCGTCAAGTGACGCGAGCGCGATGATCGACGGCGACGAGGTGACGAATGCCTGCATCCCCTCAGCGGGCTCGTACGTGCGCTCGAAGTCAAAGGGCCGCGCGTGACCGAGCCAACCTGGTAACGGATTCTCGATGACGCCTTGCCAGTTACGCCGAATATACGCAAATCCCGGAGAACCCGGTCCAGCGTTCAAGTACTTGTACGTGCACCCCGCGGCGAAGTCGACGTCGCACCCGCTCACGTCGATGGGCACTGCACCGGTTGAATGCGCGAGGTCCCAGAGCATGAGGGCGCCCGAGTCGTGCGCCTTCTTGGTGATGCCCTTCATGTCGAGCATCTCGCCAGTTCGAAAGTCGACGTGCGTCAGCATCACGAGGGCAACGTCGTCGTCTAGGTGTTCGTCAAGTGTCGCGCGTTCAATCGTCTTCACTGTCATGGGGCGACCAGCCCGCTGGGCCATCGCTTCGACGATGTAGAGATCGGAATGAAAATTTGCCTCGTCGGTGATGATGACGTGGCGATCCGGGCGCAGCGCGAGAGTGCCACCGATCAACTTCGCGAGTAGAAACGTGAGGGTGTCGGCGACAACGACCTCACCGGGCTCAGCGCCAATCAACGGAGCGATCTTGTCACCCAAGCGCGTTGGTTCGAGCATCCATCCTGCGGTGTTCCAGCTACGCACCAGCCCTTTCGCCCACTCCTCGCTGACGACCTCTCGCACCCGACGACTCGACGCCTCACACAAGGGACCTAACGAATTACCGTCAAGATAAATCTCTCTTTCGTTGAAACAAAATTCACCGCGCAACGAACACAACTCGTCGTTCTCGTCCATTGCTGCACAGTCGTCACGAAGAATCACAAGATCGACCTCACTTCCCACAACATCGGGTACAGGCGTTGCGTGATCGTCGTATCCAGATACGCCATTCCCTCACTCCCTCCGGTACCAGGGCGACGTCCGATCTGGCGTCCAGCCATCATCATGTGCTGGTGACGCCACATAGCGAGACGCTCATCGTGATCCATCAAGAGCTCTGCGACTGCGTGCAGTGACGACGTTTGGGCTGTCGTGTGATCGTGATACAGCGCACCAAGTACCTCAAGCAGATCATCGTGATCACTCGCCCCGAGGGTACGTCGAAGCGCATGCTCAAACCCCGACCATACGTTCGGTGCTTCGCTGATCTCGCGAAGCCATTGTCGTTGGAACTCGTCGAACAGTTCGAAACTCAACATTGCCTTCTTGCCCGCACCACTAAGAAACTCGATGGCGCGAAACTGGCACGATTGAAAGCCTGACGCCGGATTGAGGGGGTCGCGAAACTCGAGGAAACCTTCGGGCGACATCGTTTCGAGCACGCGAAGGTGTTCGAGCAATAGGTCCTCGATGACGACCGTCCGGCGCAGGTGCGGCGTCGCCACCCACGGTTCGTTGTTGTGAAGAGCCAAACTGGCCCGGCGCAACTCGTCGATGATGACCTTAAACCAGAGCTCATAGGACTGGTGTACGACAATGAACAGCAGTTCGTCGGGCGCATCCTTGGTCAGTGGAATCTGCAATTCCAGGAGATCACTTATTCGTAGATACGCCGAATAATCAGTGCCGTTGTCCACGTTCAGCACCTTACTTCTAGCGATTACTTGGCTTTTCGCGAGGAGCCCAAGAACGCGTGAGTGGTTTGTAACGAAAGTGCTGAGGCTGATCGGCGTCGGTGCCGAGACGCTTATGACGTTCTGCTTCGTAGTCCGAAAAGTTACCCTCGAACCAACGCACTACCGCGTCACCCTCGAACGCAAGCACGTGCGTGGCGATGCGGTCGAGGAACCAGCGATCGTGGCTGATGACGACCGCGCAACCAGGAAAATTCAACAGTCCGTCCTCCAGCGCACGCAGCGTGTCGACGTCGAGGTCGTTCGTCGGTTCGTCCAAGAGCAGCACGTTGCCCCCACTTCGCAGGACCTTGGCGAGCTGGACGCGGTTCCTCTCGCCCCCCGAGATCTCGCCAACTCTTTTCTGTTGATCGCTGCCCTTGAAACCGAAACTCGCGACGTAGGCGCGAGAGTGGATCTCACGACTTCCAACGACCATGTGTTCTTGGCCCTCGCTGATCTCGTCGTAGACGCTCTTGGCCGGATCGAGATTGTCGCGACTTTGGTCGACGTAGGCGAAGGCGACGGTGCTGCCGACCTCGATTGTGCCCGCGTCGGGTTGCTCGAGTCCGAGCATCATCTTGAAGAGCGTCGTCTTGCCTGCCCCGTTGGGACCGATCACTCCTACGATCCCTCCCGGAGGCAAGAGGAACGTGAGGTCCTCGATGAGCAAACGGTCATCGAAGCTCTTCGTGATCGTCGACGCGTTTACGACGACGTCACCGAGTCGAGGACCTGGTGGGATCGCAATCTCGAACTTGTCCGCGCGCCGCTCTGCGGATTCAGATTCCGCTTGTAGTTCATGAAACGCGCTGAGCCGAGCTTTGCCCTTGCTCTGACGTGCACGTGGTGACATGCGTATCCATTCGAGTTCCCGCTCGAGTGCGGCTTGGCGAACCTTGTCAGCTTTCTCCTCGGAGGCGAGACGTGCTTGTTTTTGCTCCAGCCAACTCGAGTAGTTCCCCTCCCACGGAATGCCGTGGCCGCGGTCGAGTTCCAATATCCACGACGCGGCGTTGTCCAAGAAGTAGCGGTCGTGGGTGATCGCAACCACGGTGCCGGTGTAGTCCTGCAGCGTGCGCTCGAGCCACGCCACCGACTCGGCGTCGAGGTGATTGGTTGGTTCGTCAAGCAATAAAAGATCAGGCTTCGAGAGCAGTAATCGACACAGTGCGACGCGACGGCGCTCCCCTCCCGAGAGTTTTGTGACGTCGGCGTTGGGTGCCGGAAGTCGCAATGCGTCCATGGCGATTTCGAGAGCTCGCTCAAGGTCCCACGCGCCGGCAGCGTCGATCTTCGCTTGTAGGTCCGCTTGTTCGCTCAACAGTGCGTCAAAGTCGGCGTCTGGATCGGCGAACGCGGCACAGACCTCGTTGAAGCGAGTGAGGAGATCGCGCTGTTCACCAACGCCGTCAGCGACGTTACCCACGACGTCCTTGGTCGGATCGAGTTGGGGCTCTTGCGAGAGATAGCCCACGCTGAAACCCGGCGTGAGGCGTGCCTCGCCCGTGAAGCCATCGTCGAGCCCGGCCATAATCCGAAGTAGCGACGATTTGCCAGAACCATTGGCTCCAATGACCCCGATCTTGGCACCGGGATAGAACGAGAGGTTGATACCTTTCAAAACTTCGCGATCCGGGGGATAGAAGCGACGAAGATCGCGCATCGTGAATATGAACTGTGCGGCCATCACCTCTAGTGTTACCGAAAAATTGGAAGGGAGTTGCGCGAAAGCGATGCAAGAAAATCAACACCATTACACTCGTTCCATGTCCACGACCACCAAAGCCCCTGTTCGTCACGCTCCGGACTGGATCATCTTGTCAATTGCGTGCTTGGCGCAATTCATGGTGGTACTGGATGTCTCGATCGTCAACGTGGCATTACCTCGAATGGGTCGCGACTTGCACTTCAGTGTCTCTTCGGCGCAATGGGTCGTGAACGCCTACGTGTTGACCTTCGCTGGCTTTCTGCTCTTAGGCGGAAGGGCCGCCGACATCTTCGGTCGACGACGCGTGTACATGACCGGCATCTTCATCTTCACGTTGGCGAGCATTGGTGCGGGCTTCGCCCAGACGGGTTCGCAAATGGTGGCGATTCGCGCCGTGCAAGGCATCGGCGGTGCGATTCTTTCTCCCGCGACCCTCACGATCATCGTCACCACCTTTCAAGGTCCGCGTCTTCCCAAGGCGATTGGTGCGTGGAGCGCGGTCGCGGGTGCCGGTGGCGCGGTTGGCGGCCTACTCGGCGGCATCTTGACTGGTCTTGCGTCATGGCGCTGGGTATTTTTCATAAACGTGCCGTTCGGCATTATCGCGGCGGTCGCCGCCGCGTTGTACTTGCGAGAAATGCGTAACCGTGACGCCGAAGTGAAACTCGACATCACGGGCGCGGTTCTCGTCACCGGCTCGCTGGCATCGATCATCTACGGTGTCGTCAACACCACGACGCACGGCTGGGGCTCGTCGTTCACCCTTTCGTGGTTCATTGGTGGCGCCATTGCACTCATTGCGTTCTTGTTCTGGGAGTCCAACGTCGCGTCGCACCCTCTCGTGCCATTTCGGATATTCAAATCACGGGCGCTGAGTTCGGCCAACGTCGTCATGTTCTTAGTGGGCGGCGCGTTCTTTGCCATGTGGTACTTCCTTACGTATTACTTCCAAACGATCCTGCACTACGGACCAGTGAAGGCTGGTTTCGCATTTCTGCCAATGGCGCTGGGCATTATCGCGGGAGCCCAAATAAGTTCTCGCATCATGGCCAAGACCGGCGCTCGACCCATACTCTTGACCGGGACATCGATTGCCACACTTGGCTTCTTATGGATTTCCCTGATCAAAGTGGGAAGCTCGTACTGGGGAGCCGTTTTCTTACCAGCGATTCTGTGCTCGTTTGCCATGGGGCTGTTGTTCTCTCCGCTCGCCAACGCGGCCACGTCTAGCGTTGACCGAGCGGATGCCGGTCTCGCCTCTGGTGTCCTTAACACCTCTCGTCAGGTAGGTGGGTCGCTCGCACTCGCCATATTGGCCACCGTCGCGGCGGATCGCAGTCGGACGTTCGTCGACCCGCAATCGGGCGTCGCGCTCGTCGGCGGCTACCAGCGCGCATTTCAGATATCTGCCCTCATCACGCTTATTGCGCTCGCCGGAAGTTTTTTCGTCCCGAAAAAAGTGGCGGCGCCAGCCAAACAGTGACCGCTTTGGTCATATTTCAACGAACCCTTTTCTTGAGGAAACACTTAACGCTGACGTAATGAGGGCCCCAGTGGCGAGGCGAAGGTTCGGCTATTGTCCAAATCACAAACTGTCCGGTAAGTGAAAAACGCAATAGTTTTTGGCAAACCGGCATATCGATTTTCCGGAGGGAAGAATGAATAGAGGCATGAAGTTCTTGGGCGTTCGTCGTCTTGCTCCATCAATAGGTTTGGTCGTTCTCGCGCTATCGTGCACTGCGGTCTCGGCAGGTGCTACGACGAGGGTGGCCCATACCACGTATGCGAACACCCTTGCGTGTGAAGTCACCGACACCGGCGGCATCAACGACAAGTCGTTCAACGCTTCAGCATTCCTTGGTCTCCAAGAGGGTGCCAAAGTGAGCAAGAACATTTCCACGTCGGTCATCTCGACGCCTTCGAACGGCACCGAGTCGAACTACGACTCCGAAATAGCCTCGTTCGTTGCTGAAAAGTGCGACATCATTATCACAGTCGGCTTCTTGATGTCAGACGCCACGTGGAATGCCGCGGTGGCGAACCCAACGATCCACTTTGCACAGGTCGACAACGGCGACACGAGTCCGGGCAATGACGGCATCGCGGTTGCGCCGTACACGGGAACGGCCCCTGGTAACAACATTTTGGGCCTCACCTACGAAACCCAGCAGGATGCATTCCTTGGTGGTTTTGAAGCTGCGGCCTACGCCGTCTTGAAGAACCCGAAGGCACCCAAGGTCGCGACCTACGGTGGCGAGCAGTTCTCATCGGTCACTAACTACATGGACGGCTTCTGGGATGGTGTTCAGTTCTACAACAACGAGGCAAAGCCAAAGCACAAGGTGCAGGTCCTCGGATGGAGCGAAGTCACGCAGAAGGGCACCTTCATTGGTAGCTTCACCGACACCGCGACAGCGCGTGCCGACACGAACGCCTTCCTTTCCCAAGGCGCCACGACCATTTTCCCGGTGGCAGGCAACGACGGACTGGGCACGACGTCAGCAGTGAAAACTTGGAATGCCGCGCACAAACTGAAGGCCAACGTCGAGTGGGTTGACACAGACGGCTGCGTGTCTGACGCGGCGGACTGCAACCTGTTCCTTAACTCGGTCACCAAGGGCGTCACCGCCTCAGTGAAGGCCGCAGTCATCGCCCAGGCGACAGGAACGTACGCCGGGGGAGACTACATTGGAACGCTCGCCAACGGTGGCGCCGCATTTGTTCAGGACTCCCAGAGCGCAATGGCGAAGATGTTGCCTAAGGCCGTCATCGCGGGAGTTGCCCAGATCGCGAAGGGCATCGAAGCCGGTGAAATCAAGGTACCCGTTGGCGGCGCCAGCAGCTAACGCCTCCGAGTTGTAATTCGTACAACGAGGGGCTGGGCCGCACGGCTCAGCCCCTCGTTGTTTCTAAACGACTGAAAACGGATTGAGCAATGAAACTTGAGTTGCGCGGTATCACCAAAAGGTTCGGTTCGCTCACCGCAAACAGCAACGTGAACCTGGTCGTCAATCCCGGCGAGATTCACTGCTTGCTTGGTGAGAACGGCGCCGGAAAATCAACACTGATGAATATCCTCTACGGACTTCTTATTCCCGACGAAGGACAAATTCTTATCGACGACGAAGTCGTCACCATTGCGGACCCCAAGGACGCCGTCAATCATGGTATTGGCATGGTGCATCAGCATTTCATGCTCATTCCCGTTTTCAGTGTCGCGGACAACGTGATTCTCGGTTCCGAACCAGTGAGGCCGTGGCCAGTCATTGACTACAAGGCGGCGACCACTCGACTACTTGAACTCGCCAAGGAGTACAACTTCGAAATAGATGATCCGAATGCGACGGTTGAAAACCTGCCGATCGGCGCTCAACAACGAGTGGAGATTCTCAAGGCGCTCAGTCACGACGCCTCGGTGCTGATCTTGGATGAACCGACCGCGGTCTTGACCCCCCAGGAGACGGACGCCTTCATGGTCATCTTGCGATCGCTGAAAGCCAGCGGCAAGTCCATCATCTTCATCACCCATAAACTCCGCGAGGTACTCGCATTAGCTGACGTCATCACGGTGATGCGCCTGGGCGAGATCGTCGGTGTAACCTCCCCCGCTGAGACCGACGAACGTGGGCTCGCCACACTGATGGTCGGTCGGAGCATCAATTTCGTCGTTGAAAAAAATCCCGCCACGCCTGGCGACGTCGTACTAGAGGTCCAAGCCCTCTACGTTGAGGATGCGCGTGGGCTAACGAGTGTAAAGGATGTTTCATTTGACGTTCGCGCCGGTGAGATACTGGCCGTGGCTGGTGTCCAAGGCAACGGACAAACGGAGCTTGTGGAAGCACTAACTGGCATGCGCCATCCTTCGTCTGGGAACATTGTGCTCAATGGTGCCAACCTCGCCGGACAGAGCGTGCGCCACTTTTTGAACGCGGGCGTCGGGCACGTGCCCGAGGACCGGCAGCGCTACGGACTCATTCCGAGTCTGTCAATATCGGACAATTTGGTGCTTGACCAGCTCGACGACTCGCGGTTTCGACGTCGATTTGGGAGAAATTTGAAAGCAATCAAGGCGAACGGCGCCGCGCTGCGCGAATCGTTCGACATTCGAGCTCAAAGCGAGGAAGCACCCGTCGGCGCATTGTCCGGGGGCAATCAGCAAAAAGTCGTGATGGCGCGCGAACTATCGCGCGAGTTGAAGATCCTCATTTGCTCGCAACCTACGCGCGGACTCGACGTTGGATCGATTGAATTCATGCACCGCCAGATCGTCGACATTCGAGATTCTGGTGTTGCGGTCATCATCGTTTCGAGTGAGCTGGACGAGGTCGTGGCCCTTGGGGACCGCGTGGCAGTTCTCTACGACGGCGAGATTCAAGCGATTGTTCCACCCTCGACAAGTCGCGAAGAGTTCGGCCTGCTCATGGCGGGCGCCGGCGCAGACAAGGCAACGCTGTGACTACGACGGAATTTCAAAATCCCCAACTCGGAGCGATCTTGCGCTTCGCCATGCGAGTTCGTCAAGCCAACATGTTCCTCGTCCTGGTTCTGGCACTTTTCATGGGACTCAGTTTTGGCGGCATCATGATTATCGTCACGCAACCGCTCTTGTTGACCTCGTGGTCACATTTTTTCTCCCATCCCGGGGGAACCATCGCGAGCAGTTTTAACACTGTATGGTTCGCGTACGAACAGCTTTTCCAAGGCGCGGTGATCAACTTTCACGCACTAAGAGTTTTGATTGACGACCCGAGCAAAGCCAACTTGGGAATTGTTCTTGGTCCCCTTTCGGCGACCTTGACCTACGCGACCCCTCTCATCGTCGCTGGACTCGGACTTGCTATTGGCTTTCGCAGTTCACTGTTCAACATCGGTGGGCAAGGTCAAGTGATCCTTGGTGGCGTCCTCGCCCTGCTCGTCGGTTTCTCGATTCACCTCACACCAATTCTCCAAGTTCCCCTTGAGATGCTTGCAGCAATCGCTGGGGGAGCAGCTCTGGCGGGATTCGCTGGAGTGCTGAAGGCCTACACCGGGGCCCACGAGGTCATCGTCACCATGATGAGCAATTACACGATGATTGCAATCCTCGGGTATTTACTTATCCAACCCCTCTTTGCTCGGCCAGGCGTCCTCGACGGCGCTTCGAAGGCAGTGGGGGTGTCGGGGCAACTTCCGTACTTGTTTTCGCACATTAATTCCTCGCTTCTACTCAACGTCGGATTTGTCATCGCCCTCGTCGCCGTCATCGCCGTGCAATGGTTCTTCAACCGCTCCAAGACCGGTTTCGAGCTCCTCATGGTCGGCCAGAACCCGGACGCCGCCCGAGTGGCCGGCATCTTCTCGAAACGCTCCATCATCATTTGCTTGGCCCTCGCCGGAGGACTGCTGGGTCTCGCGGGGATGTTGGAGCTCACCGGCGTCGACCACTTCGTTACCCCTAATTTTGGCGGCTCCTATGGCTTCGACGCCATCACCGTGGCGCTCTTAGGTCGCAACAAGCCATGGGGCGTCTTCTTCGCGGCGATTTTCTTCGGTGCGATGTTCTCTGGCGGCGAAGCGATGCAGGCCTTCACCCCTACCAACATCCAATTCTCTCTCGCCGACGTCATCCAGGCCGTCGTCGTCTTCTGCGTGGCGACGCCAGCGCTCTTGGTCGAGATCTTCCATTTGCGTGGTGGCGCACGACTTGTGAGTAACAACAATACGGGAGGTTGGATCTGATGACTACCGCAACACGCGAGATCGTCACTCTGGACAACCTGCGGATCATTTCACGCACACGTTCACTTGCCTATGGCATCACACTCATGGCGATGGGTGCCCTCGAGATTCTTTGGTACGGGTCAACTGACTCAAAACTACACACAACGATCCAGTTCGGCTATAACACGGCGACGGTCTGGCCCGTGGTCTCCAGTTTCCTACGAGTCATACTCTTGCTGGCAGGAATTGCGATCATCGCCGTAGCGGTACGTCCGAGGTCCGTTGCTCGCATTGGTCACATCTTCGAGACGGTTCGCGGATCCAGAACGATCGCGATTCTCATTGGTGCGTATTTGTTCATTTGGCCAGTGTTTCTCTGGTGGGGTATCAACCTTCATGGTCAGCTACGAACAATGACGGTTGACGTCGCCCTCACCGGTTACTTGTTCGGCATCATGAGTATCGGGGCGGGCGCGCTGATGGCGTGGAGGCGATTCGACCGCAGCGCCTCGGGGATGTTGTACGGCGGACTGTTGATCTTCCTATTGGGCTTTCTCATCTGGGTCGCTCGCGGTAGCCTCCCCTTACAGCTCACCAGTATCTTGGCCAGTGCCGTTGCGGTGTCGACCTTCTTGATGTTCGGCTCACTATCGGGCACCCTGTGCGAACGAGCGGGAGTGGTCAACATCGCCATCGAGGGTCAATTCATGGCCGGTGCTTTGGCTTCCATTGTCTTTGCGAGCGCATTTCGAGGATCGGGAATCTCCATGACCTTCGCGCTGCTACTCGCGGGCCTCTTTGGCGCTTTATTCGGCTGGATTCTCGCCGTGATGGCACTTCGCTACCAGGCCAACCAGATCATCGTCGGCGTGGTGATTGTCGCCTTCTGCACGGCGATGTCGCAGTTCTTGACAACCCAGGTCCTTAACGTCCACCAGAATCTCGACGGCTCCTACGGTCTTCCGGTCTGGGCCATTCCCGGGCTCTCGCACATCCCACTCATTGGGCCGGTGCTCTTCGATCAAAACGTGCTCGTCTTCATTGCCTTCGCGGCGGTCATCATTGCGAACTTCGCCCTCTTTCGCACCCGATGGGGGCTTCGCGTGCGTTCAGTCGGAGAGAAACCGATCGCCGCAGAGACCGTTGGCATCAACGTCGTCCACATCCGTTACGGCGCCGTGATTCTTGGAGGATTCATCGCCGGAGTCGGTGGCGCGGGTTTCACGTTGGGACCGGGATCACCATTCACCTACGGCATGACGGCGGGGTACGGCTACATCGCTCTCGCCATCATGATCTTTGGACGTTGGCGTCCTTATGGCGCGCTTATGGCTTCACTGCTCTTTGGTTTCACCATCGCGCTGAGCGCGAACCTCAATCTGTACTTGAATCAGTTGGTCATTCCCCAACAGTTCATCACCGCGCTGCCGTACCTGATCACGATTGCGGTGGTGTCGGGTCTCGTCGGGCGTATCCGCCCCCCGGCGGCTGACGGCGTACCGTTCCAGCGTCACTAGTCGACGCCGCCCAAGCGCTACGGCCGCGAACCCATTCGCCGAACTACTTGGGCCGCGCGACTCATCGCGAGCTCCAATGACTGATTACAACTACGTCCGCTCAGTCGGCGCGACAAGTACACGCCGGTCGCAGCGTCACCGGCACCAGTCGTGTCCACGACCTCGACGTTCCGCGAAGGCTTTCGCACGACCTCTCCCTCACAGGACGCGATCGCCCCTCCCTTGCCGAGCGTAATCACGACCTCTTTCGAGCGCTCCTGTAGGAACTTCAACGCGTTGCGTACGTCGCTCTCACCGGACAATTCCTTCGCTTCTTCCTGATTCGCGAACAACATCGACACTGGTCCAATGGCCTTTAAGAATTTCTTCGCTCCGACTTGGCGCAACGGACCTACTGAACAGACATCGACCGACGTGCTGGCACCGTGTTCGTGAGCGATCCACAACGCCTCGGTAGCCAATTTTCTCGTCCTCTGGTCGAGCACCGTGTAGCCAGAGACGTGCAGATGATCAAAGTGGCTTTGGAGTCCGCTGCGCACGACTTCTGACGTGAGACGAGGATTCACACCGCGATCTGTCAGCATCGCTCGCTGGCCCTTGTCATTGACAAACGCGACGACGACGCCCGTCGATCCCGGCAACACGTGCACGAGTGGCGTGACGTCCGCGTCGCGAAGATCGCGCGTGAACACCTCGCCCGCTGAATCGTCACCCACCACACCGACGAAGGCGACGTGATGATTGAGTGCGACTTCAACCCCTATGTTCGCGGCGGATCCACCGCGTGAAAGAAGTACTTTTGATGATGTGTCACTCGTCAGGTGTACCGGCTCGAGGGCGCGCACGACGACGTCGAGCATGGCGTCACCAAGGATGACGACGTGCTTTTGATTCATGATCGCGACCCCGCTAACTCGAACGCGATCTGTGACGCCACGCTGGCGTTCGCGACCACCAAATCTCGATTCACTTGGACACTCTTACCGCCGGTGTAGTTCGCAAACTCCGCGAGGACGACTGGTGTCACGTCCTTGCCCGTGACCCCGAGGTCATTGGCCTTCTGAAGGGCACTCGCGAGCGCGTCGTCATGCAAGGTCGCATCCAACTGCACACTTTGTTGCACCGGATTCGCGATCAGCATGCCGGTGGGCGAGAACAACCGATGTGCCCGGAAGGCAGACGCCACATCACGCGGACTCTCCATCGACCAATCGACGCCGAAACCACTATCGCTTCGATAGAACCCGGGAAACCTCGTCGTGCGATAACCCACCACGGGAACACCGAGCGAATCGAGTCGCTCGAGCGTCGCGCCAATGTCGAGGATAGATTTCACGCCCGAAGCCACGACGGCAATCGAAGTTCGCGATAACGCGGTCAGATCAGCCGACTCATCAAAAGTCTGCTGGGCCCCGCGATGGACACCACCAAGTCCCCCCGTCGCCATGACATCAATATTCACGGCGCGGGCGACCGCGATCGTTCCCGCCACCGTTGTCGCGCCGTCGACTTCATTCGCAATCGCCACGCCGAGGTCGCGCGCCGAGAGTTTCGCCGCATGGCGACGAGGTGACGCGAGTTCCTCGAGTTCGTCGTCACGCAGTCCGACGACAATCTTTCCGCCCAACACACCAATGGTTGCCGGTACGCTCCCGGCGTTGCGCACGGCCTTGGCGCACTCATTGGCGACCTCGAGATTGATTGGCGCGGGAAGCCCGTGCACGACGATGGTCGTCTCGAGTGCCACGACGCCACGTCCTTCGAAGAGTGCCGTTGCGACTTCGTCGCTCAGCACAACATGTTGCTCCAGAAATTTGTCCACGCACTGCGAAGTGTACTGTTTGACCGTGAGTTCCTTGAATGAGATTCCGTGGGATGACGTGCGTGAGCACGCTATCCGCGCGAGCGTGACGTCCTACAGCCCTTATTCCAAAGTACGCGTGGGCGCCGCTGGTTACACGACTGATGGTCGCATCGTTGAAGGCGCCAACGTGGAGAACGCCAGTTACGGATTGACGCTTTGTGCGGAATGCTCTCTCGTGAGCGACCTGATTCGTCAAGGGGGAGGGCGACTCGCGGCCGTCGCCATCGTGGCAGGCGATCATCAACCCATCGCCCCCTGTGGACGATGCCGCCAACTCCTCTTTGAACACGGGGGTAACGGACTCCTGATCGACGCTGGAGAAGGACGCGAACCCAAACACCTGCACGAACTCCTACCTGACGCCTTCGGTCCCGAGGACCTTGGGATTCGAAAGAATCAATGAGTAGGTTCTCTGCCGTTGACGTGATCAGCGCCAAGCGAGATGGTGACGAACTTAGTGACGACGCGATTACGTGGGTCCTCGACGCCTATCAAGGCGGTGACGTCGCCGAAGAACAGATGTCGGCTCTCCTCATGGCTATCTACTTCCAGGGTCTCGGACACCGAGAGCTTCGTACGTGGACGGATCGCATGATCGCATCGGGCGAGACCCTCGACCTACGGGGACTATCACGACCGTCCGTCGACAAACATTCGACCGGCGGCGTCGGTGACAAGATTTCCTTGATCCTCGCTCCCCTCGTCGCCGCGTGCGGCGCCGCAGTTCCCCAACTCTCTGGGCGAGGGCTTGGTCACACCGGAGGGACGTTGGACAAACTCGAATCGATCCCGGGTTGGCGCGCTGCTCTCAGTAATGACGAGATCCGACACCAACTCGAATCGGTCGGTGCCGTGATATGCGCCGCGGGGCAAGGATTGGCGCCCGTGGACCGACGGCTCTACGCGTTGCGCGACGTCACGAGCACCGTCGAATCGATTCCGCTGATCTCATCGTCGATTATGTCCAAGAAGATCGCCGAAGGGACCCAAGCTCTCGTGCTCGACGTCAAGGTTGGACGAGGTGCCTTCATCAAGGACATCGAACGCGCTCGAGAGCTCGCGACGACCATGGTGGAACTCGGCGTGAGCCACGACGTCGCCACGGTCGCACAACTCACGGCAATGAACGAGCCACTCGGACAAGCCGTTGGCAACGCTCTCGAGGTGATTGAATCAGTGCGGGTCCTCCAAGGCGATGGGCCGCGCGATGTGCGCGAGCTCACGCTTTCGCTCGCTTCCTCCATGCTCTCTCTCGTCGGCATCGACGAAGACCCCGCCGCGAAGCTCGACGACGGCTCGGCCTACGAGGTCTACCGCGCCATGATCGCAGCACAAGGTGGAGATCCCGACGCGCACCTTGCTCCTTCGAAGCTGCACGAGACGATCGAGGCGATTGACGACGGCGTCGTCACGCGGGTCGATGCCTTGCGCGTAGGAGTGAGCGCCTGGCGACTGGGTGCAGGTCGAGCACGCAAGGAAGACGACGTCAGCGCAGGCGCGGGCGTGATGTGTCTGGTACGAGAGGGTGACCGCGTCACGAAGGGACAGCCACTGTTCGAGATCTTCGCTGACGACGAATCACACCTCACGCAAGGTCGCGACACTATTCGCGACGCCTTCGTGCTGAACGGCGTACCTGATGATGCGCTTCCCCTCCTCGTCGAAACGATCACAGCCTAAAAACGGCCCGCGACTACTAGCCTTAGGGCATGTCCTCACCGGCGCTCACGAGAGACCTCATTGTTCAAGCGCCAAAGGTCCTCTTACACGAACATCTCGACGGAGGACTTCGACCTGAGACTGTGCTCGAATTGGCAAAGGACGTTGGCTACGACCAATTACCGACTGACGATCCCAACCAACTGCGCCAGTGGTTCATCGCCGACACCCCTGGTAGTGACCTGGTCCGCTATCTCGAAGGCTTTCGTCACACGACGGCGCTGATGCAAACGAGGGAGCAACTCGAGCGAGTGGCGAGCGAGAGCGCGCTCGACCTGGCCCGTGACGGCGTTGTCTACGCCGAGGTGCGTTTCGCCCCCGAACTTCACCTTGAGCGTGGGCTCAAGCTCGACGAGGTCGTCGAGTCGGTGTTGGCGGGATTCAACCACGGGACACGTCAAGCGGCCCTCGAAGGACACGTCATCGTCGTGCGAGCCATCCTCTCAGCGATGCGCCAAGCGAACAAGAGCGAGGAGATCGCCGCATTGGCCGTCTCCTTCCGCGACCATGGCGTGTGTGGTTTTGACATCGCGGGTCCCGAGGACGGCTTCCCGCCGACCGAACATCTGCGTGCGTTCCATCTCATTCAGCGTGAGAACTTCCACATGACGATCCACGCCGGCGAAGCGTTCGGATTGCCTTCCATATGGGAAGCGGTGCAATTTTGTGACGCCGAGCGACTCGGACACGGGGTACGTATCGTCGACGACATCAAGCATGTTGGGGACCATTACGAATTGGGTCGCCTCGCCAGTTACGTGCGCGACCGTCGAATACCGCTGGAGGTGTGTCCGACGTCGAACGTCCACACGGGCGCGGCAAAGTCGATCGCCACGCACCCCATCGAATTGCTACGCGCTCTTCGCTTCCGCGTGACACTCAACACCGACAATCGTCTGATGAGTGGTATCACGATGTCGAGCGAATTCGAAGTTTGCGCGAGCACGTTTCACTGGACACTCGCGGACATGGAGTGGCTCACGTTGAACGCGGCGAAGAGTTCGTTCTGTCCTTTCGACCAGCGACTTTCCCTCATCAACACGGTGATCAAGCCGGGTTACGCCGCACTTCGTTAGCTCTAAAGCTGTAAAAGCCCCGAGAGGTCGTTTCGCACGAGATCAAGGATGCGCTGACACCGCGCCCGTTGTTGCCCCAGTTCGTTCGCCCGGCCGGGCGTCGCCGTAATCTCGACGTACGCTTTCAACTTCGGCTCGGTTCCACTGGGTCGCACGACCACGCGACCCTGGGTGCCAAGTTCGAGCACGACCCCGTCGGTCGGCACCAGCGCCTCGTAGCCGTTCGCGAGGTCAATGACGGAGGTGACGTCGACGCCGCCGAGCGTCGAAGGTGGCGCCGTTCGAAGTCGATGCACCGCGTCACGAATCGCCTCGAGACCTTCGGGCCCCTCAGCCCGAAGAGCAAGTTGCGAACCCGCGTGCACGCCGAATGTCGTCTCGATCTTGTCAAGTTGGTCGAGTAGCGTAACTCCACGCTCAGCCAAGTCGTGGGCCAAACGGGCAAGGGCAAGTGCCGCTGACATGCCGTCCTTATCCGCGACGACGGGGTCGACGGCGAAGCCGAGTGCCTCCTCGTAGCCGAATCCCAGCGCCAGGGCACCACCCGCGCGCGAGATCCACTTAAAGCCCGTGAGCGTCACGACAAAGTGCACGTGGGCCGCCAACGCCATTTTCTCGAGCATCGTCGAGGACACGATGCTGGTGGCGACGACGTTGTCGGGCGACATGGCGGGAAGTAGTGTCGACGCCAACAACCATCCGATCTCGTCGCCACGAAGGATCCGCCACTGTTNNATGATCCTTGACCGCGACGCCTAGGCGATCCGCGTCAGGGTCATTGGCGATAACGAGCGCGGATCCGGCATCCTCGGCGGCGCGTATTGCGAGATCGAGCGCTCCGGGCTCCTCAGGATTGGGGAACGCCAACGTTGGAAAACGTCCGTCGGGCTCGAACTGGCTCGCGACGACCGTGATGCGGGAATAACCTGCCTCATC